>NZ_JBHRSA010000031.1:0-158580 GCF_042643145.1 Virgibacillus xinjiangensis
GGTTACAATGACCTTCACCGCTCGGGACTCGAACCCTAAAGCGTGCGCACATGCCGGGCACACAAAAGAAGCAATGATTGCACACAATCATTGCTTCTTGGAAAATAATGACGTTTCAACTGCCAATTCCAAAAAATTTCTTTACTCTCTCAAATACTCCTTTTTGCTCTTCCAGAGACTGTAGTGGTACAGTCTCTCCTAAAATTCTTCTGGCGATATTCCGATAGGCTATGGAGGCTTTCGAGTCCGACTTCAATGCGATCGGTGTCCCATTATTCGAAGCCTTGATAACGGCATCATCATCGGTGACAATACCGATCAGATCAATCGACAGGACTTGTACAATTTCATCCACATCCAGCATATCTCCGCTCTTCATCATATGATTGCGGATTCGGTTGATAACCAGACGGGGCGGTTCCATATCCTCTTTCTCCAGTAGGCCAATAATGCGGTCAGCATCCCTGACGCTCGATTTTTCGGGTGTGGTCACCACAATCGCTTTATCGGCACCGGCCACGGCATTCTGATAACCTTGTTCGATCCCTGCAGGGCAGTCAATGATGATATAATCATATTCCTGTTTTAGTTCACCGATGATCTCCTTCATGCCGTCCGCCGTTAGCGCAGACTTGTCGCTTGTTTGCGCAGCCGGAAGCAAAGATAGGTAATCGAACCGCTTATCTTTGATCATTGCCTGCTTCAATTTGCAACGGCCTTCGATGACGTCCACGATGTCATAGATGATCCGATTTTCAAGTCCCATAATCACATCCAGATTCCTCAGCCCGATATCTGTATCAATTAGACAAACTTTTTTTTCCAACATTGCTAAAGCCGTGCCTATATTAGCAGAAGTAGTAGTTTTACCTACCCCGCCTTTACCGGATGTAATAACGATTGCCTCACCCATTTTGCATTCTCCTTTCAAACCTGCTCAATTCTCTTCTCCTCTTGGAAAGAACCTGGAGCCGGTCAATCACAATCTTGTCCTGCTTCTCATCAATCATCCCGCATTCCATATATACACCTTCCGCTTCATAATCGGGTGAGCGGCTGATATAATCAGCGATTCGCAGTTGACTGGGCTTCATATAAGAGGCTGCAACGAATGCTTGGCGGTTTTCATCTGCACCGGCATGTGCAATGCCGAATAAACTGCCCATCACATAGATATTCCCCGAGGAAACAACTTTGCCGCCAGGATTGACATCTCCTATAAGCAGGAGATCTCCTTTGACCTCCAAAACTTGTCCGGATCTCACAATACGGTGGAAGGCTTTGATTTCACTTTCTTCCTTCCAACGCCTGGCATCGTCCTGATGGATAACTTCAGACTCGATTGCTTGGATAACGAACCGGCTTTCCCTCTCGATGATTTTCGTGATTCTCTGTATCTGTTCTTTACTCAGGTAGCGCCTGCCTGTTTTAACGGATACGGAGACTATCGGCTCATCCTGACGGGGATGGCTGGAGGCTATTTTGGATTCCAATTCTTTTGCTGCATCCGCAAAAGCGCAATCATCATCAATAAAAAGAGAAAGGCCATCCCTTGTTCCTTTGATTGTTATTAATTGTTTCCTGTCTTGCACGTTAAGTCACCCCATTAAGATTACCTGGACAGTCTAAAATCTATTTCTATCAAAAACTTGCATCTCACTCCATTTTTCCAATCGTTTGACAATGATCGGATAAAAGATAATTAAAAAGAAGAGATTTGCAAGTACTGTTGGCAATAGCCGGTACATTAAGTAATTTTCCCAAATCATTGCTGCAGTCCCTACAATCATATAGATGACATAAATGAATATATCTGCAGCAACAATCCCCAACATGCCCAACAGAAGTGCTGTTAAAATATTATCATGCAGTATTTTTTTCAATCCATGGGCCAGATAGACCGCCGCCGCATAGGAAAACATATAGACACCCAGAATCCCCGTATAGACGATGTCAATCAGAAAGCCGAAAGCCAGCGCATATAATACGGAATAATATGTAGACTCCTTATCATAAAAAATCGCTAGCATTACTAGAAAAATGAGGACCCAGTGCGGGATGATCAGATAATCCCCGCTAACAATACCGGGAGGCAGCAAATCCAGAGCCACTCCTTCCGAAATGGTCAACAGGAACAGGATGCCGGGTACATATAACCGCTTCATTCTTCTTCCTCCCCGCCTTCTTCACTTTCAGAAAGTTTGCGGTCCACGACGATGACTTGATCTACATCGTACATATTGGCTGCTGGTTCAACAAGCGCTGTGCGGGTCAGGCCATATTGATCGGGAACTACATCCTTCACTGTCCCTATCTGAAGCCCAGCCGGAAATACACCGCCCATACCTGAAGAGACAACGAGCTCCCCTTCCTGCAGGTCTTCATCAGATTCTTCTATGATCCGGAACAGCAGAGAATCAGACTCAGGATCGAATCCTTCAATCATCCCGAATATATCCTGGCCCTCTTCACGGGAAATGGTGGCAGAGATTCTATTAAGCTGGTCAAACCCGGTAAGCAGTTGTACAGTTGATGTAAATTGAGAAGCTGTCTGTATTTTGCCTACCATCCCTTCAGAAGTGATCACGGCCATATTGGGGCGGATACCATCCTGTTCCCCCTTATTGATGGTGACCTGCTCCATCCACCTCTCAGGTGAACGGGATACAACAGAGGCCTGTACCGGATTGTACTCTCTTATGGAGTCCGTGATGCCCAATGTGTCTCTGAGTTCCTCATTCTCTTCTCTTAATTCCTGTACTTCATAGATAAGCCCACCGTACTCGGCCAGTTTCTCCTTCAACAGCCGGTTTTCCTCAAAGGTATTCTGGATTTCGTCTATATTGGTGAAAATATCTGTAATAAACTGGACCGGGGCATGTACTGTACGCTGAGCCCAGCCGACCGTATCATTAATGAACTGCTCTGCAGTTGTGATGTTATCCCTGTTACTCAGTGAAAAACCTATTAAAGCAACTAATATAATAAAACCTATCAATAGTATAAATAATTTTCTTTTACGTAAAAATGACATACCTACACCTACTTAATCAATGGAAGAACGTGACGATACATTTGGGTGGGCTCGGAAATGCTGGATATACTCCAAGGATTTTCCGGTTCCAAGAGCCACACTGTCCAATGGATTTTCTGTCACGAACACAGGCATTTTTGTCTCATCGCTGATGATTTGATCCAAGCCTTTTAACAAGGCGCCTCCACCGGATAGGACGATGCCACGATCCATTATGTCCGCAGCTAGTTCCGGGGGAGTATGCTCCAGGGTGTTTTTCACCGCTTCCACAATCGCTTCGACTGTATCATGGATGGATTCCAGAATTTCTTCTCCTGTAATACTGATGGTTTTCGGCAGTCCTGTCAACAAATCCCTGCCCCGTATATCCATCTCGACAGGCTCCTTCAATATGGCGGCTCCGATGTCCATCTTAATAGATTCAGCTGTTCTCTCCCCAATCATAAGGCTGTATTTCTTACGAATATACTGGATGATCGCCTCGTCCATTCCATCTCCTGCAGTCCGTATGGATTGGCTGGTGACAATCCCACCCAGGGAAACCACTGCTACTTCTGCAGTGCCGCCGCCAATATCAACAATCATACTGCCAGTCGGTTCCCAGACGGGAAGGCCCGCACCGATCGCTGCTGCAAATGGTTCAGCAATCGGGAATGCCTCTTTAGCACCCGCCTGCTTTGTAGCATCTATTACAGCCCGCTCTTCTACCATGGTGATTCCTGATGGGACACAAATCATGACATTCGGCTTTCTGGCAAAGAACGAGCGGTTCTGCATTGCTTTTTTAATATAATACTTCATCATTGCTGCGGTGGTGTCATAATCTGCTATCACCCCATCCTTCATCGGCCGGATGACAGAGATATTACCTGGTGTCCTCCCGATCATATTGCGGGCCGATTCCCCGACAGCCTCTATTTCCCCTGTGTGTCTATTCCGTGCAACCACGGATGGCTCTCGCACAACAACACCCTTGCCTTTAACAAAAACGAGCGTATTGGCAGTACCTAAATCAATCCCCAAGTCCTGTGACAAGTTGAATATTCCCAAATAAACCTTCCTCTCCAAGCATCAACATTCATGATCCCGGTATATCGATCAATGAACCATTCCTATTTTCACATCTTATTATAGATAAGTAAAATGGCACGTCCACCAGCACGCGCAATAAGCGCCACTTTCCATAAAAAATGAAAAATGGCGCCGACCTTCTCTTTATACAATTATACGAAAAAACCTATAAAATAGATAGTATTATAAATACCCTTTTTCTTTCAACGAGACAAATTTCCTGTCACCAATCACCAGATGGTCCAATAGCTCTATCCCAATCATTTTTCCCGATTCTGCCAGGCGTCTGGTAACATGGATGTCTTCCTGAGAGGGCGAGGGGTCTCCAGAAGGGTGGTTATGGGCGACAATCAGGGAAGCAGCAGAACGTTTCACCGCCTCCCGGAACACTTCCCTGGGGTGTACAATAGATGCATTCAGGCTGCCGATGAAAATGGTCTGACGATGGATGATTTGGTTTTTAGTATTCAAAAATAACACCACAAAATGCTCCTGGTTGAGGCTCCGCATTTCTTCCATAACATAGTCTGCACCATCTTCCGGTGAACGGATTACATAACGTTCGTTCGGTTTATATTGGTTCATCCGCTTGCCGAATTCAATAGCAGCAAGCATCTGAACCCCTTTCGCCAAACCGATCCCCCGAATGGCAACCAGTTCTTCAATAGCGGCGTCATTCAAAAGTTTCAGCCCTTCAAAATGCATGAGCACCCGTTGGGCCAATGCCATGACAGATTCTTCCTTAGTCCCGCTGCCAAGTATGACTGCAAGCAGTTCCTGATTAGACAGATGGGATGCCCCCAGTTTTAACAGTCGTTCTCTCGGTCGGTCTTCCTTTGGGACGTCTTTAAGCATAATTGATGTCGTCTTCATGATTCAACCTCCTTTCCAAGATAAAATCATCTTATTGGAAAGGAACGGAACTGACAAACTGCCAAAAAAGGAAATTCACTTGATCTGCCTTCCCGAAACTAGGAAAACCGTCCTGCAAAAATAGCAGAACGGCTGTCCATGTTATCCTAGAAAATTAAAAATGCATATTTTGTGATTATTGGCTGACAGTTTGTTCATACTGCAGCCACATATGCAGGAGACTCTCCTGGGTTCCCTTGCCCCCCTGTTCTATTCCGTCCTTCTGACTGGCTATTTCTTCTTTCATAGGGAGTAGTTCTTCCGATTCACTCGGGAATGTTTCCAACAACTCTTCCCATCCTTGTATATCAACTGCAGAGGTATTTGTCAGGCCTTCCAGGCTGCTATTCCACTGTTCTACAAATTTCCTGACCCACGCAGCTTCACCATTTGTAAGCTCCACTTCTGGCTCTGTTGTCTGCCATTCTTTCACAAAAGACTCCAATTGATAATCCGCCATATCACTTGAAAGTTGGGAGGCCGTATCTTCATCCGCAGCAATCCCAGCAAATAGAAAGTATTGCCCATCCTTCTGCCAAATCACTTGCGGCATTCCTGCACTAGAGAATTTCTCCGCCCACTCTTCCGCATTCACCCTGTTGCCGAACACACCACCTTGGACAACAAAAGCCTGGAGCCCTTGGAGAGGGGTGGGAGCATGGCCCTTTTGTTCCTCTTCATTTTCAGTAACCCCTGCTCCGACAAAAGCCGTCCCATCATCAGTTCCATCAGCATCTATACCGGCAATCATGCGCAACATGACAAACCCTAACACCGAGCCGATAAGGACAGCGGAAATACCTGCCATGAGAACAGGTTTGAACAAATTATATCCAGAAACTTTCCTCCCAGCCGTCTTTTTCTTTTTTTTTTGAGGTGCTGTCGGGGTCAGAACCGGTTCCTCGTCTTGATCCTCTATCACAGCCGCCTGCTGCTCTTTGGCAGGATCGCTGAGTTTGAAACTGATTCTATTGCCTTCTTTTTTCATCTCTACTTTTCTTTCTCTATCCATATTTTGCCCTCCCGCCGGTGGTTAATATATCACCAACTCTAGCATATGAAAGATGAAAAGTAAGACGAACCTTGTCAAACTTTTAAAAAAGCATTCAGCAAAATACGTCGTGGTCGGCTTCCATTATTCCATAAGAATCTGTCGGACTTCTGCGATAAAATGAAGAGAGCCGGCAATGAAATAACAGGTATCTCTATCAGCCACCATCTCTCCCATCATACTTTGCCATTGGTCCACCACGGAAACACGGAGTCCTGCAACCATCCCCTCCAGTTCGGAGGCCGTGGCAGCCCTTGGATGGTCAAAGGAAGTTACCGTTATGGAATCAAAATATTGCGCAGCCCTGTGCAGCATCCCCTTAACATCTTTGTCCTTGAATGCAGCAAAAACAAGATGCTTGTCCCGCTCCTTGTAATGATTATGGACAGTTTCAAGAAACTGTGTCATTCCTGCCGGGTTATGTGCCCCGTCCACAATGATTGTCGGATCTCTCCTCACCATTTCGAAACGGCATGGAAGCTTCGCCTGCTCTATTGCCCGGATCGTATGTTTTTCATTGAGCGGAAAACCTTTTCTTTTGATGACAGACAACGCCATCCAGGCGAGGGAAGCATTCGCCATTTGATGCTTGCCCTTCATAATCAATTCCAGATCTACCGGCTTTTTTTCGATCCCTGTCAAATTTTGTAACTGCATTTTCCCTTCCCCTGTTTGGATGATGTTGAAATCCTGACCCAGCATGAAAATTTCCGACTCGTTTATTTTCGCTTCACCACGAATTACATCAGCCGCTTTCTCTGGCATCCAACCGATGATCGCAGGTGTTTTCGGCTTAATGACTCCTGCTTTATGATACGCTATTTTCTCTTCCGTATCGCCTAAAAATTTTATATGGTCCTTGGCAACGTTTGTTATAATAGAGACCAGCGGATGAAAGCAATTGGTTGTATCTTCTCTTCCTCCCATCCCCGCTTCAATTACAGCTATGTCTGTAGTCGAAGAAAAATGAAGAAAGGCTATGGCAGTGATGATTTCGAATTCCGTGGGGGCATCTCCTTGCTCATCCATCTCATTGACTATGGGCAGTACCCGATTACATAACCGGATGAACTTTTTTTGGGACACAGGCTTCCCATCCACCAAAATATGTCCAGTAATCCCCGAGTGGCTTGGAGAGGTGAATACACCCGTACGATATCCATTGGATAGGAATGCCTGTTCCAGAAAATGAGCAGTTGAGCCTTTACCGTTCGTTCCAGCAACATGGATCCCTTTTATATTTTCCTGCGGGCTGCCAAGGCGTTTCAAAAGTGACTGGATACGACCCAGCCCCGGCTTAATACCGACTTTTTTTCGATGTTCAAAAAAGGCTGACGCCTCTTCAAAGGATTCATACATTGGATACACCACTTTCTACTTTTCAATCCCTAATAGTATAGCAGAAAGGATATATACAATTGAATTTACATGGATGGATCATTTATAACGGAAACCTTCCTGGAGATAAATTCCTGGATTTTGCACAATGGATCCACGAAGCGGCATCCAGGAAGAACAGCAAAACAGTGATATATCAAAACAATGAACTTCTAAGTCTATTGGACGCCAGCAAATTGGATATCCTCGGACACTCTACTGCCCCTCTTCCAGATTATGCCGTGTTCGCTGACAAAGATATTTATTTGGCGAGACAGTTGGAACTGTTGGGCATCCGGGTATTCAATAGTTCAGCAGCGATAGAACGGAGCGATGATAAAATTGCTTCTTATCAACAGCTGGCCAGTCAACATATACCTATGCCAAAGACCATTGTTTCTCCAAAAATTTTTTCAACTGGTACGATTGGGGAAGAAATAACCCGACATGCGGTTGAGGAACTTGGATTCCCACTGATCATCAAGGAGGCATATGGCTCCTTCGGTGAACAAGTTTATCTTATTACCAATGAAACGGAACTCTATCAGAAAGCAAATGAACTTGCGGGAACAGCTTTCATGTTTCAGGAATTCATTTCTTCCAGCTATGGAAGAGATCTGAGACTGCATGTGGTAGGAAACAGGGTTGCTGCTGCAATGAAACGGCAATCAAAAAATGACTTCCGCGCCAATATTACTGCTGGTGGAACAATGGAACCCTATCAGCCGACAGACTATGAAGTAGAACTGGCCGTGTCCGCTGCAGCTTGTATTGGCGCAGATATCGCAGGAGTGGACTTGCTGTTTGGCCCAGATGGAAGCCCACTTGTATGTGAAATCAATTCCAACGCACATATAAGAAATTTGTATGAGTGTACAGGTATTAATGTTGCCGAAAATATAATCGACTACATTTTAGAAAAATTGAGTCAGCAAGAAGGTGGCACCCGGTGAAAAGAGGATGGCTGATTTACCGGAAAGAAGATGCAGTCAGGAATCAGGATTATATTGACTGGATGAAAGAGGAAGCAATCTTACAAGGGCTTTCCTTGGAGTTACTTTATCGAGAAGAGCTGGACATCGGCATCACACATGGAAGTTATGGAATTTGGAGAAATGGCTGTCGGCTGGAGCTACCGGATTTTGCCATAAACAGGACGGTCGATCCGTTCTTCAGCTTTCATATGGAAAACATGCAGATCCAAGTCTTCAACTCTTCAGAAATATCAAGAATTTGTAACGACAAAGCTTTAACCTACCAATATATCCAGCAGATGGGAATCCCTGTAATAGATAGTTTATTTTACCAAAAGAAAGACTTGCCTATTGCCCCTCCTCTTCCATTGCCCGTGGTTGTAAAGGAAACTGGAGGTAGAGGTGGAGAAAATGTCCATCTCATCCATAATCAAAAGGACTGGGAGATGGCCATGCAGAAGCTTTCACAGACATCCATCATAGTACAATCGGCAGATGTGCAATTAGGAAAGGATCTCCGGGTGTTTGTGGTCGGGCAGGAAGTGGTAGCAGCTGTTCTGAGGAAGAACAATCATGATTTTCGCGCGAATTATAAACTTGGTGGCAATGCCTCTCTCTATCAATTGACAGAAAAAGAGTCAGCTGCTGTGCAAAAGATTATCCGGCGTTTCCCGTTTGGCATGGTCGGCATCGATTTTCTGATAGGGAAACAGGGAAACTTATTGTTCAATGAGATAGAAGATGCAGTGGGGTCCAGGACACTGAGCAAAGTGGAGGGACCTAATATTGTCCAGAGATATATGAAGTTTATACGGCAGAAATTATAAAAGGGCGGCCCCAAAAGTCTGATAAGACTATGTGGGCTGCCCTTTATTCACCTTAGTTTTTCAACTCTTCCAGTCTTGCCTTAACTTTCGCTTGTTTCTCCAGATAATCTTTTTCTTTTTGTTTTTCTTCATCCACCACAGCTTGCGGAGCCTTGCTCACAAAGCCTTCATTTGCCAGTTTCTTCTGCACACGAATGACTTCTTTATTCCATTTATCCAGTTCCTTTTCCAACCGCTTGATCTCTTTATCGAAATCAATCAGGCCTTCCAATGGCAGGAATAACTCCGCGCCGGTCACTACTGCGGACATCGCCTTATCCGGAGCATCCACCTTTTCAGCAATCTGCAGTTCGCTTGGATTACAGAAACGTTCCAGGTACTCCCGGTTCTTTTCCAACTCCTTCGCAATCTGTTCATTTTCTGCCTGGATTAGAAGCCTTACTTGCTTGGACATTGGAGTGTCCACTTCCGCCCGGATATTTCGGACGGACTTGATAATGGAGACCAGACGATCCATTTCTTGTGAAGCCTGCTTGTTGTCAAATTCTTCTCTCACCTCTGGCCAGGAAGCAACGGTTATAGATTCGCCCTTATGTGGGAGCTGCTGCCAAATCTCTTCTGTAATGAATGGCATGAATGGGTGTAGCATACGCATCGTCTGATCCAATACGTAGGCAAGCACGGAACGTGTCATGTTCTTCTTCTGTTCATCTTCTCCATAGAGAGGCAGTTTCGCCATTTCTATATACCAGTCACAAAGCTCATCCCAGATAAAGTTATACAAGTGACGTCCCGCTTCACCAAATTCGTATTTATCCGTGTTGCGGGTAACATGTTCAATCGTTTCATTGAGCCGAGTCAAAATCCATTGATCAGCCAAGGTTTTCTCACCAGATAAATCGATATGTTCATAGGTGAACCCTTCCATATTCATCAAAGAGAAACGGGAGGCATTCCAAATTTTATTGGCAAAATTCCAAGTCGCTTCTACTTTCTCCCAATGAAATCTCAGGTCTTGCCCAGGTGTAGAGCCTGTCAGTAGAAAATACCTCAAGGAGTCCGCCCCATATTTCTCTATGACATCCATCGGGTCAACTCCATTACCGAGGGATTTACTCATCTTCCTTCCTTCTGCATCACGAATAAGGCCATGTATGAGGACATCTTTAAAAGGTCTTTTACCAGTAAACTGTTTCGACTGGAAGATCATTCGCGCTACCCAGAAGAAGATGATATCATATCCGGTTACAAGTACGTCGGTCGGGAAATAACGCTTGAAATCTTCTGCATCCTCATCCGGCCAACCCATAGTAGAAAACGGCCATAAGGCAGAGGAGAACCATGTATCCAGCACGTCCTCATCCTGTTCCCAATTCTCCAGATCCTTTGGAGCTTCCTTGCCGACATGGATTTCTCCTGTATCTTTGTGATACCAGGCAGGGATTCGATGGCCCCACCATAACTGCCGTGAAATACACCAATCACGAATATTTTCCATCCAATGAAGATAGGTTCGTTCAAATCTTTCGGGTACAAAGTTGACTTTTTCATTGCCTTCCTGCAATTCAATGGCAGCATCTGCAAGTGGCTGCATGTTCACAAACCATTGCGTAGAGAGGTAAGGTTCCACCACTGCTCCGCTTCTTTCTGAATGCCCCACTTGATGCACTCGATTCTCGATTTGGAAAAGGACTCCCTGATGCTGAAGATCTTCCACTATTTGTTTTCGGCATTCAAAACGATCCATCCCCTGGTATTTACCAGCATTTTCATTCATGGAACCATCTTCATTCATGACCAGGATACGCTCGAGATTATGTCGGTTACCTATTTCAAAGTCATTCGGATCATGTGCCGGTGTAATTTTAACGGCACCCGAGCCTAATTCCATATCTACATACTCATCTGCAACTATTTCAATTTCCCTGCCGGTAATCGGAAGAACCACTGTTTTTCCGATTAAATGCTGATAACGTTCGTCCTTCGGATGGACAGCGACTGCAGTATCACCAAGCATGGTTTCTGGCCTTGTCGTGGCTATTTCAATTGTTTCATCACTGTCTTTGAGAGGATAACGCATGTGATAGAATTTTCCTTCTACCTCCTCATAAACCACTTCAATATCGGAAAGGGCTGTCTGTGTTGCAGGATCCCAATTGATAATATATTCGCCACGATAGATGAGTCCTTTTTCATATAATGAAACAAATACTTCTTTTACTGCCTCAGAAAGCCCTTCATCAAGAGTGAAACGCTCTCGGCTATAATCGACACCAAGCCCCATCTTTTCCCATTGGGAACGGATGAAATCAGCGTACTCCTCTTTCCAATCCCAGGATTTCTCCAGAAACTTCTCTCTACCCAGATCATAGCGGCTTGTTCCTTGTTCCTTCAGTTTTGCCTCCACCTTTGCCTGGGTTGCGATGCCGGCATGGTCCATTCCCGGCAACCACAGAACATCATATCCTTGCATCCTTTTCATGCGAGAGATGGTATCCTGCATGGTTGTATCCCATGCATGGCCCAGGTGCAGCCTTCCTGTTACATTAGGGGGTGGAATAACAATAGTGAAGGGTTCTTTATCCGGGTCGCCCGCAGCCTCAAAAAACTTCCCTTCCAACCAGAACTTGTATCTCCCTTTTTCTACTGCCTGTGGGTCGTACTTTGACGGCAGGGAATTACGTTCATTTTCCTTCATTTCCTTTACCTCCATTTCATCTAAAAAACCCTTCCCATCCTAATTAAAGGACGAAAAGGGTCATTTCCGTGGTACCACCTTTGTTTACATAAACATTCCGTTTGTGCACACTTATTCAATGATAACGGTCATATCCCGGCTTCTTCTATTGAGAAAAGTTCATTCCTTTCAAAGAAGCAGCATCCAGGGCGACTTCCAAAATAATGAATCCTAGGAAATTTCCAGCACATGATTTCCCTCTCTGCAGGTATTATTTTGTACTACTCCCTCTCAACGCCTATCGTATTTCATTATAATTAATTTTATCCATTCCTACGACTGTCGTCAACTGTTAGTCAAGTTTTTGCACAGAGCGGGCCTCTTTATACATATAATGGATAATAAAATCATGTTTCTTACTGATTTTGAGTGAAGGAGTGACCAATATGGCCCGCTATTACCGATACCGTCTGCCTCCCTGGGCAAGACAATGCATGACGGTTATCGAAAAAGTTACATTACCTATTTTGATTTTCCAGCTGATCCGCACGTTGTTTTTCCCTTCAACTCTGGATGTTTTCCTTCTTGGCCTGCTTGTTGGGCTGTTTATCGCTTTTTACTTGGAGTGGATTTAATCATCCTCTTGGAACGATATAGTCTCAAACTCCTGTTCAATATGCTGTGAAAATTCGAGTCCAAATAAAACACGCCGGTAGTACCGCTGGAGAGGAGGGATATAATCCATCATCCTCCCTTTGTCGGCTTTGCCGGTGTATTGCTTCACCAGTTTCATATAATGGGATGGATCGAGCATGTGAATAACCAGCAGGTGCAACTCCGTCTCTGACAGTCGATTTCTTTGCATATATGACCCAAACAGTTCGATGAACCAACTGCCTGGGTGATTATGATAAAGAGTCTCACGGCTATATAGACCAGTTAAGTCACTGACAGCATTATCAAATCTGCTATTTTCCCAGTTGATAAAAAAAGGATCGGCAGCAGTCTGAAGGGTGTGTGACATCCTTAGGTTCCCGTGACATAGACTCCAGCTCCACGTGCCGTCCTTTTTCGCACTGTCCACCAGCTGTTCTGTCCGCTTAGAACCTATATGGCAGGCAGCTTCCAGTTCTTTGAAATGTGTGCATACTAGGAGTTCCACCGGCGACATATATCGTTTTTTTTCAAACTGTCCTATGAAGGATGTCAACTCTCGATGTGTGCTTTGGCAATAGTCCCTATATGTATCGAATCTTTTCCAAGCATCCTCTTGTGCCAAATCTTTCTTCCTCTTTGTACGTGCGTGGATATCTCCCAGATGGCGATAAATTCCTTTAATATGGTCTTTTCTTCCCCGGTGTTCGTCTGTCTGTACCCATGGCGTTAAATAATAGATGTGGCCATCCATTTCTACATGCAGTTTTCGGTTATGGGTCAAATAAACCGGAAGGACTGCGTCCAAATTCCGAGAGGAAGCCAGGTGGTAGGTGTTTTCAAAAGAGACGGCTGTTTCATGTGTCATCAGGCTTCTCTTTAATGCATAATCGCCTTGGCCATCTTGTATCCGAAACAATCGATCGGTTATTTGGGTGATATTGGCTGGGTAGATGGAATAGGCATTCATGACCCTTTGTATAGATTCCATTAGATCACCATCTTTACCGTAGAATGATAGAGAACCTCTGAAAAAGCAGACACCCCTTGTTCTGAGAGCAAGGGGCTTAAAAGTCACCTTCGTTTGAAAGGGATATGCAACAATTGGCCTTCAGATATATCATAGTCATCGTCGAGACCATTCTGTTTAATCAACTGCAGAGCAGAGATTTCATACCGTTCTGCAATCGATTCAATGGTATCATTATTTTGGACGATACAGAGCCTGAGACGTGTATATTCCTCTTCCTCCGATTTTCTGAACACATCGGAGAGATAACTGGCATCTTCCACTTCCTCTTCTGATGCATGCATCGAATGCTCTTCTACGACAGCAGCATCCTCCCCTTCTTTTGATAGCGTTGTGTCCTCTACTTCCCCACTCTCTTCTTCCATGCCACCTTCGTTCTCCACTGATTTGCCCTCTTGGAAGAAATCCTTCAGAGATTGTGTCTGTTTATATTTCCATCGATCCTTTTCAGCTGATTCCTTCTCAGCAGCTGGTTCCACTTCCGGTTCCAGTGCTGGAAAATCATTCGATTGTTCTAAGACTTCTTGCCCTTGTTGTTCACTCAAATCCTCTTCAGGTTGTTTGATTTCAAACTCAAATGTATCTTTTTCCTCGTCCCTGTCGAAAGGCTCCTCTTCTTCTAGAACCTCTTCTGTTTCAGCTTCTGTTGCCTCCGCCTGGCCGTCTATCCCTTCAATTTCGATAGTCGAATACAACTTCAACTGCCGCTGCTCAGGTATTTCATAATCAAATGACTGTACCGTTACCGTGACATCACTCAAATCCTTGACACGATAAGAAGGAATGGAGATCTCAACCGGGAACCGGTGGGTAAATGTAGACAGACCCTCATCCGTATCATCGACTCTCTCTACATACCGTCTCGCTTGGAAATTCCCCTCCTCTTCCAGCTTCTCCTCTGCTTTGTCCGAACTGTCCAATTTCACATATTCCCCGTTCAGTTCAATAGCCCCTCGTATTGAAATATAATCATTAAAAGATTGAATGGATATTTCAGGATCCAGGGAAATACCTCGCAACTCTTCAACTTCCTGTCCCTTTTCAAAATAAAGGGATTCATTTAATTCAAAACTGAAAGCCGACTGGTCGTTAGACAAATGAACTCCTCCCCTCAACATACCAATACCTTATGTTGGCAATATCTAAATTATTTATATGACATGGGGCGAGAAGTTATGCCCAGGAACCACAAAAGCCATCCCCATAGGGAATGGCTTTACCAATATCTACTTAATTGATTTTTGAAAATGCTTTACGTATCGCTTCTACCGTTTGATCAATATCTTCGTCCGTGTGAGCTGTCGATAGAAACAGACCCTCAAACTGAGATGGAGGAAGGAAAATGCCTTCTTCAATCATCGCACGATAATATTGGGCAAAGTAGTCAAGATTGGACGATTGTGCTGAATTATAATCCACTACATCTTCGTTGGTAAAGAACACTCCAACCATAGAGCCGGCTCTATTTACATGAAGTGGGATATCATATTCTTCTGCTGCCTGCTTGAATCCATCAATCAGTTTGTCCACTTTACGGTTGATTTCTTCATAGGAGGTTTCGTCCAGCGCACGCAACGTTTCATAACCAGCAGTCATGGCCAGCGGGTTGCCGGACAAGGTACCTGCTTGATATATAGAACCGGTAGGAGCAACCTTTTCCATGATTTCTCGTTTCCCTCCGTACGCGCCTACAGGCAGTCCTCCTCCGATCACTTTACCGAGACAGGTCAGGTCAGGTGTCACACCGAAATGCCCTTGAGCACATTGATAACCAACCCTGAAGCCTGTCATGACCTCATCGAAGATCAACACGCTATTATGTTCTTCCGTAATTTCTCTTAATCCCTCCAGGAACTTGTTGCGGGGAGGAACTACACCCATATTTCCTGAAACCGGTTCAACAATAACTGCTGCAATATCATCGCCATACTGCTCAAATGCATAATGGACGCTCTCCATATCATTATAAGGCACGGTTATCGTATTGCGGGCAATGGATTCAGGGACACCCGGACTGTCTGGAAGGCCCAGCGTCGCAACTCCTGACCCTGCTTTAATGAGCAGCGAGTCTCCATGTCCGTGGTAGTTCCCTTCAAATTTCAGAATTTTATTCTTGCCAGTGTACCCTCGTGCCAGCCTCAATGCACTCATGGTTGCTTCCGTACCGGAATTCACCATTCGGACTATTTCGATAGAGGGCACACGGTCGATAACCAGTTCTGCGAGCTTGTTCTCCATGATGGTAGGCGCGCCGAAGCTGGTTCCGTTGGCAGCAGTCTCCTGCAACCCAGAAACAACCCTATCATCCGCATGTCCAAGAATCAGTGGTCCCCAACTCAGAACATAGTCAATATATTCATTTCCATCAATATCTGTAATCTTCGAACCTTTTCCGGATTCCATGAAAATTGGTGACATACCAACTGACTTGAATGCACGGACAGGAGAATTCACTCCACCAGGCATCAATTGGACGGCGTCTCTATAAGCACCTTCTGAACGTTCAAAACTTTTCATGATACATCCATCCTATCTTTCTGTATTTTGTCTGTTTTCTTCTTCCTTCAACCATTGGGCCGCATCTTTTGCAAAATAAGTGATGATCAAATCAGCACCAGCCCGCTTCATTGCTGTGAGTTTTTCCAACACTAATTCTTTTTCATTTACCCAACCGTTCTGTGCTGCTGCCTTTATCATGGAATATTCTCCACTTACATTATAGGCTACTACAGGAAGGTTGAAGCGGTCTCTTACATCCCTGACAATATCAAGGTAGGAAAGAGCCGGCTTTACGATAAGAAAATCCGCTCCCTCTTCTACATCCGATTCAGCCTCGCGAAGTGCCTCCAAGCGGTTGGCCGGATCCATCTGGTAAGTTTTCCGATCTCCGAATTGAGGAGTGCTGTCCGCCGCATCACGGAAAGGGCCATAAAATGCAGAAGCATATTTGACGGCATAAGACATAATAGGAATATTATGGAATCCTTCTTCATCCAAAGCAGCCCGAATGACAGCCACAAAACCATCCATCATATTGGATGGGGCGATGATGTCAGCACCGGCCTTAGCTTGGGATACGGCGGTTTGCGCCAATAGCTTCAACGATTCATCATTGTCTACATCCTGGTTGTGGATCACTCCGCAATGCCCATGCGAAGTATATTCGCAAAGACAAGTATCAGCTACCACAAGGATGTCCGGATAAGTTTCTTTAATTACTCTAGTTGCTTCCTGAACAATCCCGCTGTCAATAAAGGCACCGGTTCCATGCTCATCTTTTTCATCCGGAACACCGAAGATCATCATGGCCCGGATTCCCAAGCTGTATATTTCCTTCAGTTCTTCTTTCAGAAGATCGAGGGAGATTTGATGGACACCTGGCATGGAAGGTACTTGATTCTTCTTGTTTTCGCCCTCCACGATAAATATTGGATAAATGAAATCCTCCGTACGAAGGTGGTTTTCCCTGACCAACGATCTCATCGATGCAGAAGATCTCAATCTGCGGTGACGTTTGAATTGCTGGTTTATCTTCATCATAACCCGTCCTTTCCGGCGATGTAATCACTGATCAACTCCAACATGCTGTCAGTCGTGAACACTTCAGGAGATAAGACTTCATAAAAACCCATCTCTTCGGCCCGCTTCTTTGTTGTAGATCCTATGCAGATACAGGGTGTTTCCCGATTAGGAGTCATTTCACAGAAGGCTTCTACTGCTGACGGGCTGGTGAATGTCAGAATATCTATGTTCTCTAGTCTTAACTTCTCTTGTAGTACTTGCTTCATTTGCAGGTTTAAGGAGGTATCATATACTTCTACCATTTCAAAAGGGATACCAAGTGCGGAAAATGTATCAGGAAGGACATTCCGGGAGCGGTTTCCCCGGACAAGCAGGATGGGGCCCGGATTCGCATACCTATTCAGAAACTCATTTCCCATCGCCTTCGCATCATAAATGGAAGGGACAAAATCAGCCGTGAACCCATAGGAAGCCAAGGCAGCTTCCGTTTTATGGCCCACTACAGCTGTCTTTATTCCCTGCATGGATAGTTCCTTATCCTGTTTTAATGTTTGAAAAAAGCAATGGACTCCATTAGCACTTGTAAAGAAAATCCATTCAATGGTTTGTAAACGTTCTAGTATTTTTCGGTTATCCTTGCAATCTTTGCAGGTGATTTTCAATAAAGGAACCGTTACAGGAATGCCTTCCAACCGTTTCACTTTATCTGCTAATGTCTTCGCTTGATGTTCTTCCCTTGTCACAAGGATTTTCTTTCCTTTCAGGGAAACGGCCATTACTGGTCAAGCTCCTCTTTCACCTGATCCACAATATCTTTTGCACCTTGGGCCATGAGCTTATCGGCTGCTTCTTTGCCTACTGCTTGCGGATCCTTGCCACGTACGGTCTCTTTAAGAATGGTTTTCCCGTCCGGAGTCCCAACTAAGGCAGTCAAAATAATTTCATCCTGGTCCAGATAAGCATACCCTCCTATAGGAACTTGGCATCCTCCTTCAAGCAGATGAAGGAATGTACGTTCAGCTGTTACGGTTTTGGTTGTATAATCATCATTGATCCTTTCCAGCAATTCATCAAGCTCTGTATCATCTTCTCTGCTTTCTATCGCTAGGGCTCCCTGTCCGACAGCAGGTACACATACATCCGGTTCCAGATATTCCGTGATCAATTCTTCACTCAAGCCCACCCGCTTCAAACCTGATACAGCTAGGATGATAGCATCATAATCCTCTTCTTTCAGTTTTCGCAGTCTTGTCTCTATATTACCGCGAATCCACTTGATGGATACATCCGGTCTCTCTGCAAGAATTTGCGCAGCGCGTCGCAGGCTGCTGGTACCCACAATTGCTCCAGAAGGCAGCTGTTGGAGGGGAGTATGGTCAACAGCAATGTAAGCATCCCGATGATCTTCCCTGATTGGGATGGAGGAAATTTTCAATCCATCAGGCATTTCGGAAGGCATGTCCTTCATGCTATGTACGGCAAAATCGACCTCTTTATCATACATCGCCTGTTCTATTTCTTTGACGAATAGACCCTTTCCACCTACTTTGGATAAGGTTACATCGAGGATTTTATCCCCCTTGGTGACAATTTTCTTTATCTCAAATTCGTTCTCCACACCCGCTTGCTTCAACTGGTCAATGACCCATTCGGTTTGTGTAAGCGCCAGATTGCTGCGTCGGGAACCGACGACTATTTTACGCATGGTTATCCTCCTTATGAACTCATGATTTAAAAGTGAAAATTGGATAGTACACTAAACAAAAAGAAATTAACTAATAAAATAAGGAAAGCTGCAGTATTGTAGACAGCAAGCACTTTCCCCTGATAACCTACCATCAATTTCAGCAGCAGATAGATAATATATACCACTAGCACCAAAATTGACCCAGCTGTCTTCATATCAACCCAGTAAAATTCTGAGCCAGTCACATGTGCCCATACTACACCCAATATGATACTGATTAAAAGCAAAGGGACTCCCAATGTGACAGAAGTAAAAGAATAGGTATCCAACCGTTTCAAGTCACCAAAGCGCCACATCCACTTCAGGCCTTTTTTTTCTTTGAGAAAACGGTATTGAATAACGTACATAAATGAAAAAATACAGGACACCGTAAAAAAACCATAAGATAAAACTGCCAGTACAATATGGGTAATCAAGATTTCATGCACTAGTTCGATACCGTTGCCCGCCATCTGATTTTGTGCTTCAGTCACTAGATAGAAAAGCAATAAAAAGAAGCCAAACAAGTTGATGAAGAAGATGATAAAATCCACGGCGAAGAGTCGCTGGATAATCAGTGATAATGTTACAAGTATCCAGGAAAAAAGAAAGAAACTGTCCACCAATGTAGCGACTGGAAAACTTTTTTCATAGAAAATACTTATTGCAAAAGCCGTGGTTTGAATACTCCAAACCATACTAAGCAACCAGAAAGCTATACGATTCGCCTTCTGGTTGTTTTGAATGAAATCAATAAAATATCCTAGTAAACTACACCCATAAATCAACAGGATGATCTCGGAAAGCCATTTAAGTTCAAACATAGTTGGATTCCCTTCATTTTACATACCGGCTAATTTATGCATCAGTGAGAAGGACAGTCTTCCGCTCTTGTCCAATGCAGAATACGCATCATTTTCACCGGCTTGTTTGATCAGTTCTTCCTTCACTTCATCCTGTAAACCAAACACGCGTACAAACAAGTCAAGGGATTCCTCAGCATTTTCTTCTCCGGCTAATTCCTTTGCTTGGGTCACCGGTTCTTTCAGAAGCTGATTAATGATACTTTTTGTATGCTTACTAAGGACTTTTCTTTCACGGTCTGTCAAATCCGGCATCTTTCTTTCAATGCTATTCATAGTTTCCGCTTGGATGGACAGCGCCTTTTTCCTCAGTGCAGTGATTACAGGAACGACGCCAAGTGTTTGAACCCACTCTTTAAAGGCTACAATTTCACCTTCCAGCTGTATTTCAATTTCCTCAGCAACTGCTTGACGTGCAGCCATGTTTTCATCCACGATATGCTGCAAATCATCAATATCATATAAGAATACATCGTCCAGTCGGCTAATGGCCGGGTCAGCGTCCCTTGGGACTGCTATATCTACAATAAAAAACGGATTCCCTTTCCTCTTTTTCATGGAAGGACCGATCAGCTCTGGAGTCAACATATAGGAGGCTGCACCCGTGGAGGTTATCAGAATATCCGCCTTCTCGACTACTGATGGGAGGTCTCGTAAAGATGCGACTTCTGCGTCAAACTTCCCGGCGAGTTTTTCGGCTTTCTCCGTCGAACGATTGACGACCGTAATATGGTCGGCTCCTGATCCTTGCAGATTTTTCACGGCAAGCTCTCCCATTTCTCCCGCTCCCAGGATGGCAACATGCTTATGTTGCAGCTTCCCAAAAATTTTTCTTGCAAGCTCTACGGCAGCATAACTTACGGATACGGCCTGTGTTCCAATAGCCGTCTCCTTCTGTGTCCTCTTCGCGAATGTAATGGCTTGTTTAAAAAGTTCATTGAACATCGTACCGGTAACCTTTGCCTGCTGAGCAACCATGAATGAGTGTTTGACCTGTCCCAGTATCTGTGTTTCACCGACTACCATGGAATCTAGCCCGACAGTTACCCGAAATAAGTGTTCGATTGCACCGTCGTCTTCAGAAATATGGAGATAAGAGGAAAATTCCTCTTTTTTCACTCCAAACCAATCAGCCAAAAACTGTTTTATATAGTAACGGCCAGTATGCAGCTGATCCACAACAGCGTATACTTCCGTTCGGTTGCATGTGGAGATGATCACATTTTCCAATATACTTTTTCGTTCTTTCAGTTCAACCATCGCTTCGGGCAGCGACTGTTCTGAAAAAGTCAGCTTTTCTCTGACTTCCACTGGGGCTGTCCTATAATTGAGTCCAACTTTAACGATATGCAAAACTAAATACCCCCATCATCACTTTACAAATATGAATCCATACTTCTTCTTATAGAATAATTCTAACATAAATCAAGGAACACTTTTTTTGAAAATGTGAACAGAAAATGAAACAATAAACTGACTCTCTTCGTATATTATTGAATGATTTCCCATGTAATTTATCATAACAGTTCTCAATTAGCAAGAAATCGACATTAAGTGGAAAGCGCAATGGGGTGGAATAGAATGAAAAAAAGGGGTACACTGTTTGCTTATATTCTTATAGGGTTCGGCTTATTTTTCTTATTCCGTGAATGGCAACTGCCGGTTTTTACCGACTTCTATTCATGGATAACACTACTTATTATCGTCGGCTTGGCAATGGTTATACACAGCTACACATCAAAAGCCTATGATAATTTATTTCCGGGAACCCTGCTTCTCGGCATAGGAATACATTTACATGGCATGCGCCATTATGGATGGTGGATCGATCACTGGGGAGTCTATTTGCTGTTGATCGGAATAGCACTTCTGATAAAGTCGACGAAAATGAAGGATGGATGGTTTATTGGCGCTATGTTGACCGTTTTCTCGCTATCGCTGATATTTTCCGTTCCATTTCCTGAATGGCTTTCTTGGCTCTATCCAGCGATGGATTACCTGGAGAGACTTTGGCCTGTGATATTAATTTTATTAGGCATTTATCTTTTGAAAAGGAAGAAATAAGACAAGTGGCTGTATATTCCAAAGAAAATGAATATACAGCCACTTTGTTTATAGGTAGCTTCTAAGAAGCCCCCATGCCTCATCCTTGCCATCCCCGGTCTCCGAGGAGAAAGCCACCAGTTCATCTTGGGATTCCATTTCCAAAGTTTCCCTGGTCCGCTTTAAATGGGCGTGCCGCTTACTTTTCGGCACCTTATCTATTTTTGTAGCGATTACTATCACCGGCAGTTCAAAATACTTCAGAAAATCATACATCTGAATATCATCCCGTGTCGGCTCATGGCGGCTGTCGGTAATCAGTACGACGGCTCTCAATGTATCCCTTGTCTGGAAATACTCCTCCATCATTCCTCCCCATTTTTCCCGTTCTTTTTTGGAGACTTTCGCGTAACCGTACCCAGGCACATCCACAAAGTAAAAGGCATCATTCAACCGATAGAAATTCAATGTCTGGGTTTTCCCCGGTTTGGAGGAAGTTCGCGCCAAATTCTTTCTGTTGATCAACTTATTGATAAAGGAAGATTTCCCTACATTCGAGCGACCCGCCAAAGCAATTTCCGGCAACCGGTCTTCTGGGTATTGTTTTTTACTTACTGCACTAATGACGATTTCTGCATGATTAACTTTCATTTTCTGCCTCCGCAAGTGCCTTCTTCAGTACCTCATCCAGGTGGCTGACAGGGATAAATGTCAACCCTTCCCGTACACTTTCTGGAATATCATCTATATCTTTCTTGTTTTCTTTAGGAATAATGATGGTAGATATTCCAGCACGGTGGGCACTAAGTGATTTTTCCTTCAGTCCTCCGATCGGTAGTACACGACCCCGCAGGGTGATTTCCCCTGTCATAGCCACTTCCTTTTTCACTGCTCTTCCCGTAAGCGCGGATACAAGGGCGGTAGCCATTGTAATGCCTGCCGATGGTCCATCTTTAGGAGTCGCTCCCTCTGGTACATGGATATGGATGTCATACTTCTCATGGAAATCCGGGTCTATATTCAATTCACCGGAGCGGGAACGGATATAGCTGAATGCAGCCTGGGCGGACTCTTGCATGACGTCTCCCAATTTCCCAGTCAACGTCAGTTTACCTTTTCCAGGATAGTGAGAGACTTCAATCGATAATGTATCGCCGCCAGCAGATGTATATGCCAAACCTGTCGCCGTCCCTACCTGGTCTTCCTCTTCCTTCATCCCATAGCGGTAAACTGGTTTTCCAAGGAGGTCTTCAATACTCTTTTCTGTTACGACCACCCGTTTCTTCTCTTCGGATATAATGATTTTTGCTGTTTTCCTGCACAGGGTGGCAAGCTGACGTTCCAGATTTCTCACCCCTGCCTCTCGGGTATAACGCCGGATGAGTTTCAATAGCGCATCATCTCTTACTTGCATGTCGCCTTTCTTCAACCCATTCTCCTTCAGTTGTTTCGGAAGGAGGTGTTCTTTGGCAATATGCAGTTTCTCCACCTCTGTATATCCAGGTATGGAGATGAGCTCCATACGGTCCAATAGAGGCTCCGGAATGTTATTGACATAGTTGGCAGTTGCCACAAACAATACATTGGATAGGTCATATGTTTCTTCAATGAAATGATCACTGAAATTCACGTTTTGCTCGGGATCCAAGACCTCGAGCATGGCCGAGGAAGGGTCTCCGCGAAAGTCATTGGACATTTTGTCAATCTCATCAAGGAGGAAAACTGGGTTAACCGTTTCAGCTTTTTTCATTCCTTGGATAATTCTTCCCGGCATCGCCCCGATATAGGTCCTTCGATGACCTCTGATTTCCGCTTCATCCCGCACGCCTCCTAAGGAAATCCTGACAAAGTTCCTGTTGATGGATCGCGCAATGGATTTAGCCAAGGAAGTTTTACCTACGCCCGGAGGACCAACAAGACAAAGGATTGGGCCTTTAATGGACTTCGTCAATTTCTGGACAGCCAAGTATTCCAGGATACGCTCTTTTACTTTCTCCAGGCCATAATGATCATCATCCAATATTTTTTCAGCTTCCGGAATTTCTATGGTATCCCGGGTTTTTTTGGTCCATGGCAAAGCAAGGAGCCAGTCCAGATAATTGCGGATCACGGAACTTTCCGCTGAGCTTTGCGGAACCTTCTCAAAACGGCCAAGTTCCTTCAGTGCTACTTCCTTGATATTCTCAGGCATGTCTGACTGTTCCACTTCTTCACGGAGCTGTCCTACTTCCCCTGTTTTACCTTCTTTCTCCCCAAGTTCTTTTTGGATGGCTTTCAACTGCTCACGAAGGTAATATTCCTTTTGTGTTTTTTCCATAGAGGTTTTTACACGTTGGCCGATTTTCTTTTCGAGGTCCAGTACCTTTTGTTCATTGGAAATCAGCTTCACAAGATGCTGAAGCCTTTCTTTAATATTAAGAATTTCAAGCAGCTCTTGCTTTTCTTTCACTTTCAACGTCAAGTGTGAGGTGATAATATCTGCCATCCGACCCGGTTCGTCAATGTCAGTGACAGTATTCAAAGTTTCTTGTGTAATTTTTTTGGAAATCTTTATATAGTCCTCGAACTGGGAAAGCAGAGAACGCATCAATGCTTCCTCTTCATTGGGATCTCCCTCGATATCCTCCAGCTTTTCTACTTCTACTTGAAATTCTTCTTCCTGTTCGACATAACGAATGATCTGTGCTCTGTTTAACCCTTCCACAAGCACCCGCAGTGTCCCATTGGGAAGTTTGATCATCTGATTCACCTTGGCCATTGTTCCAATATCATAGATATCCTGGGTCTCTGGTTCATCTATACTGACTTTCTTCTGGGCGGCCAAAAAAATAACCTGGTCATCCATCATCGCCTTTTCCAGTGCTGCGACAGATTTATCTCTGCCCACGTCCAAATGCAGGACCATGGAAGGGAAGACCAGCAGGCCACGTAATGGAAGGAGGGGAAGTTGAATTGGCTCATTTGGCATAAATATGTACCTCCATCAAAATTAGATATTTTCTTCCTATGTATGTTCTTAAAGTTTATATAAAACTCTGCTGTTTGTAAATGTTTATATGGTAATATTATCCTGCAAGCTCCAAGGATGGTCATACCAAAGGCGTTGATATCAAAAGACTGACCAAAGCATATTTCTTCGGCCTGATAAGCGAAGAAGTTATACACTAGGTCAGTCTTCCCAAATTGATTACTTTCTATGAATTAGGCACTCTCTTTTGGAAGTGTTTTGTTTCCTTCCTTGACTGTTCCATCCCTGAACACCAATTTAGGGCTTCCGTTTTCCCTTGAGATCGTATCCTTGGTAATGATGCATTTCTCAATATCTTCCCTCGAAGGCAACTCGAACATCACATCGAGCATAATTCCTTCAATAATGGAGCGGAGTCCCCTTGCGCCGGTTTTTCGTTCAATAGCTTTTTTCGCAATTTCTTCAAGCGCTCCATCTTCAAAGTCCAATTCCACATCATCCATCTGGAATAGCTTATTGTATTGTTTAACCAGAGCATTCTTTGGTTTGGTGAGAATCTCTACAAGAGCTTCTTCATCCAGAGGCGTGAGACTTGCCACTACTGGAATTCTTCCGATAAATTCCGGAATCAGCCCATAACGCAACAGGTCTTCTGGAAGCACCTTCTCCAACAGTTCAGCTGGTTCAAGGTTTTCCTGTTCGGCATTGGCACCGAAACCGATCACCTTCTCACCAAGGCGGCGCTTGATCACCTGATCGATGCCATCAAAGGCACCCCCGACGATGAACAGAATATTCGTTGTATCGATTTGGATGAATTCCTGATGTGGATGCTTGCGTCCACCTTGTGGCGGTACACTTGCGACTGTGCCTTCAAGGATTTTAAGCAGTGCCTGTTGGACACCTTCCCCTGACACATCACGTGTAATTGAAGGGTTCTCCGATTTACGGGCCACCTTATCGATCTCATCAATGTAGATGATACCTTTCTCCGCTTTCTCCACATCATAATCTGCTGCCTGAATAAGCTTCAACAGAATGTTTTCCACGTCTTCCCCGACATATCCAGCCTCAGTTAAAGATGTAGCATCAGCCATGGCGAACGGAACATTGATGATTCTAGCCAATGTCTGAGCAAGAAGGGTCTTCCCGCTACCAGTTGGCCCGAGCATCGCTATGTTACTCTTAGCAAGCTCTACATCGTCCGCATTTTTCGGGGAGTTGATCCGTTTGTAATGATTGTATACAGCCACCGAAAGGTTCTTTTTCGCTTTATCTTGGCCGATGACATAGTCATCAAGTGTTTCCCTTATTTCTTTTGGTTTTGGAATCTCTTTCAGCTCTACTTCTTCTTCCGTGCCGAGTTCCTCTTCCACAATCTCCGTACAGAGTTCAATACATTCATCACATATATATACACCAGGTCCAGCAACCAGCTTACGGACCTGTTCTTGACTCTTGCCGCAGAATGAGCACTTCAATTGCCCTTTTTCTTCATTAAATTTGAACATTCAATTCACCCCTAAAAGTTTATATCTGCTCCCATGGTCAATTAGGTACAACTTTTATAGTCATCATATCAGATGAATATTAAAAAACAAAACGATACACCTTTAACTTCAAGAATATAATCAATTATGGCCTTCTTCATGGAAAAGTCAAACACAGTTACTTATACTATATGTCCAACTTTGGTTTTAAGTAGCAAAATTGAAAGTGACCCCGGTTATTCATCTGAAATTACAAGTAAAATGGAAACAAGGTGCGAATATTCGCACCTTGTCCATATAATTACCCTATTCATCTGTACCTAAACATTTCAAAGGCTATTAGACAGCTTTACTGTTTTCGACAAGAAAGTCGATTGCTTTTTTGAATTTCAAATCTTCTTTTATAGCGTTTGTATTGCCGCCCAGCATCTGCTTAAGCTGTTCTTTATCAGTTCCATACATGGAAGCCATATTTTCCAGTTCTGCATCTACATCCTCTTCTGATACTTCAAGGTTTTCTGCATTTACAATGGCATCCAATGTTAAGTTGGTTTTCACACGTTTTTCAGCATCTTCTTTCATCTGCTCTTTTAATGCAGATTCATCTTGGCCGGAAAACTGGGAGTACATTTCCATTGTCATTCCCTGCATTTGTAGACGCTGTTCGAATTCGCGCACCATCTGATCCAGTTCCGTTTCTACCATAACTTCAGGGATGTCAACCTCAGCATTCTCGGAAGCTTTCTCCAACAATGTTTCACGCTTTTGGTTGTCGGCATCCTGTTCTTTTTGAGACTGGAGCTCTTCTTTTTTCTTCTTCTTCAAATCATCCAGTGTTTCTGCCTCTTCGTCGACATCCACAGCGAACTCATCGTCCAGTTCTGGAAGCTCTTTATACTTCACTTCATGAATTTTTACTTTGAATGTAGCCTTTTTACCTGCAAGTTCTTCTGCATGGTAATCTTCTGGGAATGTTACTTCAATTTCAGTATCGGCGTCGATATCTTTTCCTACCAGCTGTTCTTCAAATCCTGGAATGAACTGGCCGGAACCGATCTCCAAGGAATGGTTCTCACCTTTTCCGCCTTCAAACGCCTCTCCATCGAGGAAACCTTCAAAGTCGATAACCACTGTATCGCCTTCTTCTACGCTTCCTTCTTCTTTAACGACAAGTTCTGCATGGTCTTGACGAAGTTTGTCAATCGTTTCATCAACTTCTTCATCAGTTACTTCAACAGACTGTTCTTCCACTTCAAGGCCTTTATATTCTCCAAGATTAACTTCTGGTTTCACTTGGACTTTTGCTGTAAATACCAAATCTTCGCCACGTTCGATATTCTCGATATCAACTTCCGGCTGCTCGATCGGCTCAATGCCTGTCTCATCAATTGCCTGAACATAGGCATTTGGAAGAACAATATCTACTGCGTCCTGATAGAGTGATTCTACTCCAAAACGGCTTTCAAAGATTTTACGCGGAATTTTGCCTTTACGGAATCCTGGAATCTGGATATCCTTGCGTACTTTTTTAAATGCCTGATCCAAAGCCTTTTCAAACTCGTCCGCAGAGACATCGAATGTTAGTACCCCTACGTTACCCTCTTGTTTTTCCCATTTTGCTGACATTACTATTCCCTCCAAAATCTATTGAGTCATTCATTTTTCACGTTCATACAATCAGCATGATCATCTAGATGCTAAATTTGCAACCATCTTATTATAACATAATTATAGTGCCTTTCAAGCATTTGGCAAGCTGCCACCCTATTCTTCTATCACACTTGAGTACAGTGCATCGCATAATCTAATTTCTTCTATATATTTCTCGACAATAGGACTTGCATCTATACCGGTTTCTTCATGGGTGTTCAAATAATCCAACCCTACACTACGAAGAGCTTCCGCAACCTTAAGTGCATCTTCATACGGTGGAACGACAGGGTACCTGACATAAAGGTAACGGTAGAGCAAGGAATTTAAAAGGTTGTACAGCGATGGATCCTTTTGTTCAATCTCGTTTATCAGTAATGAAATTTGTTTGGCTAAACCATTTCCTTGTATTCCTGCTGCCTCATTCGGTATGACGTCCATTTTTCGCTCAAATTTATGTATAGTCACCTCATTGGGTGAACCTTCTTCCTTTAACCAGAGGAATATCGCCGTCTTAATTACCGGGTGGATCTGCTCTTCAGCAAGGTATTCTACAAGTCTCTCTGGTCTGACAGTGTTTGACTTCCTTAAGCTTTCTATGAGACGCCACTGTTTACCATGGTCATTGCTTTCCACCGCCTGATAGAATTCATCCAAGTGTGTCCTGGCATCTTCGATGACCAGGTCATTCTGCATTTTTGTACTCATGTCATATAGCTGCTCAAACTGCTCTTTTAATACAGGAGGGATCTCTTCACCCTGAAGTTCGTCTTCGACCTGTTCCATCAGCAAACCATATTGGTTGGTCTGGAACAAAATTGTCAAATAGATATGTACGTAATGGTAATAATGTTCATCCCTCTGTCCCAGCAGCTCTTCACATAAGTATTGTGCTTCCCTATGTCTGCCCAACTCCATCAGGCAAATCAGTTTTCCTATGATTATTTCATGGCTGTCAACCTGGTAGCTCAACAACTGGTCCAATTTGGCAAGAGCCTCATCATATCTTTTTTCCTTTAAAGCCTTCAAACTCTCCTCTTCCAGGATGGATTTCCACTTCGGAAACAGTATGATATTGTCATTAGCGGACTGCTGCATTTATTCTCCCCCTTCCACCACTAATAATAGTATTTATGGTTCTTCTAATAGATATACATTCCCCGGCCATTTATGTATAAAACCCATTCCTGGAAATACAAAAGAGAAACCTACATGATCATAGGTTTCTCTCTGCTGACGTCCCAGGCAGGATTCGAACCTGCGACCCACAGCTTAGAAGGCTGTTGCTCTATCCTGCTGAGCTACTGGGACTTGTTATGCAATGATGTATTGGAGCGGGTGAAGGGAATCGAACCCTCGTCATCAGCTTGGAAGGCTGAGGTTTTACCATTAAACTACACCCGCATTATGTAAGATAAATTGCTTTTTATCAATTCCGCCTGAACTATGCCACTGCATCTTAAAGGTTAATCAGGGATGTTAGTGCTTCGGGGCAACTCGCAGCCTATTCGGCAGATGCTTTGCTCGTGGCTGAGGTTTTACCATTAAACTACACCCGCATGGAACATGGGGATTTTTTCAACTGATGTTTCTTGCTATGTATGTCGCTGTGTTTTAAGCGAACAATAGTTATTATATGTTCCTCAACTAATTTTGTCAACACTTTTTACAAAGAAATTTAAAAGCCTGTGATCCATCATCATGGCCACAGGCTTTTTTGCTATAACATGGTTGAGTATGCCATATCAGGTACAATTTCACCTGTCTCCGTATAGAAGTTCACTTTTATGTCGTCCTTCGAGTTCCATTCCATGATGGCATAAGTTTTTTCTTGGCGATTTCTAGGAAGGCGGATGCTCCCCGGATTTATCAGCAGTTGTGCTCCCAATTTTTCAGCGCCGGCTATATGGGTATGTCCAAAGCAGATGACCTGGGCACCTTCCTCTTCCGCTCGGTAGGCAATGGTCGAGATGTTGCCTTTTACATTATGAAGATGGCCATGAGCTATGAAGAAAGTCAGGCCGCCGATGGTGACCGTCTGTTCATCGGGAAAGCGGTGATCCATATCCATATTCCCGCCAACCATATAAAACCCTTCCAATTCCGTTGCATCCATTTCCAATTCAGAATCGCCACAATGTATCATATAATCAACAGTGTGCCGCTTCTTGATCTCTTTCAACTCCTTTGTCAAGCCGTGACTGTCACTTAGAATTAGCACTTTTGTCATGCAGTGATCCCTCCTATTGCTTGTCCAACCAGGCTCCAAGCTCTTGCAGAGCCTTTGCCCGGTGGCTGATTCTATTTTTTTCTGCTTTTGGGAGCTGGGCCATCGTCTTTTCATATCTCTCCGGGATGAAAATAGGATCGTAGCCAAAACCGTTCTCCCCCGCTTCCGTATGGGCGATATGCCCCTCACAGATTCCTTGCCGGAAAATCGTCTCTTCTCCCGGTGTTGCCACAGCCAGGACACAGATGAATCTTGCTGTCCTCTTTTCTGCTGGTACACCATCCAGTCCATGCAGAACTTTGTTGATATTTGCTTGGTCATCCTTTTGATCCCCCGCATACCTTGCAGAATAGACACCTGGTTCTCCGTCCAGTGCATCTACCACCAGCCCCGAATCGTCCGCCAGCACTGGAGCAGACAGGATTTCTGCAGTCTGCTCTGCTTTCAAGGCAGCATTCTCCTGGAAGGTGTTGCCTGTCTCATCAATATCTTTTGGTTCCCTGTCAAGTTCTGTTAAAGACCGGGCATTTATGCCATATTTAGAAAATAACTCCTTGAATTCGATTGCTTTTCCTTGGTTCTTAGTCGCAATGATAATTTCCTTCATCAGATGCCTCCTGACTATTTTCTAACCTAGATAGTTATCACTTTGCTTATTCACCTATTCACCGTGAATCCTCCATAATTAGCTTATCATATATTACTGGATCGTATCATTTCCGTAACAGCTTGCCAAATAAAAAAAGGCTGTGCTGACAGCCTTCTAAAAAAGTTCTTTTAATGATATATGGAATCCTGTCAAAGCTTCTCTGCTGGAATGAACATATCACTGGTAACAGGCTCCTCGTATGCTTCTCCGCTTTCATTCACCAGTTGATCGACACTTTCCACTTCTATCTGGACAGCTTCCACATCCTGCAGTTCCGTCATCGTACGCACAATTGTCTCCATGACCTCATCGGCTATTACCGGATGTCCTTCTTGTGCGAGAATATCTTGGGTGAATTCCAACTCCAACACACCGTCTGTCAAAGTTGGTACATCTGCTAACCCCGTCTGCCCATTAAATACCTGTGTTGCATTTGTCTGATAACCAGGCCCGTCAACCAGCTCCCTAATAATGTTGGAATACATTTCTTCCTGTTCCCCTTCGACATATTGAGTTACTGGAACATAATAACTATCATCACCTTGTCGGGCAGGATAATACATGGTGACTGGTTTACTGTCCACTAAATCCACGGTATCGTTCTCTGCTATATTGATTCCGTTCGTTTTAGAATACCCATCTCCAAGAGGTGTCCCATTTACAGGCATCGTTTCGAGGGGGGTGCCGTTCATCCTCAGTTTCATTCTCTCCACATTCTCAAACTGCGTCAATGTATAGGTCATAGCCTCCAAAATTTTACGTTCGTCCTCGGCCTTATAATTCTCGAACTCCTGAGATACATCTACTATGATGGTACCATCCTCTTGGAGATTCAAACTCAGAATCTCGGTTCCTTCCGGAAGGACCGCCTGAAACCCGTTAGGCAGCATCGGTGTTACCGGCCCACCCTTCACCAAATGCTGCAATGCCTGGGCTGCAACCTCCTTGGATTCCTCCAGCGGAAGATTCAACGTCTGTGAAGCAACCATTCCATTGGCATCCAGTAAATATAATTGTCTGGGTACAGTCTCTGCTTCACCCACAGGAGTACTTGAGTCATCACCCTCCGTCTCAGAAGCAGTTCCCTCGTCAGATTCTGTATCGATCTCCTCCAGGCTGTCCACAGGCTCTGCATCTTCCGGAGCATCGATTTCCTCCATCGACTGTTCCCCTTGGAAACATCCAGCTAATATAAAGGTAAGAACAACTAATCCGGTCCATAGTAAATGCTGCTTTCGCATGTACTTCCCCCCTATGATGGTTTGTACTATTATGTATACGAGCCCAGTAAAAAAATAGACCAACCAATATGGGAAGAGAATTCTTATCTACCACCACCATCCTATCGGGACAATTGCTCGCCTGTGGCTTTTCCATGACAAATAAAAAAGCCAAAAGGCGAAGGTTACGCCTTATGACTCTTTGTTATTTCCACCTTCTGAATAGTCAGCATCAAAGCATAATCCTTCTCGAATATGCTTTTTGATATCTCCATGAAAATGTCCAGATCGCCAGTGGTGTAAAATTGATGGATGGGACTCTTTTCTCGATTACTGGATAGTCCGTGGACATCCAAGATGGTACTAGTTTCTGCTGCCGTCTCTTCACTAGAAGAGATTACCGACACGGACTCCCCAACCACCTTTTGTATGGTATCTTTCAAAAGCGGATAATGGGTGCACCCGAGAATCAAGGTGTCCATTCCATTTTGTTCCATCGGCCTTAAAGTCTCTTCCACTACACTTTCCGCCTTGGGACCAGTCCGCACTCCCTGCTCAACCATCGGTACGAACAAAGGGCATGCCAAGCTGTCCACACGTAGTTCCGGTTTTATTTTATGCAGTTCTTTTGTGTAAGCAGCACTTGATACAGTGCCTTCTGTTCCAATTACACCCACATGATTATTCTGCGTATGCTTGATCGCCGCCCGTGCGCCTGGCTGGATTACCCCGATGACTGGGATATCCAGCTTATCCTGTAATTCTTTCAACGTGAAAGCTGTAGCGGTATTGCATGCAATTACCAGCATTTTGATATTTTTTTCCACCAGGAAATCGACCATTTCCCAAGTGAATTTCTTTACTTCTTCGGCAGATCTCGGCCCGTAAGGACATCTTGCCGTATCCCCAAGATAAATCAGCTTCTCTTTAGGGAGCTGACGCATCAATTCAAGTACTACCGTCAGTCCACCAACCCCGGAATCAATTACTCCTATTGCTCGTTCCACCTGTATCCCTCTTCTGCACTTTATTTTTTCTGTATTTTCTCCATCTCTTTATACAAGAGGCCTAACAACTCATTTAAACTCCCTGCTTCTTCCTCTGTAAAACCTTCCAAGACAGCGCCAAGAAAATCCTGTCGTTTTTCAATAACTTCCTGGATAATCGTACTCCCTTTTTCTAACACATGAATTCTCACAACGCGTCTATCTCTTGTATCCTTCACCCGTTCCACCAGGTCGTTTTTTTCCATCCGGTCGACCAAATCGGTAGTGGTACTAAAAGCGAGACTAATTTTGTTCGATAGCTCTCCAATAGTCAAATCTCCTTCTTCCACGAGCCATTGGAGGGCAACAAACTGAGGAGAAGTTATCGGATAGTTATTTAAAATCTTTCTCCCGTTTTGCTTAATGATCCCAGAAATATATCGAAGTTTTTTCTCTAAATCTACAATCTCACTCGCAGAAAAGTCATTTTCCAACTATAGTCCCCCTTTAACGGCGGATGTTCATCCCATTATGTAGCAAATTAGATAATCGCTGCTATGTATTATATCAGAAAAAACAGGTTCACAGAATAATAATGGGCCAAACGTTTATTTACCGGTTCCCACACGCACTGATTCCGCTTTTTTTCATAAGCTATAAAGACTAAATAATTTCCCTTCAGACGCAGCTCTATGACAGCAAGGAGGGGTTAACATTTGAAGGACAACGAATATAAACCGAAGCAGTTATTGACTAAAAGGGAAAAGGAAGTATTTGAACTCTTGGTACAAGACAAAACAACAAAGGAAATTGCACAGGAATTATTCATATCAGAAAAAACTGTCCGTAACCATATTTCAAATGCGATGCAAAAATTAGGGGTGAAGGGGCGATCTCAGGCTGTGGTGGAGCTTCTTCGAATGGGTGAGCTGAAGCTCTAGTCCTGCTTGAATTCGACAGGGAAGCAAAGCCGTTATAAATATACAGCCTGTCTTCTTGGATAACCGGTTTCCTTTCTATGGAGCCGGTTCTTCATTTCGCTTGCCCCTTCCTGTATTAATGGAGAAAGAGTGGGTTTTTAGCAAACCAGCATATAGAAGAGAAAATTTACTAATCAAAAAGAGGCCCTTACCACATATGCGGCAGGGCCATCCAAATCTCACATCTATTTAGTGAGCATTGTCACTTCCGAAGAAGTTTTTGAATGCTTGTATATTTGTTGCTCTGTTCATCGCTGCAATGGATGTTGTCAAAGGAATACCTTTCGGGCAGACTTGCACACAGTTCTGCGCATTTCCACATCCATCAATACCACCGTCTTCCATCAGACCATCCAGCCTTTCACTCGCATTCATCTCTCCTGTTGGATGAGCGTTGAACAGACGTGCCTGGGAAATAGGTGCTGGTCCAATAAAGTTGGACTTGTCATTCACATTGGGACATGCCTCAAGGCATACACCGCATGTCATACACTTGGAAAGTTCATATGCCCATTGGCGCTTTTTCTCAGGCATCCTTGGTCCTGGACCAAGATCATGGGTGCCGTCGATCGGAACCCATGCTTTGACCTGCTTCAAAGCATCAAACATGCGTTCCCTATCTACAATCAAGTCTCTTACTACCGGGAACGTATCCATCGGAGCCAAACGAATTGGCTGTTCCAGCTCATCGACCAATGCAGCACAAGACTGTCGAGCTGTACCATTGATGATCATAGAGCATGCACCACAAACTTCCTCCAGACAGTTCATGTCCCAGTAAACAGGTGATGTTTCCTTGCCATCAGCATTGACAGGGTTTTCCCTGATCGACATCAACCCGGAAATGACGTTCATATTCTTCCGGTAAGGCACGTTGAATGATTCTTCGTAAGGAGCTGAGTCCGGACTGTCCTGTCTAGTAACGATAAAAGTAACCGTTTTTTGTTCTTCAGCCATTACTTCTTACTCCCTTCGCTTTTTTTTGTATAGTCACGCTTACGAGGCGGAATCAGAGAAACATCCACATCTTCATAGCTGAATACCGGCGATTCTTTTGAAGGATCAAAATCTGCGATAGTAGTCTTCAACCACTCTTCGTCATTTCTATCAGGATAAGCTGGTTTGAAATGTGCTCCTCGGCTTTCATTCCGGTTATAAGCCCCAATTGTGATGACGCGTGCCAAATGCAGCATGTTTTTCAACTGCCGTGTAAACATGGCACCTTGGTTATTCCAGCGCGATGTATCGTTAATATTGATATGGTTCCAACGTTCAAGCAATTCTTGGATTTTTTCATCTGTTTTCAGCAATTTATCGTTGTCACGGACAACGGTTACATTGTCCGTCATCCATTCACCGAGCTCCCTATGGAGACGATAAGCATTCTCTTCCCCATCCATATTCATCATTGCTTCAAACTTCTCTTCTTCTTCCCTTACCCTGGACTCAAACAGGTCATCAGGCATATCATCCGCGTGTTTGTCCAGACCGTCAATGTACTTGATTGCATTTGGACCTGCAACCATGCCACCGTAGATGGCAGAAAGAAGTGAATTGGCTCCAAGCCTATTGGCTCCGTGTTGGGAATAGTCACATTCACCAGCAGCAAACACGCCTGGAATACTGGTCATTTGGTCATAATCAACCCAAAGGCCGCCCATGGAATAATGAACTGCAGGGAAGATTTTCATTGGTACTTTCCGAGGATCTTCCCCGACAAATTTTTCATAGATTTCTATAATGCCACCTAGTTTGACATCGAGCTCTTTTGGATCTTTATGGGATAGGTCCAGATAAACCATGTTCTCTCCGTTAATGCCCAACTTCTGATTGACACAAACATCGAATATTTCACGTGTCGCAATGTCACGTGGCACCAGGTTTCCATATGCAGGGTATTTTTCTTCCAGGAAGTACCATGGTTCTCCATCCTTATAGGTCCATACACGGCCACCCTCGCCACGGGCAGATTCGCTCATCAATCTTAGCTTGTCATCGCCCGGTATGGCTGTCGGGTGAATTTGAATAAACTCACCATTCGCGTACTTGGCTCCCTGCTGATAAAGTGTACTTGCAGCAGAACCGGTATTGATCATGGAATTAGTGGATTTACCGAATATGATTCCAGGACCACCTGTTGCCATGATCACTGCGTCAGAGCGGAAGGACTTAATTTCATGGGTTTTGATGTCCTGTCCGACAATACCTCTTCCCCTGCCGTCATCATCTAGAACAGTACCGAGAAATTCCCAGCCTTCATATTTTGTGACAAGGCCTTCAACTTCAAATCGGCGGACCTGCTCATCCAGCGCGTATAATAACTGTTGCCCTGTTGTAGCACCTGCATAAGCTGTGCGGTGGTGCTGGGTTCCGCCGAACCTTCGAAAGTCGAGAAGCCCTTCAGGTGTACGGTTGAACATAACACCCATCCGATCCAACATATGTATGATGCTTGGCGCGGCATCCGCCATCGCTTTCACTGGCGGTTGGTTGGCCAGGAAGTCTCCACCGTAGACAGTATCATCAAAGTGGATTGCAGGCGAATCGCCTTCACCCTTGGTATTTACAGCTCCGTTGATTCCGCCTTGGGCACACACAGAGTGAGATCGTTTTACGGGTACAATGGAGAATAAGTCAACATGGACCCCTGCTTCTGCTGCTTTTATTGTTGCCATTAACCCGGCGAGACCCCCGCCGACAACAGCTACTTTGCGATTACTCATTTGGTAACTCACTCCCTAATTTCTTTATCTTTACACTCCGTAAGCAAACGTGATCAATGATCTGATTCCGATATAACTTACTCCCAGGAACACAAGAATGGTTGCATATGTAGCAATTTGCTGTGATTTAGGTGATTGCGTGAATCCCCATGTTACCAGGAAGCTCCATAATCCATTGGCAAAATGGAAAACGGCTGATAGTACACCGATTACATAGAACCAGAACATAAACGGGTTGGTCAAAATGCCTTCCATCAGACTATAGTCCAAATCTGCATTTCCTAGACCGATCTGTACTCTAGTCTCAAACACATGCCAAGCGATGAATACCAGCGTTATAACACCAGTATAGCGTTGCAGTTTGAACATCCAGTTGCGGAAATAACCATATTTGCTTACATTGTTTCGTGCGGTGAATACAATGTAAACCCCCAAAATGGCATGGAATAAAATCGGAATGTAAATTACCACGATTTCCAACAACAGTCTGAATGGCAGGTCATGCATAACGCCCGCTGCCGCATTAAAACTTTCCTCCCCATACACAGCGAAATGGTTGATAACCAAGTGCTGCACTAGAAAGATCCCGATTGGAACTACCCCCAGCAGGGAGTGCAGCCTCCTGTACCCAAATTCACGATGTTCTGCCATGTTTCTCCCCCCTTAGTTTAACTCGATAGTTTTTGGTTGCGATTACATAGACAATACAACCAAAATAGACAATTATCACTTTTTTTGGTTTATTGTCTAATAATGCAAATTTAATAACATGTTTATTGTACTTCTATCTTTATAAAGCGTCAAGAAAAGGCGGTCGGTAATTTTAAGATTTAGATAGTTTAATAGAAAGGGATTTCAGGTATGGCAAATGGATACTTGCTTAATATGATATTTACATAGATAATATAGACTGGCAGTAATTTTAACTGACACCGTCGTCAGTTTGAACCGTTTCAGCAAGAAAGGATGAACCTTTTGGCACAAAAACAAAATGCAATCCCTTTATCCCAGTTGGAAGAACTCCATACAAGCGGGGCAGGCTATGATATATTGCGGTACATTGGCCTCCCAGAGATATTGGGGGCAGAATCCCCCGCACTTCTTTACTTTTTGGGGAGGAACCTTGCAAGGAAGTTTCAAATCGAGCAGCTGGAGGATATTTATTACCTCTTTGATCAGATGGGTTGGGGAAAAATCGAGTTGGTCAAAGAAAAAAGAAAAGAAATGACATTTCACCTTCTGGCCGACAGTGTAGTCAGGCGGCTGAGTTCATCTTCTTTTCAGGCGGATTTTCGTATGGAAGCCGGTTTTCTTGCAGAAGCCGTACATATGTTGAAAGGCACGGAATGTGAGTGTGCAGAGGAAATCAATCAGAAGATCCATCAGGTGGAATTCACCGTAGTGTGTGCCACGTAAAAAAAGCAGCAATTCCAAAGTGAATTGCTGCTTTTTCAATCTCCTTTCTCGTTGAGATGTCCTAATATATCTTCTGCTGTATTTTGCGGGATGCCAAGTTTTGTAAAGTCTGTAATACTGGCTTTCTTAATCTCTGAGACTGATTTGAAGTGACTTAGCAGCAATCTCCTTCTTTTCTCACCGACACCTGGAATTTTATCCAGTTCAGATTGGAAAACACTCTTTCCCCTTAGCTGACGATGGAAACTGATAGCAAATCGGTGGACTTCATCCTGTATCCGCTGGACAAGATAGAACTCCTGGGACTGCCTGGACAGTGGCACTATTTCAGGTGGGTAGCCATATAGCAATTCACTAGTTTTGTGCTTATCATCTTTTGCCAGACCGCATAACGGAATATCCAGCCCCAGTTCATTTTCGAGTACATCCAGGGCCGCACTCATCTGACCCTTTCCACCATCAACGATAATCAGGTCAGGAAGGCGGAGATTCTCTTTCAGGACTCTTGTATAACGCCTGCGCACCACTTCCTTCATGGTTTCATAATCATCCGGACCCTCCACCTGTTTGATTTTATATTTCCGGTATTCCTTTTTATTCGGTTTCCCATCTTCAAAGACTACCATAGCAGATACTGGATCTGTCCCTTGAATATTGGAGTTGTCAAATGCTTCAATCCTATGTGGCGTCTCAATATGAAGCAGTTCGCCGAGCCCCTCAACCGCTAGTATTGTTCGTTCTTCATCCCTTTCGATCAGGGAGAACTTCTCTTCCAGTGCAATTTGTGCATTTTTGCCGGCAAGCTCCACCAGTTCCTTCTTTCGCCCACGGTAAGGTGTGTGGACATTCACTTCCAGCAAACCTTTCAGCATATCTACATCGGAACCGAGGGGCAACAGAATTTCTTTGGGCATCGGATGATGTTGATGGAGATAGAACCGGCCGATGAAACTTATGAACGTTTCCTGAGGGTCATCAAAAAATGGGAATACTGATACATCCCGCTCAATCAGTTTTCCTTGTCTGACAAAAAAGGTTTGTACGCACATCCAGCCTTTATCATAGCTGTACCCGAAGACATCCCTGTCCACCCTGTCATTGATCGTCATTTTCTGCCGTTCCATGACTGCTTCAATGTGTTGGATCTGATCCCGCAATTCCATTGCTCTTTCAAAATTGAGCTGTTCGCTTGCTTCTTGCATCTTGCTGCTCAGATTCCGTTTGATCTCCTTATACCCGCCTTGAAGAAATGAAGTAATATCCTGGATGACTTTCCGGTACTCCTCCCGTGTAGGAGGCTTTTCGCTGCATGCCAGGCACTGGCCCATATGATAATAGAGGCAGGGGCGGCCAGCAGGGTTATTACACTTTCTTAAAGGGTATAACCGATCCAGCAGTTTCTTGGTTTCCCTCGCCGCAATCACGTTCGGGTACGGACCGAAATACTTCCCCTTATCTTTTTTCACTTTCCGAGTGATCAGCAAACGCGGATGCCTCTCAGCAGTGATCTTAATATATGGATAGGTTTTATCATCTTTTAGCATGACGTTATATTTCGGGTCATACTTTTTAATCAAGTTCATTTCTAAAATCAGGGCTTCCATTTCCGAAGAAGTAACCACATATTCAAAATTCTCAATCTCTTGTACCAGCCGTTGTGTTTTTCGATCATTTGCTCCGGTGAAATAAGAGCGGACCCTGTTCCGCAGCAACTTTGATTTCCCTACATAGATGACTGTTCCATGTTTATCTTTCATTAAATAGCAGCCCGGTTCAGCTGGAAGGACTGCCAGTTTCTCTCTGATTGTCTGATTCATTGTACTATTCAGTCCTTAAATTAAGAATCTTTAATGAAAGATAATCCCTTGCTACAGCTATGTAACAAGGGATTATCCATTCATTCTTATTCAATTATACAGGGTTTAAGCATGTTTGTTAATCAAATCAACAAGTGCTTCTTTCGGTTGGAAACCGATAACCTGGTCAACAACTTCTCCATCTTTGAACAAGAGTAATGTCGGGATGCTCATCACACCGTATTTGCCTGCAGTCTCCTGATTTTCGTCAACATCAAGTTTAACAATCTGTACTTTCTCATCCATTTCACCATCAATTTCTTCAAGGACTGGAGCAATCATTTTGCAAGGTCCGCACCATGGTGCCCAGAAGTCCGCAAGAACTAACCCCTCTGCAGTTTCTTTTGAGAAATTTTGATCGGTTACATTTACAATAGCCATATATTTTCCTCCTTGATATTTATCCATTCTTTGGTTGAGTATACCACCGTTAGTATTCACTTGCGAATAGTTTGCTTATACCCATATAAAGTGGGCTTAAATTATGACAGTGGTTTACATATGATTCCCGCTCTGATGGGAGGAAAAACCTAGCCTGCGATCAGCACTGCCACGGTATATGTCAGGAACTTCATGTTATATGGAAATCGTTTTATGGCACCCACATTATTTCATTTTTCTTATCTCCTCCGTCAGCTTCGGAACCACTTCAAATAAGTCTCCGACGATGCCATAATCCGCAACATTAAAGATATTTGCTTCAGGATCTTTGTTGATGGCCACAATTACCTTGGAATTGGACATTCCGGCGAGATGCTGAATTGCCCCCGAAATACCAACAGCAATATACAGATCGGGTGTAACTACTTTTCCTGTCTGACCGATCTGCAATGCATAATCACAGTACTCGGCATCACACGCACCCCGGGAAGCTCCAACAGCACCGCCAAGTTCTTCCGCCAATTCATATAATGGCTTGAAGCCTTCATCGCTCTTTACTCCGCGTCCTCCAGCTACGATCACATTTGCTTCGGAGAGGTCTACACCTTCAGATGCTTTCCGGACGACATCCTTGATGATTGTCCGGATATCAGTGATATCCACCTCTTTGGAAGCAACTTCACCTGAGCGAGATTCATCCCTCTCCAATGGAGAGATATTATTCGGACGAATGGTGACGAAGGTCAGCCCATCTGTGATCACTTTCTTTTCAAATGCCTTTCCAGAATAAATGGGTCTGGTGAAAGTGACATTATCACCTTCCCCACTGATATCAATTGCATCTGAAATCAGCCCTGTTCCTAGTTTCGCAGCAAGCTTCGGAGTCAGATCTTTTCCGACAGAAGTATGGCCCATCACTATACCATCAGGTGATTCATCCTGGATTACTGCAAGCACTGCCTGGCCGTAACCTTCTGAAGTGTAACTGCCAAGTTGCTCATGCTCAACTATAACAGTGCGATCTGCTCCATAACGGATGATTTCCTCTCCTTGTGCTTGGAGGTTCTTTTCCCCGCAAATGATACCGACCACTTCAGCTTCTGCATCTATCTTTTTAGCAGCTGCCACAGCTTCGAATGTTACGTTTCTAAGTTCCCCTTCTCTGCTCTCTCCGATTACGACGATTCTACTAGCCATGTCTATTCCCCTTTCTTTATGGAAGGTCTACAGTACTTTCTTTTCTTCTTTAAGCAGAGTTACCAGTTCTTTCACCTGATCATCGACTTCACCTTCAAGGACTTTTCCTGCTTCTTTCTCTGGTGGCAGAAATATATCGATTGTTTTTGTTTTCGCTACCAATTCATCTTCATCCAATTCTAGATCATCGATCTCCAGTTCCTCGAGTGGTTTCTTTTTGGCTTTCATGATACCCGGTAGGGAAGGATAGCGCGGCTCGTTGAGCCCTTGTTGGCAGGTGACGAGCAATGGCAGGGAAGATTCAACAATCTCTACGTCACCCTCCACGTCCTTTTCCATCGTTGCTGTATCTCCGTTGATCGTTAATTTGGTGATCGTAGTGACATAAGGGATGCCCAAGGCTTCAGCGAGTCTTGGCCCCACCTGGCCGCTTGCTTCATCAATAGCTACATTGCCTGCTAAAATGAGATCTGCTTCCTTATCTTCCAAATATGCTTCCAGGATCTTAGCTGTAGTGAATTGGTCTCCTTCCTCCAGGTCTTCCTCTGTATTGATTAACACTGCCTTATCTGCGCCCATTGCGAGGGCAGTGCGCAGCTGTTTTTCTGCTTCTTCATCCCCTACTGTGATGACAGTCACTTCTCCCCCATGTTCATCCCTTTGGGTGATAGCCTCTTCTATAGCATATTCATCGTATGGATTGATGATGAATTCCGCTCCATCTTCTTCTATCTGCCCATTTGAAACATTGATTTTTTCTTCTGTATCAAATGTCTTCTTCATTAGTACATAGATATTCATCCCTTTTCCTCCTCATCTATTTATCTTGAAAATCAGGCTCCCGTTTCTCCAGGAAAGCTTGAACTCCTTCTTTTGCGTCGGCAGAACCGAAAACTTCTGCAAAGCTTTCCGCTTCCGCCTTCACTCCTGTACTGAACTGATCAGTATAAGAGTATGGAAGCAGTTTCATAATTGCGTTGATCGAACCCCTGCTTTTTGCTGCAATATTTTCTGCAAGCCGGGTCGTTTCCTCGATGAGGTCTTCGGTACGGACCACCCGGTTTACCAAACCCGATGCTTTGGCTTCTTCTGCCGTGATCGGCTGCCCAGTGAGTATCATTTCGTAAGCTTTCGCACTACCTACATACCTTGGAAGACGCTGTGTTCCGGCAAATCCCGGTATGATTCCCAATGTTAATTCAGGCAGTCCCAACTTGGTTTCTTCGGCAGCAATCCTCATATGACAGGACATTGCAAGCTCCAGTCCACCACCCAACGCTGCTCCATGAATAGCAGCAATGACCGGGATCGGATAATGCTCGATCCGATCGAAGAGTTTCTGCCCATTCTCGGATAGTGACTGATAGTCAGCTGCATTTTCCAGTGATGTAAATTCCTTGATATCTGCCCCAGCGGAAAAGAATTTGCCATCCCCCTTGATTACTATTGCTTTGACACCTGCGTCCTGCTCCGCCTTGTCCAGATTTTCAGCTAGTGACTCGATCAGCCCTGTGGACAAAGCATTCGCAGGAGGACTCTGAATAGTTAAGTATGCAACATGATTACTTGATTCATAGAGTATATTCGCCAATGAACCTTCCCCCGCTTCTATCATAATTTTCAAACTAGTGAATCTACCTCTATGATACAGAAAGACCTTTTGTTAATAAAGCGTGAACCTCCGGCGCCTGTTCCACCAAGTCATATTTATGCTCTTTCATGACCCAGTTCGTCACTACTTCATCAAGTGTACCGAAGACCATCTGCCTTACGAGCCGCCGATTTAAATCACTGCGGAATACGTCCTCCTGTATACCTTCCTCAATCACCCCGTCAATCACCTTTAAATAGGGACGTAGTACTTTATTGATCTGTTGGCGTAAATCCGGGTTGGACTGCCTTAACTCCAGCTGTGTCACGATGGCGAGGAATCGGTCTTCCGACAATTGGCGAAAATGCATCTCAATCAGTACAAAAAGTTTTTCTCTGACATCCTCTTTCTCATTGATACTATCTGTTATTCTTTTGATAAACTGCCCCATCTTTTCTGTAAACACGGAAATCAGCACATCTTCTTTGTTTTTGAAATAAAGATAGATCGTCCCATCGGCAACCCCCGCCTTTTTGGCGATCTTTGAAACCTGAGAAGCATGATAGCCGTTTTCGGCTATCACTTCGACAGCTGCTTCAATAATTTGGTTATACTTTGGTTTATTATTTTTCATCATCGATCTCCATTCTTATCTTCCGGCAATTATGAATGAATAATCATTCATAATATAATCTTACCTTTCACAGAATATCCTGTCAACACAAGCACGTCCATTCTTTTCACACGCCCGGCAACCGCCAAGCGCTATTAAATGGGTTTGCCGTCCAATATGTTCCTTACATTTTTTGCCTTTCCTCTTCCACCAGCTGTCTCCTCAATATCTTACCGACAGCCGTCTTGGGCAGCTCTTCACGAAATTCATATAATTTTGGAACCTTGAAAGTTGACAAGCGTTCTCTACAGAATTGGTCCAATTCTTCTTCGCTTATGGTACTTCCCTTCTTCCGGACAACATAAGCTTTGACAGTTTCTCCTCGATAAGCGTCCGGTACACCTGCCACTACGACTTCTTGCACTTCCTGATGCTCATACAGCACTTCTTCCACTTCACGAGGATAGATATTAAAACCGCTGGCAATTATCATATCTTTTTTCCGGTCGACTATATAGAAGTAGCCATTGTCGTCCATATAGCCGAGATCACCAGTATGGAACCAGCCGCCTTTCAATACTTTCTCTGTTTCTTCCGGCCTGTTCCAGTAACCTTTCATGACCTGTGGACCCTTTACCACAATCTCACCCACTTCCCCAACAGCCGCTTCTTCTTCTGTATCAAAATTGATGATCTTTGCATCCGTATCCGGCCACGGAACTCCGATGCTCCCATTTACCCGACGGCCCCATACAAAATTAGAATGCGTGACAGGGGATGTTTCCGTTAAACCATAGCCTTCCACCAGCCTGCCGCCTGTAACACTCTCAAACTGTTCCTGGATTTCACCCGGCAAAGGGGCTGAGCCACTGATACAAGCTTCGATGGAAGATACGTCGTATTTCTGTAAACTGGGATGGTTTAAAAGACCAATATACATAGTAGGAGCTCCAGGAAACAAGGTAGGTTTCTGCCTATGAATGGTTTGCAATACCTTCTCCGGCTGGTAATTAGGCAGGAGGACCATTTTAGACCCTTGCATAATGGACATATTCATGACTGTGGTCATCCCATAAACATGAAAGAAAGGGAGTACACCAAGGATGATATCGTCTTCTTTTTTTGTATGGTAAAGCCATGCTTGGGCCATTTGTACGTTTGCAGTCAAGTTGAAGTGGGTGAGCATCACTCCTTTTGGATAGCCTGTTGTTCCTCCTGTATATTGAAGTAGTGCCAAATCTTCTTGAGGATCAACTTCCACCTCCTTAAATTCTTCTCCTGCTATAGCCATCATTTGCTTCCAAACATGGGTGTCTTCCGTCTGTTCTACTTTGACCACCATATTATATTGTTTCTTTTGGACTATGGGATAAAAAAGGTTTTTCGGGAAAGGGAGGTAATCCTTGATGCTGGCCACCACCGTATGCTTCAACGCTGTCTTATCTCTAACATTCGTTACTCTCGGGAGCAGGATATCGAGGCAGACAATGAACGTAGCTTCAGAATCTTTCAATTGATATTCAAGTTCGCGTTCCTTATATAGCGGGTTAGTCTGTACAACTATTCCACCTGCTAGGAGAACAGCATAGTAACTGATTACCGCTTGGGGACAATTGGGAAGCATAACAGCAACTTTATCTCCTTTAGATAAACCTAAGGATTGTAAATAATTTGCCATTCTCTGTGCTTGGGAAAGCAAATCTTCATAAGACAGATCTAACCCCATAAAATAAAGCGCTTTCTTTTTTGGGAAGCGTGCCACAGTTTCCATTAAAAATGAATGGAGAGGCTTTTTCTCATAAGCAATGCTGGTCGGGATTTCTTCCGGATATTGAGCATACCACTTTTTAACTTTTTCCATTGATTCTCCCCCTTTTTATATTCTACTCCCATTATAACGATTATTTTCTATAATTTGTATTTTCTAAACAAAAATATAGAAAAATAAAAAGACTGCCTTGCAGGGCAGTCTCCTTATAATACATAAAACACACCAACCAGTATAAATAATATAGCTACACCAATACATACTTTTGCTAAAGTTTCCACACGTTTCTCCCCTTATGTGATACTCGCACCTACGACAAAAGAAAGACCGAGGGAGATTACCAGGGAAATCAACCCAACCGCCTTATTCCCACGACCAATTTCTTCATCCACCTTTATCGTTGGGGTCAGGAATTCGAATATCAAGTACCCCATTAGCAGAAGTACAAACCCGAATATCCCCCAGCCGACCGTCTGCAGCAAGCTGTCGTTTTGCTCGATCGAATAACGGAATATATTGGCTATACCGATAATCTTTCCGCCGGTCGCCAAAGCGACAGCCATATTTCCACGTTTTATTTCCGTCCAATTACGGTAGGTAGTAACCAGTTCAAAAACAGCAAGGAAAACCAATGTACATAAAATGACAATACTGTATCTCGCTGCAGCGATGACCATGATATTTTCCCAAAAGACACCGTTCATGAACTCACTTCCTTCCATATTGGTTCTGATTACTTAAACTCGAGGATCGTCACCCCACTGCCTCCCTCACCGGCTCCTCCAGGACGGGAAGAGGAAATACTCGTATGCCTTTTGGCGAATTCCTGGACACCTTTCCTCAAGGCACCCGTTCCCTTACCGTGAATAATGGAGGCATTGGAGTACCCTGCCAGCAAGGCATCATCTACATACTTTTCCAACTGTCTTAAGGCATCTTCATAACGTTCGCCCCGTAAATCCAGTTCAGGCTTCACATGATGACTAGATCCCCGGACCATCGCCATTGGTTTCTCTGTGTTCTGTTTCTGTTTCCGCACTAGCTGGAGGTCGTCCCGGTCCACTTTGACCTTCATGATGCCGACCTGGACCATATACTCCCTTTCGTTTACCTTCTCCAGCACGCTGCCATTCTGGTTCACGGTCAACAGTTTAATTTCATCGCCTGGTTTCAGTTCTTTATCCGATGTTTTTTTGTCTTTTGGCTTATTTCCCTGCTTTTTCGATAGTTCCGGCCTAGCCTCTTCCAGCATTTTCCTTGCTTCAATCCACTCATGCTCTTTCATTTTCGTATTTTTCTGCATCGACTTGATTTCATCGACAATCAATTGAGCTTCCTCTTTGGCCTTTTCCAGTGCCTTTTCGGCTTTTTCTTCCGCCTTTTTATAGAGCGATTCTCTTTGTTGATCGAATTGCTTCCACTTTTGCTCCAGTTCTTCCCTCAATTTCTCGCTTTCTTCCAAGAGAAGTTGAGCCTCTTCCTGATCCTTTTCTGCTTCAAGTTGAGCTTTTTCAAGGGAAGCAATCATATTTTCCACGCTCGTAGATTCCACACCTATATGGTTTTGTGCCTGCTCAATGACGGAGGCATCCAATCCGAGGCGTTTGGATATATCAAATGCATTGCTTCGTCCCGGAACACCGATCAACAGCCTGTACGTAGGCTGCAGTGTTTCGACATTGAATTCGACAGAAGCATTGATGACCTGTTCGCGATTATATCCATAGGCCTTCAATTCCGGATAGTGGGTAGTTGCTATGACTCGCGCTCCCCGTGAGATGACCTCGTCCAAAATGGACATGGCCAGAGCGGCACCTTCTTGTGGGTCTGTACCTGCACCAAGCTCATCAAAAAGCACCAAAGACCGATCATCTACTTCGTTCAAAATCTCGACGATATTCGTCATATGGGAGGAGAAGGTACTTAAACTCTGTTCGATCGATTGCTCATCGCCAATGTCAGCATATACTTGGTCAAATACCGCCATTTCACATCCATCCAGAGCAGGTATCTGAAGTCCTGATTGCGCCATTAATGTACAGAGGCCCACCATCTTCAATGTTACTGTTTTTCCGCCCGTGTTAGGACCCGTAATGACGATGGATGTATACGAATCTCCGATTTCCACATCATTCGCCACTACCTCCTCTTTCGGTATAAGGGGATGACGTGCTTGCTCCATCCGTATTACACCATTGTCATTCATCAATGGTTTTGCAGCTCTCATATCCTGTGCAAGTTTACCCCTGGCAAAAATGAAATCGATCTTTGCAAGCACCTTCACATTTTCTTGAAGGAAGCTTTCCTGGCCGGCAATCTGTTCAGAAAGTTCTCGAAGGATCCGTTCAATTTCACGGCTTTCCTGCACACGCGACTCCTGAAGCTGATTATTCAATTCCACCACGGCTCTCGGTTCCATGAATAAGGTTTGTCCAGAGGAAGATTGGTCGTGCACGATGCCCCCTATAGATGCACGGTATTCTTGTTTGACAGGAAGTACATAGCGGTCATTCCGGATGGTGATAATAGCATCTGACAACATATTGCTGTTCTGTTTCGTATAGCTGTCAAGCTTGTCACGCACCCTGCTCTCGGAAGTACGTATAGATGAACGAATGCTGCGTAGTTTCTGTGAAGCGCTATCCATTACATACCCATGGTCGTCCAGGCAGCTCTTGATCTGCCTTTCCAGCTCCCTAAGCGAAGTGATGCGTTGGGCAAGATCCACCAGTATCGGGTAATGCTCCTCCAGACCGTCAATAAACTCCTTTGCTTGCCTTCCTCCATAGATCGTGTTGGCCACATTCAGACATTCCTCCGGTGTCAGAACCCCACCGATGACACTCCTTTTCAGACTTTCCCTAATATCATAGATTCCACCTAGGGGGACGGATTGGTTGGATTGCAGAATCTGGACTGCTTCGTCCGTCTCTTCCTGTAATGCTGTGACCTCTTCCATCTGAGCCGCCGGTTTGAGTTTATTTGCAAGATCTTTTCCGAGGGATGTGGCCGCTTGTTGATTCAATCGATCTGTTATTTTTTTGTATTCCAGTATCCGCAGAATTCTTTCATTCATACATGCATGCTCCTTCGACAAATCCTTCCCATTATTTATTTCTTGTGAAAAATTCCTTCAGCTGATCAGGGGACCATGTATTCAGGACAGTCTCTTTCCGTACCCAGCCTTTTCTTGCGGCACCAACACCGTATTTCATATGATCAAGCATCTGGTAATCATGTGCATCTGTATTGATGGCAAGTTTGACCCCTATTTCCTGCGCTTTACGTGCCCATTCAGGTGCCAAGTCCAGCCGGTTCGGATTAGCATTGATTTCCAGAGCCGTTTCGGTTTCCTTCGCTCTCTTCAAGAGTCCATCCATATGGACGGCATACCCTTTTCTACGTCCGATCAGCCTGCCTGTCGGATGTGCAATCAATGACACATAAGGATTATCCATTGCATTAAAAAGCCGTTTCATTATTTTTTCCTCAGACTGGCTGAAGCTTGAATGGATGGCACCGATGACGAAGTCCAACTCCCTGAGGAAATCATCCGTGAAATCAAGGCTTCCATCTGGCAATATATCCATCTCGACCCCGGCAAATATCTCAATATCCGTATAGTTTTCATTCAGCTTCGATATTTCTTCGCGCTGTTTTCGAAGCCTGTCTTCGTCCAGTCCGTTAGCCACCCGGAGATATTTTGAATGATCGGTCACCGACAGGAAGCTATACCCTTTTTTCCTCGCTTGATTGACCATTTCTTCCAAGGATTGGGCTCCGTCACTCCAAGTCGTGTGCATATGCAGGTCGCCCCGGATATCTGAAAGCTCGAGCAGGGGCACGTCTTTTGTGAACGCCTCGACCTCTCCAGTATTTTCCCTTACTTCCGGTGGTATATAAGTCAACCCGAAATGCTGGAAAAATTCTTCTTCTGTGGAGAAGGTGAACAATTCTCCTGTTTCTTCTCTTTCGATGCCATATTCATTTATTTTTTCCCCTCGAGCTTTCGCCAACTGTCTCATCGCCACATTATGGTCTTTCGAACCAGTGAAATGATGGAGGGTTGTGGCAAACTCCTCTTTAGCCACCAGCCGGAAATCAACATTGATATCATAGACATCATCCATTGCTACAGAGATTTTCGTATCTCCCTTGGCAATCACCTCTTTGACGTGGTCCATCTTCAATAATTGATCCCGCACTTCAGCCGGTTGGCTGGTTGCAATAATATAGTCGATATCCTTGACTGTTTCCCTCATCCTTCTGAGACTTCCTGCCCGGGAAAAATCTTCCACTTCTTTTATCATACTAAGGTAGCTTTCAATTCTTTCGGCAAGCGGCAACATGATGGCAGCAGGCAGGCGTTCCGGACGTTTGCCAGCCTCTTCGATGGCAGCTAGGATCTTCTGTGCTGACTTTTTCCCGAACCCGGGTAAATTTTCCACCCGACCATCCTCCGAGGCTTCCTTTAACGAATTGGCGTCGGTCACGCCAAGTTCCTGATAGAGCTTGGCCAGTTTCTTGCCGCCAAGTCCAGGCAAATCCAACAGAGGTATCAGCCCGGACGGTACTTCTTCCTGCAGGGCAGCAAGTGTTTCCGACCTTCCTGTATTTACAAATTCATCAATGACTGCTGCCGTCCCCTTTCCAATTCCTTTGATCTTCGTAAAATCCTCTATGTCGGATAAGGACCGATCATCCTGCTCCAAAGCTTGTGCAGCCTTTCTGTACGCAGAAATTTTAAAGGGGTTTTCCCCTTTCAGTTCTAGGTGAACTCCAATTTGCTCTAGCAGTTTTATTATATCTTTTTTGTTCACTGACATCGTCAATCACCTGCTTTTCCATTAAATAAAGAGAGACTGGCTCGGCTGAATCTTGCTATTTTATCAAGTTATGCTGAGCATACCGATCGCTAGCCATCAGCCCAGTGTCAAGTCTTCTACTATACCGGCAACATGTGCCAACCAAAGTTCTGTTATCTTTCCGGAAAAATAGGGGGTGTGCTCAAGGATAAACAAAGCAACCGATGACCCATTCACCCATGATTGAATTCCCGCAAGGGGCGTTAAAGCTAAAATATAGAGAATGATGAACAGAAGCAGATAGACCTCCACAAATCCAAGAAGAGAGCCAAGAATCTTGTTCACCGACCTCAATAGCGGGATGGATGCGACAAAATCCAGCATGGATGCGATAATCTGCAGAATCATTTTCACTGCAAAAAAGATGACCGCAAATGACACGGCGTTATAAAATCCGACTTCCAAAGGAAGCCCTTGGAGAAACTCTGCCCATGCATGGTCTTCACCAAGATCCGGATATGGCACCCATAGTGCCAGCCTGTCTCCAAGTACATCGTAATACATAACTGCAACAATAAAAGCGATGATGAAACCTGTCAGATGAAATAATTGGAGGATGAACCCCCGCTTCATCCCCATTAAAAAACCAAAAATAAGTAATAATATCAATATGAAATCAACCATAATATTTATTTCCTCTTTCTTTGATGATCCCCCTGGTCTTTCATGGAACCCAGAAGTTTCGCATAGTCTTCTTTAAGTTTCAAATAATCGTTCATCGTATTGACAGCAGTGAGAACAGCGAGTTTGGTTGTATCCAGATGCTGGTTTGACTGATAGATTTCACCCATCTTTTGATCAACCAGACTGGCAACCAGACGGACATGGCTTGCCGGCTCTTCCCCTACGATTGTATACTTTTTATTATGTATTTCTACCGTAATTCGTTCTTTTTCATTCCGGGCCACGATGTTACCCTCCTGCCTGTGAAAAATTATTCACTTTATCTTAACATGAAGTGATAGAATTAGGAAATAAAACTGAATTCACGGTATCTCATGCAAATAGGGATAAAATTATGGACGGAGGACAGCCAATGCCACAGAATGTACAAAAGGTATCAATGGATACCATAAAAGAGATGAAAAGCCACTATATAGGCAGCTTGCAGTCTACACCTCAGGGAGCAATGTTTCGAGCCAAAACCCCACATGCAGTAATTACAGCCTATAAATCAGGCAAAGTCCTGTATCAAGGAAAATCTCCTGAGACAGAAATGAAGAAATGGGATAGCAGATCAACTTCCAAGCCAGTATCTTCCTCGAAAAAAAATCAGACATCCCCATCCTTCTACCACCCGCCAGCCAATTTGTTTTTAAGCCATCATATCGGGACGGATGAGGCTGGCACAGGAGATTACTTCGGACCTATAACCGTCGCTGCCCTTTATGTGGAAGGCCATCAAATAGAGGAGTTGAAACAGATGGGGGTAAGGGATTCAAAAGATCTTTCTGATCCTGTCATCCGCAGATTATCAAAAAAAGTGGTGGCTATGAATTTGCCATACTCCCTGCTGGTGCTCCATAATCCCAAATACAACAGACTGCAGAAGAAAGGGTGGTCGCAGGGGAAGATGAAAGCAATGCTGCATCAGCATGCGATTAATAATCTTCGGAAAAAAATTGGGGAGAAACCATTAAATGGCATATTGATTGACCAATTCTGCGAACCAACGATCTACAAGAAACATATAGCATCTGAAGGGGAAAAACTCCTCAAAGACACCTACTTTATGACAAAAGCGGAAAGTTATTCCATTGCAGTAGCTGCTGCTTCTATTATCGCCCGAACCAGCTTCCTGAATGAAATGGATAAACTCTCGCATAAACTAGGAATTACCCTTCCTAAAGGAGCATCCAAAAAAGTGGATCAATCCATTGCTGAACTTATACGCAAACATGGAACCGAAATGTTGGATTCTTGTGGGAAAACCCATTTCGCCAACACGAAAAAAGCAGACCAATATTTATAAGAATTCACGCCTGGAATTATGATGCACGATCAAAGAGCATGGAGTTGTAGGTACGTGAGGATCTTCCCTTCCTGATGCAATTATGGTTCTGGCAGAATTTAGACATAATATGAAAAGACATCCTCTAAGTCATGCTGCACTCTAACTTAGGGGATGTCTTTCATTAACAGGGATATATGATTTTGTTTGTTTTATCGAGCTTCCATCTGGAAGGCTATTCTACTTATTTAAGATCGAACAAATGCACCATACTGTTGATTCACAGTGGCAACGATCGATTGATAAGATTCTTCCACTTCCTCATCTTTCAGCGTCTTCTCCGGATCCTGGTAAAGGAGGCTGTAAGCAATGGATTTTTTCCCCTCCGGAACATTCTCTCCTTGATAGACATCAAAGATCTCAACCCGTTTGACCAGGGGCGCCCCTGCTTGCTCTATCGTTTTCCTTACATCCCCTGCGAAAACATTTTCATCTAAGATGAACGCAATATCTCGGGAAACAGAAGGGTATTTAGGAACCGGCTGATAGGAAGGTTTGTTTCCACGGGAATTGAAAACCTCTTCCATATTGATATCAAATACGTATGTCTCTTTCAAGTCCATTTCTTTTGCCAGTGCAGGATGAACTTGTCCAAGAAATCCAACGACCTTGCCAGCAGCTTTGACTATTGCTGTTCTTCCCGGATGCATTTCCGGAAGCTTGGCCTGTTGGAATTCCACCGGTACTTGCAGATGTTCGAACAAACCTTCCAAAATACCTTTAGCAACGAAGAAGTCTACTTCTTTTTTCTCCTGCTGCCAGGGATGGTTCACCCAATTCCCGGTCAATGCTCCTGCTAACCGGGTCTGCTCATTCGGCTGACTCGTCAGTTGCTCTTCATCTGTGAGGAAGACACTTCCGTGTTCATAATAGGCAAGATCATTCTGATTTCTAGCCAAGTTATAAGCTACAGTTCCCAACAACTCAGGAAGTAAGCTGAGGCGAAGGTATTTATGGTCTTCACTCATGGGCATGGACAATTGTACAGGAACTGGACGCTGTTCCGTGATATCCGGACTTATAAGCCTCTTGACATTAGCGGTACTGGTAAGTGAGTAGGTGATGGTTTCTGATAGTCCAGCACCTTCTAGATATTGCTTCATTTTACGCCGCAGTTGTTGCCTGTTTGTCAGAGAACCAGCACTTGACTCTCCAGCTGGCAGTGTGAATGGCAGATTGTCATATCCGTAAATACGCGCTATTTCCTCCAGCATGTCCTCAAAGATGGTAATATCCTGACGGCGAGTTGGTATGTGTACGTTGAATGTGTTTCCGTCTAGATCAAATTCAAACCGGAGTTTACTAAGAATACGGCTGATTTCTTCTGCCGAAATTGCAGTACCTAGCCGTTTGTTGATTTCCTCCGTCTCCATGGAAACTTTTTTCTCTGAGCGGTCCAATTGATCCACTTCGACAGGGTTTGCCAGTACCGTTCCACCAGCATATTGCTGTAGGAGCTGACAAGCTCTTCTTCCTGCCTCTCTTACACGATTGGGATCAATACCTTTTTCAAATCGGGTGCTTGATTCGCTTCGAAGGCCTGTTTCTTTCACCGTCGCACGCACCGAGAATGGATCAAAATATGCAGCTTCAAGCAGTACAGTGGTGGTTTGATCTGTTACTTCGGTACTTGCGCCACCCATCACTCCTGCCAATGCAATCGGTTGTGTACCGTCAGTGATCACTAGGTTATTTTCAGACAATGTTCTTTCCTCACCATCCAACGTAACAAGCTTCTCTCCTGCTGCTGCGCGACGGATTTTTACTTTTCCAGTTGCAAGTTTTTCATAATCAAACGCATGAAGCGGCTGACCGTACTCGAGTAAAACATAGTTTGTTATATCCACCACGTTATTGATCGGGCGGATACCAGCAGCCATCAAGTAATTGCTCATCCATAATGGAGAAGGAGCAACCTTGATATCCTTAACCAGGAATGCCCCATAGTACGGGTTCAATCCTTTGTCCTCTATTTCGACAGAAACGTAGTCTCCTGCATCTTCCTGCAATTCTTCTATTTGTATGTCAGGGAGATTGATTTCCTTATCAAGGATGGCAGCCACCTCATAGGCAACCCCTAGCATGCTCAGTGCATCTGACCGATTTGGAGTCAGATCGAATTCCAGGACTGCATCATTCAAATTAAGCAAATCTTCCACACTTTCTCCTACAGTCACTTCCTGAGGGAAGACAAAGATACCGTCGGCCGCATCCTTTGGTACATACTTTTCATCAATCCCCAGTTCGCCAAGTGAACAGATCATCCCATTGGATTCTACCCCGCGCAGCTTCACTTTTTTTATCTTGAAGTTTCCCGGTAATACGGCTCCTGGCTTTGCCACTGCGACTTTCTGTCCCTGTGCGATATTTGGTGCCCCACAGATGATCTGAAGCTTTTCCGGCTCCCCTATATCTACCTGACAAAGATTCAGCTTGTCTGCATTCGGATGCTGTTCACAGGAATCCACATAGCCGACAACAACATCGGTACTTTTTTCTGCTATGTACTCAATCCCATCCACTTCAATTCCAGATTTGGTTATCTTTTCTGCTAGTTCTTCTGTACTGATATTTTCCAGATCTATATATCTTTTCAGCCAATTGATCGATACTAACAATGACCTTACCTCCTTACGCTTTATGGTACTGTTTCAGAAAACGTTTATCATTCAAATAAAACTGTCGAATATCGTTAATGCCATATTTCAGCATGGCAATACGCTCCGGTCCCATTCCGAAGGCGAATCCACTAAATTCTTTCGGGTCGTAGCCAGCCATTTCCAGGACATTCGGGTGAACCATACCTCCCCCGAGGATTTCAATCCAACCGGAATGCTTACATACCGAGCAGCCTTCTCCATGACAGACCTTGCAAGAAATGTCCATTTCCACCGAAGGTTCCGTGAATGGGAAAAAGCTTGGTCTTAACCTGATTTCCCTATCACTACCGAACATTTTCTTGGCGAACTTGTCCAGTACCCCTTTCAAATCGCTCATCCGTACGTCCCTATCTACATATAGGCCCTCGATTTGCGTGAATTGGTGGGAGTGTGTAGCATCGTCGGTGTCACGGCGGTACACTTTTCCTGGGCAAATCATCTTGACAGGACTGCTTTCTTCATTCCCCTTCATGGTCCTTGCCTGTACTGGGGAAGTATGAGTCCTCATCAACAATTCATTCGTAATATAGAAGGTATCCTGCATATCTCTTGCCGGGTGATTCTTAGGTAAGTTCAATGCTTCAAAGTTGAAGTAGTCTGTTTCTACTTCCGGCCCTTCCCTCACTTCAAATCCCATGCCAATGAACAGATCCTCTATTTCCTCCACAATGCTGGTGAGAAGATGTGGGCCGCCATTAGGTACGGGACGCCCTGGGAGTGAAACATCGACCGCTTCTGCTTCCAATTGTTCTTCCAGAGCTATTTTCTCTAATGCCTCGTTTTTTTCGTTCAGTGCAGCAGTAATAGATTCTCTGACCCGGTTGGCGATTTCGCCGACCACCGGCCGTTCCTCCTTCGACAGTTTTCCCATGCCTCTCAGCACACCAGTCAAAGAGCCCTTCTTGCCAAGATAAGCAACTTTGATATCTTGCAATTGGTTCATCTTATCTGCTTGTGCAATTTTTTCCAGGGCTTCTGCTTGAATGGATTCCAATTGTTCCTTCATTATTATAAGCCTCCTTTTATTCTTCCCGACATACAAAAAGCCCCGTCCCAGGAAAGGGACGAGGCTGTTGATTCGCGGTACCACCCTTGTTTGACACAGATATGCTGTGTCCAACTCTTGTTTGATAACGGATGAAACATCCGGGCAACCTTTACTTGCCGATGCAAGGTCCAAGTGCCTGCTCCAGAGTGAAAGGATCCACATTCAATACGATGGAAATGCTCTCAGTCTGGGACATTTCCTCCCTTTATCGCTCGTGAATTGTGATCCGGCTCCTTCAACGCTTTTCTATACTAAAATCATTATAATGAAATTGGCATCTCCATGCAACATTAACTTCTCAGGTGATACATCAGGATGCCGGCTGCAACACTGACGTTCAATGATTCCGCTTGGCCATATATCGGTATATGGACGATCTTGTCAGCCAAGCTCAACAGCCCTTCATTAACCCCTGCTCCTTCATTTCCCAGCATAACAGCGGTTTTTCCAATAGTTCCCACTTCCGTATATTCCACCGCATTTTCTAGAGCAGTTGCAAGTACTTGAAAACCATCCTTCTGAATTCTAGGGATAAATTCTAGAAGTTCCTTTTGGACTACCGGTAAATGGAAAACAGAGCCCTGTGTCGACCGCAGAACTTTATCGTTGAACAAGTCCACCGTGCCTTTGCCTATCACTATGCCATCAACGCCTGCTGCATCAGCCGTACGGATAATGGTCCCGAGATTACCCGGGTCTTGGATTGAATCGATGAGCACAAGGAAATCCCCCTCTATTTTTTCAAATGCCGCCATGTGTACCACTGCAGCAATGCCCTGAGGTGTTTCCGTTTGGGAGATATGTTGAAAAACAGAAGCCGTAACAGATTCAATTGGCATTTCTTTTGCCCATGAAGGCATATCCGCACTTTCCGCAAGAATGATTTCTTTGACTTTCCAACCGCTCTTCCAAGCTTCCTCCACCAGATGATACCCTTCCACTAGAAAAGTTCCCGAAACTGTGCGTCCCTTTCTTTTGTGCAGCTTACGCCATTCTTTTACCTTTTCATTTTTAACCGATGTAATCATAATTTTTTCATTCCTATCCATTAAATCTTCTATCATCATACATATATCCACAATAAAAGGTCAAACTATCTATAGGTCCCTGCACTAGGTTCCGTAAACTGTCTACAACGGGCAACAGGATGATTTATGAAAAGGTGGTGGAACATATGGATTTAAATCTGCGCAAAGCTATTTTGTCCAATATATCGACCAATAATCAGGACCAACTGGAAGCAACCATCAAGGATGCGGTCAACGGAGAAGAAAAGATGCTTCCGGGTCTCGGAGTCTTGTTTGAATTGATTTGGAACCATTCCGATCAACAAGAAAAGCAGGAAATGGTCGATGCCCTGGAAGAGGGAGTCAAACAGGCCTCCAACGGCCAACAATAATCTTTACAAGAGGCGGATGCATCAAGCATCTGTCTTTTTTGTCATGATAAAAAGCTTTCTCCCTGCAAGGGAGAAAGCTTACCATCGACTATGTCAACGTGATCTCTTTCACCGTGTCTGCATCAAGTTTTTTGATGGTTGCTACAATAAGCTTCACGGCATGTTCAAAATCATCACGGTGTAATATGGCAGCATGGGAATGGATGTAGCGGGTAGCGATCGTAATGGACAGAGATGGTACACCATTCGCTGTCAAATGGATGGAACCGGAGTCGGTACCACCACCTGAAATGGACGCATATTGATATGGGATTTCCAATTCATCTGCCGTGTCAGTTACAAGGTCTCGTACACCTTTATGGGACACCATGGAAGCATCATATAGGATGATTTGCGGTCCTTTCCCCAATTTGCTGTCGGCTTCCTTGTCCGAAATTCCAGGCGTGTCGCCGGCAATACCCACATCCACCCCGAAGCCGATATCCGGTTGAATGGTATGTGCTGCTGTCTTGGCACCACGCAGCCCCACCTCTTCTTGAATGGTTCCCACACCGTAAACGACGTTGGGATGGTCGGAACCTTGCAATTGCTTTAGTACTTCTATGGCAATGGCACAGCCAATCCGGTTATCCCACGCCTTAGCCATCAGCATTTTCTCATTTTTCAATGGGGTGAATTCAAAGTATGGTACAACAGAATTTCCCGGTTTGACACCAAACTCCTCGGCCTCTTCCCGACTAGAAGCACCTATATCAATAAACATGTCTTTGATCTGGTAAGGTTTCTTGCGTGCTTCAGCAGAGAGGATGTGTGGAGGCTTGGAACCGATGACCCCGGTAACATCCCCATGCTCTCCCATGATGGTTACACGTTGAGCCAGCATTACTTGGTTCCACCAGCCGCCGACTGTCTGGAAATAGACAAAGCCTTGCTCATCAATACGGGTGACCATGAAACCAATTTCATCCAAGTGGCCTGCTACCATGATTTTCGGGCCATCCTCGTCTCCCGATTTCTTGGCGATCAGGCTGCCGAGATTATCGGTGTAGACATCATCTGCATACTCCTGGATATATCTTTGCATGACTTCCCTGGGCTCTCTTTCATTACCAGGAATACCTTTGGCATCTGTTAAATCTTTCAACATTTGCAGCGTTTCATCCATTTTTGCCATCATTCTTCCTCCTTTTTGGTTGCCCTTTCATTATACATATTTTTATGGAAAGAAAAAATATTAGTAGCCTTCTTCCTGGCGGGTATAATTCACTTCGTTCTTTTTCATATAGGCTTGCTGAATATCCTCTCGCGTAAAGCCAAGCAGTGAGCCCAACTGCAGATAACTCGCAAACAGTTCATCATATGTGGATGGAGAGGGATGTTGTTGAAAGTTCGTACATGTTTGGAAAACTGTGTTGAACTGCCCGGTCTCCGTGGATCTGTGCTTACTCTTGTCTCCGCCACTGTAGCGGTAACCCTTTTCCAATCCAAGTGAGAGAATGAAATGAATGCCATCCACATACTCTTCCAGAATGCGACCCTTTCCACTCCTTCGCTTATTGCTCCAAAATTTGAAACAGCGAGTTTCATTAGCAAGCTCTCCAACTTCCACCAGAAGAGCAAGACACTTCTCCTCAAAAACATTTATCTCTCTAAGATTTCGCTGTTCTTCTATATATTTGTCCAATTCTTCCTGCATGCGATATAATTGTTCCCATTCCATTACAGATTCCTCGTTTCCTTTTAAGACTGTTTTTCTATTATCATCATAAAAAATGTAAGCAGGCCGGTTGATATGTAGTTCCAGTGAGAACAGTATTTGCCGAAGTCAAAAACACCTGATGAATGTACCTTATCACCGATTGTATCATGGGGCAAATTAGTGAAACCAATTGCTGGATCAGCACGTAGAGATAGATAGACACAACGGACAGGGAGACAGATAATTATGATTGTTATTGTATTTCGCTTATTGATGATCATTGCCTTGGTATTGATTGTCTACACAATAGCCCAATATCTACGCAATCCCCAAAGAAAATTGCGCATTGCTCAAGAGGAGAAGGAGTTTTACTTTGCTGATGAACCAGAAAACAGCAAAAGGAATATCCAAATTGCCTACAAAGGATGCTTATTCGATGGGGAGAAATATCTGGGAACCACCGAAGAAGCATTTGAAGTGGTCAACATTCATGTCAGTGTCAGAGATTCAATGGACCTTCAAGGAATGACCAGAGACGATTTATATTTTTTGGAACAGGAGATCCTTTTGCGTTACCCTCATGCCAAGGTTGTATGGAAACATCCGATCAGCGAGTTGCTGTTGACCGATATGAAGTGAGAAAGACTCAGATACCCACCAGTGGGCATCTGAGTCTTCTGTCATAATCATGTACTGACTTGGAAAAATTCCTGCCACTTGATAATGATTTCCTTTCTTCTCAGTAAATAAAGAACAGGAAGCAGGGCAGCCATAAAAGGGATGATATGAAGAGGAGTAAGTTCAGAAATCCATTGTCCGATGGAAGTATAGACAAAAGCCAACGGGATATTGGATAACAAAGATAATTTCGTATAATCTTTAAAACCACCGGAAATCTCTATCAAACACAGGGACAATAAGTGGAAATGAATAAACGGCACCAGTCGCAGCAATGTAATCTGTGGTGTAGTCAATTCTGCATGCCTGCCTATCAATTTCTTTTTCAAATGAAGAAGTTTATGAAAGGTTGCAGGCATCCATCGGAAAATGTAATAGAATATGATACTTGATAGCGTGATACCCACCAACGAATAGACAGTTCCTGCAACTGCCCCGAACATCACCCCGCCGGAGATGCATATAAAAACTACGGGAAGAAAAAATAATGGCCGCAGCAAATGAAAACTGATGAACAGCAAAGGAGCCAACAAACCTCCGTTCTCGATGAAAGCCATTAAGTAATTCCCTAGATTTTCCATGATCCACCTCCTTCCAGCCCATCATGCTGCATCTCCTTGTACATTTATATGACAGGAGACGAGCCATTATGACAAGGAAAAAGAAAGATATGCGAGAGCAATCAACTGAATGCTGATGACGAAGGGAACACCGATCACAAAAGACAGATGTCTCGTTTTATGACGATATGTTTTCATGCCAATATAACACCCCGTTGCCCCTCCTAGTATACTAAGAATCCAGATGGTCCTCTCAGAGATGCGGTACTCCCCATGAATCGCCTTCCGTTTATCCACCCCCATTACGATGAATGTGATGGTATTGATGACAGCCAGATACACTACAACAGAATAATCCATGTTTTCGATCCTCCCTTCCCTTTACAAATCTTATCTATACAAAAACGGGGCCAAATCCCCAAAGGATCTGGCCCCGTCTCTGTACTTATTTCAACGCTGCTTTTGCTTTATCTGCCAGTTGGCCGAAAGCTTGCTCATCGTTAATGGCAAGGTCAGAAAGCATTTTACGGTTGATGTCGATACCTGCGACTTTCAAACCGTGCATCAATCTGCTGTAAGAAATATCATGGTTGCGTGCAGCTGCATTGATACGTGTAATCCACAATTTACGGAAATCGCGTTTTTTCTGTCTGCGGTCACGGTATGCATACTGACCGGACTTCATTACCTGCTGTTTTGCTGTTTTAAATAGCGTTCTTTTCGAACCGTAATAACCTTTAGCTAATTTTAATACGCGTTTACGACGTCTGCGCGTAACTGTTCCACCTTTTACACGTGGCATATTAATTCCCTCCTAGAACATATAAAAATCTGTTTTTTCTTTAAAACGGCAGTTCCTTATTTATAAGGAAGCAAAGTTTTGATGCGCTTGAAATCTCCGGAAGAAACAATTGCACTTTTACGCAATTTGCGTTTCTGCTTTTGGGATTTATGGGCGAACATATGGCTGGTATACGCATGGGAGCGTTTCAGTTTACCAGAACCAGTTTTTTTGAATCGTTTTTGAGAACCTTTATGGGTTTTCATTTTAGGCATGTTAATTTTCCTCCCTATCTTGTTTCCTGTATCAGAATCTACTTTTTCTCATTGATTGGTGCGACCATCATGAACATATTACGGCCTTCCATTTTAGGCTTGGTTTCGATCGTACCTACATCTTTAACCTCTTCGGCAAAACGGTTCAGTACATCTCTGCCAAGATCCTTATGCGTGATAGCACGTCCGCGGAAGCGCACTGCAGCCTTTACTTTATCGCCTTTTTCCAGGAACTTCTTGGCGTTCTTCAATTTTGTTTCAAAGTCATGATCGCCAATTCCAGGAGTGAAACGGACTTCTTTCACATTGATGACTTTCTGCTTTTTGCGTGCTTCTTTTTCTTTCTTCTGCTGCTCGAAACGGTATTTTCCGTAATCCATGATCCGGCATACCGGCGGTTTTGCATTAGGAGCTACAAGCACGAGATCCAAATTTCTTTTCTGGGCTATATCCAAAGCCTCATTACGTGATTTGACTCCAAGCTGATCGCCATTTGAATCGATGAGTCGCACTTCTCTTGCACGGATTTTCTCGTTTACATTCATCTCTTTGCTAATAGCCAGCCACCTCCAAATAGTTTAAAAGTATTTCTGATCTATCATCGACAAGCAAATTTTCAACAATAAAAAATGCGGGCACAACTGCACCCACACGTCTCCACATTCATTAAAAAGAGTTTGGAACCAGTCAACTGCCATTCGGCGCTGATCAGGTGAGAAGCGGGTGCTCCTACTTGTCTTCAGATCATTAAGTTTTTATCAACCAATAAAGCATAACATCATAACAGGCCTTTGTCAACGGCCAATCGATGAAAACTGCTTTATGGATTTGTTCGTATTATATCACAATCGAAAACAGTTGAAAAGGCAAGCATACGGTGCATCCATATGCTTGTCACTTTTCTTTACTTGTTCAAGCTCTTCTGGCTTACTTCTGCCTGAATCAGTTCTACAAAATTGTCGAAGCTCAGTGTTTCTGAATTTTTCTCCCCATATCGTCTTACATTTACAGAATTGGTCTCTATCTCATTATCACCGAGCACCAGAGCAAAAGGCACTTTCTGTGTCTGAGCTTCACGGATTTTATAGCCGATTTTTTCATCACGTTCATCTACTTCCACGCGAACTCCTTCACGCCTTAACTTGTCCTCTACTTCTTTGGCATAGTCCAAGTGGGCTTTCGGAGCGACAGGGATGACTTTAACTTGGACTGGGGAGAGCCATGTAGGGAAGGCACCTTTGTACTCCTCGATCAGGAACGCGACAAAACGCTCCATCGTCGAAACGACCCCTCGATGAATGACTACTGGGCGATGTTCTTTCCCATCCTCCCCGATATACGTCAAATCAAAACGTTCTGGTAGGTGGAAGTCAAGCTGGACAGTAGACAATGTTTCATCCTTGCCTAGAGCAGTCTTGACTTGGACATCGAGCTTCGGACCATAAAAGGCTGCTTCTCCCTCTGCCTCGACATAGTCCAGTTTCATATCTTCCATTGTTTCCTTCAGCATGGCCTGTGCTTTATCCCACATTTCATCGTTATCCACATATTTTTCCTTATCTTCAGGATCCCTGTAGGATAAACGGAAGTAATAGTCATTAATACCAAAGTCTTCGTATACTTTTTGCACCAATTCGACGACACGGATGAATTCATCCTTCAATTGATCTGGACGGGCAAATATATGAGCATCATTCAAGGTCATGGCTCTGACCCGCTGCAACCCTGCCAAGGCGCCGGACATCTCATGACGATGCATGGTTCCTAGTTCAGCAATCCTTACCGGCAGGTTGCGGTAGCTGTACAGCTGATTTTTATAGACCATCATATGATGCGGGCAGTTCATCGGCCGCAAGACGAGGTCCTCATTATCCATTTCCATCGGCGGGAACATATCATCCTGATAATGGTCCCAATGGCCGCTTGTTTTGTACAGATCTACGCTTCCTAAAACAGGAGTATAAACATGATCATAACCCAGGCGTTCTTCCAGGTCGACGATATAACGTTCGATATTGCGGCGGATGGTAGCGCCTTTCGGCAGCCAAAGTGGCAGCCCCTGTCCCACCTTTTGGTTTACCGTAAAGATATCCAATTCTTTCCCCAGTTTCCTGTGGTCCCTTTCCTTCCGCTCTTCCAGAATCCGGAGATGTTCTTCCAATTGGTTTTGCTTGGCAAAGGCAGTACCATAGACTCTTTGCAGCTGTTTGTTATTACTGTCTCCACGCCAGTACGCCCCTGAGATGGAGAGAAGCTTGAATGCCTTGATTTTGTTCGTAGAAGGAACATGCACCCCTCTGCAGAGATCGTAGAACTCTCCCTGGCGATACAGGGTGACCTGCTCTCCTTCTGGTATGTCATCGATCAATTCAAGTTTCAATGGATCCTCTTTAAACAGATCCTTTGCTTCTTCCCTTGACACTTCTTCCCTTGTGATTTCCAAGCTTTCATCAACAATTCGCTTCATCTCTTTCTCTATGCGCGGCAAATCTTCCGGAGTAACCTTCTCCTCCATGTCCATATCATAATAAAACCCTTCCTCAATCACAGGCCCTACTCCAAAATTGACCTCTCCATATAGGCGCCTGATTGCCTGGGCCATTAAATGTGCGGTCGAATGCCGCATTACTTCTATACCTTCTTGATCCTTATTGGTGATGATCGCTATCTTTCCCCCATGATAAAGTTCACGCCTCAAATCCAACAGCTCGCCATCCAATTTGATCGCCAGTGCTTGCTTCTTCAAGCCGGAAGAAATGTCTCCTGCGATTTCCTCACCTGTTATGCCAGACGGAAATTGTTTCTCCGCTCCATCGGGAAAAATAATGGAAATTTCGTTTTCTGCCATGATTATCGCTCCTTCTACTGTATAAATTCCTAAGACATAAAAAAACGCCCGTCCCTCTGCTTATGCAAAGGGACGAACGTTGGTCACGTCGTGGTTCCACCCTGGTTCCCATCGGCTAACATCTGTACCGACGGCTTCATTTATCTTTAACGCAGATATACGCTGTTATATACTGAACTTCCATAACAGGGCTCCAAGGTGGTAATCATCTGGGCATCTAGCGGAAGCTCTCAGCCATTGACTTCCTTCTCTTTCTATCTGCTACCAATGATCTTGTCCTTTTCTTCACCAGGAATGTATGAATATAGTGTGTATTATAGCGGTCCGAATCAATAAAATCAAGGATTCTTTTTTAAGTACTGTGGAAAGGGAAAATGGGCAGATGGTTCGAACTCGACCTTTTCTTGGAAGACATTGATAACCGTAAGTGTCTTCGGCTCGGCCGGGTCTTCCCCATAAATCTTTATCTTCTTCGGTGACATGGCAATCAGTGGCGCCAAATTCCATTCTTCCACATTCAATCCAACAAGAAACAAAGGTTCCTTCTGCATGATATTTCGGAGTTCCAGTCTGGATAGTTGCCTTCCGTTTTCCTTAAAGAATGTAAAAGTCTTTCCCTGCAGCACATGGACCAGTTCCACCCCTGAATCCTTCCTTGTTATATATTTGCGGAGACTTTCCACAAACTCCTGATGTTCTTCTTCCCTCTTAAACTCATCAATCGCCAGACCGACATATTGGATCAGATGTTCCCGGAAACCATTCAACCGAAATTTGACAATGGAATCAAAATGCACTGCACGAGCATCCTCCATATGTGCTAGGAAAGTAGATAAAAGCAACTGCTTGGGATCCTTACCATTCAGCAGAAACCGGCTCTCGTCGTCCTCCCCTCTGAACAGCCATAGAGCCAAATCCAGAATTCTTTCAATCTCTTCTTCATTAGTATAATAGAAGACTTCTTCTATAATGGACCGGAAGCTCTGGTTCAAGCGGTGTGCAACGAATACTTCAACCATGGAACAGGCAACAGCCTCATTTAATTCCTCGACAGGCAGTTGCCTCTCAAATTGTAAATGATTCCCCCAATCCTTGTGTGTTTTCCAATACAATTCAATCCTTTTGTTGCAACGAAATAAATGTTCACAAAAACGGATCACTTCTTTATCAGTTTCAAAATATACATGAAGCAACTAACATCACCCTCACCCAACACCAAACTGTTACATTATATGGGATGGGTATGAAAAACATGTATATTCCTTGCAAATGCGGCCCATTTAGTTACTCAAACATAAAAAAACGGCAGGGAAGAAATCACCTTCCTTGCCGTTTCAATCATCTCGCCGGTTGTCGCCTTCGATCTTGACTGGAACACTCACTTGTTTGATCCGTTCAATTATCCTTCCAGCTTTTACCGTCTCCACCCCAGAGCGAGTAGCAGCCAATTGGCCTTCCAGCTGTTCCAAGCTATAGTTGGAAGTAAAGAAGACCGGCAGCCTCTCCATCATGCGATACTGCAAAATGGAACCTAGGATTTCATCCCTGAACCAAGCTGACTGCATTTCTGCTCCGATATCATCCAGCATCAGTACATCCGCTTTCTTGAAGAAATCAATTTTCTCATTGGTGGAATCATCTTTAAAGGAGGATTTGATCTCTCTTACAAATTCAGGCATATAAATCATCATCGTCGAGTAATTGTATTCACGCAGCTTATTGGCGACCGCTCCCAGGAAATAAGTTTTTCCCACTCCAAATGGGCCGTGGAAGTAAAGCCCCTTCCGAGGTAGCGTATCATCCGCTTGATCGAGGAAATTCAACAGTTCAAGCACCGCCTGGTTACGCTGGCTATCTGAATGGTCGATGTCCTCAATCCTCGCTTGCAGGATTTCCCTAGGCATATACAGGCTTTGAATCAACTTCTGTTGTTGCTGCTCCTTCTCCTGCAAGAGCCTGCTGTGGCATTTCTCGTAAGAAAGGCGTATCTCTCCATTATCGACCTGCAGAATGGGAGAATAACCTTGTAACATATTTTGACAGTTTTCAAAAGAAGAGCAGGCACTGCATTGCTTTGATTGGGTCTTATATTCATATAGCTTGATCAGGTTTTTCTCGATCTCCCTCTGTGTCAACTGGGGATGATAGGAGAGGAACTCTTTGATTTCAGGGTCTTTCAGCACCTCTTCCCGGATCTTCGTGTAATTTTCTTGGAAGTTTTCGTTTTCCCGCATCCATTTCTTTAATGAGGACTGCACTGGCTTCATGTATATCATCCTTGAAAAACGTTTTATTTTTTGCTGGAAATCTGGCGGAGCAGCGCTTCAATCTTCTGCTGTTCCTGTCCACTATCGTTTTCCTGTTTTCCAGCAGAAGAAGTCTTCTTATGATGCCTGTTTTTGAACCACTCCGGCACCACCTCTTCTTGGGCCGGTTTTCTCTTGTTTCTGCGTCTGTTTACGGATTCCTCGTATTTCACTTTTTCCTTCTTGGCAAATGCCATAGCCTCTTTGGCCGTTTTCAGGTTAGCTCTTGACCAATGGCTCGCTATTTTTTCCAAATAAGCTTTAGAAAGCTTCATATTGGTCTGCAGCAGCACATAATGGATAAGGACATTCATGACCGGAGAGGGAAGTCCTTGGCTTGTCATGATATCCCGGATCACCTTGAGATCCTGTTCGGAGGCATGACTACCACTCGACAGATCTTCCAGAAGCTGCTTCGGTGATATGGTTTCCAACTGATGGACCAGCTGTTCTTCCTTGGACAACGGCTTATCATTCGGCAAAGGCTCCGGACTCTTGGCGGCTTTTGCTTCCAGATGGATGGCTGTACTTTGGTTTTTCGCCTTGAAAAGGTCATGGCAGGCTGTTTTGAACTCCTCGCCGTTCAACCGGTTTTCTTCATCCAATGACCATAGAACCGCCTTATCCACTTCATGTGCAGCCAAGTCATACAGCTGTATCATTTGATTGATCAAACGCCGCGTTTGCCCGGTCAACACCCTCTCTACCGGAATCATCCGCTGTTTAAGCATATCTTCCATCCAGGTGAAATCCGCTCCCCCTCCTGCTTTGGAGGTTGCGGCTGGTTCGGGTGCATGGACATATCCACTTGAGGGGGTAAATGTCTGGAACACTTCATTGAATGAAGCTGTTACATCCTCGCCGGATTCGTCCGCTTTTTCCTCTTTGTAATGCTCTTTCAACAGATGAAATTTATCCTTGCCGATATGATGATAAAGCAGTTGGCTCAACATGGCATCCTTGAAGAAATCCACTGGTGAAAACGGACTATGCAATATATATGTGTAGATGTTATGCGGCTCTGCCTGTTGCTTATAGGTTTTCACCAGACCAATGCCTTCCAGCTTTCTCCGGGCTAGGTATATTTCATCCAGCGGCAGATTCAGGTAATTCATCAGGGTGTGATGTGTCTGAGGATTATCCTTACTCTGGATATCCATGTCATGCAGCAGCGTTTGATAGAGCATGATCGCTTGGATACCGATAAGCGGTTGATATAGGTGGGTCAATGATTTTGCATAATCTGCAGGCAGGTTTTGCTTCAAAACTATATGATACCCTTCGACAGGCAAAATTTTTCCGATATTGTTCAACTGAATAACCCTTTCCTCGCACCTTAGTTGCTGTTATGATTTTTTTCCTTATCTGATTGGATGAGGTCTTTCAATTCATCCAGAAAGACCGTAATATCTTTGAACTGACGGTATACCGATGCAAATCGGACATAGGCCACTTCGTCCACTTCCGAAAGGCGTTCCATCACCATCTCGCCAATCTCCTTGCTGTCCACTTCGGAACCTCCGCTATTACGCAGAGTTTTCTCGATCTCCAGTGCAATTTCCTCTATTTTTTCCAATGGCACTGGCCGCTTTTCGCAGGACCTGATCAAGCCACGCACCAGCTTTTCCCTGCTGAACTCCTGTCTGGCTCCATCCTTTTTCACCACAATGAGTGGCACCGTTTCTATCCGTTCGAACGTGGTGAAACGAAAACCGCACTGCTCGCACTCTCTCCGTCTGCGTATGGATTGACCTTCCTCGATCGGCCGGGAGTCAAGAACCCTGGTATTTTTGTTGTGGCAATTGGAACACCTCATCATTTTCAACCCCATTCATTATTACTGCCGACTACTATCTTCTATGATTATCGGGAGTTTTTTGCGGATCATGTTGTAAAGTTCCTGAATTAACCTGGTACTATATCCAAAATCAAAAGGGATTACGGACTCTGTCGTGACAGAAAAGTCTATGGCTGTCCGATAAGGGCGAACCATGATTACCGAAACAACGATAAATGCTTTCTTTCCTGTGATATGGTGGACACTCATCTCCCCATGTTCCTTAGAAACAGAATGGATTTCGTATTCCCGGGCTTGATGGAACATATCTTCCAGGACAACCATGCCTTGATCTTTTGTCGTTTTGAAATAGTTGGTCTTTAGTGACGGGTCCCAATGAAATTCATTGGTTTCTGCATGGTTATTCAAATATTTATTTACAGTATTTCTGATAGACATACCCCGCACCCCGCCGATTCTCTATTTAAACATATATTAATTAATTTTAACACGTTTTGACAAAATCCTCTAGGCCAAATAAACCAGCTGTTTATCTAACAAAGGAAGCATCCTCCCATGTTATGGGAAGATGCTTCCTTTTGGACTAAGAGATTTTCACCTGAGGCTGATGCAGTTGACTTCCAACATATTTGGCCAGATCTATTACTCTGTTCGAGTAGCCCCACTCATTATCATACCATGCAAGTACCTTTATTTTATTATCCTGCAACACCATCGTGGACAGACCATCAATCACTGCAGAATATTCAGAGGTAGTATAATCAATTGAAACAAGAGGCTCTTCGCTATAACTTATGATGCCGTTAAGTTCACGATCGGCGGACATCTGAAAAGCTTCATTTACCTCCTGTGCCGTTACCTGCTCTTCCACATCCACGACTAGATCAACGAGTGATACATTTGGCGTCGGAACTCTGAGCGCCATGCCATGCAGCTTGCCATGCAGATGAGGAAGCACTTCACCTAGTGCTTTCGCTGCGCCGGTAGAAGTAGGGATGATCGACTGGGTGCATCCTCTTGCTCGTCGTAAATCCTTATGGGGATTATCGATATTTTTCTGATCATTGGTGAAGGCATGGACGGTTGTCATTAAACCGTTTACAATACCAAACCGATCATCGAGCACCTTTACAACCGGCGCTAGACAATTGGTCGTACATGAAGCGTTTGATATGATATTTTCTGTGTCAGGCTGGTAGGTGTTCTCGTTCACACCCATGACAATGGTATTATCCACATCTTTTCCGGGAGCCGTTATGACTACCTTTTTGGCACCTGCCTTCAAATGTAGTCCCGCGGATTCCTTGGTTTTGAATTTACCAGTGGCTTCGATGACCACATCAATATCCATTTCCTTCCACGGGAGTTTCTCAGGATCCCTGCTGCTGACCAGTTCAACAAAATGACCATCTACTTCCAAGCCATGGTCCACAGGGACAATCTCCCCATCAAAGATTCCATGGTTGCTGTCATATTTCAACATATGTGCGAGCGTCTCAGCAGGGTAGCTGGCATTGACTGCCACAACCTCCAGATCGCTCTCCTTTACAGCTTGACGGAAAGCCATTCGGCCTATCCGTCCTAATCCATTAATGGCAATTCTTGTCTTATTCATACCGGACCTCCATCATCAGTCATTTAATTTATAAGTTATACTAATTTGTTGTTTTCTAAAATTAGTATAACATATTTAACCCTCAAATGTGAAAGTAAAAAGGGAAAGTTTTTAAAATAATATGTTACAATGCTGGTCTATTATGTATCATGACAAGCCAAACCACAAAAAACCGGGGCATTTCTGCCCCGGCTCCATTCAGATTACATTCAATTGTCCCAAGAGCTTGTCCAGCTGCTCATAGGTCTGTTGCTTCGTGCCGTTGTTGTCAATAACATGATCGGCACGTTCTGCTTTCTCCTTCACAGGCATTTGAGCAGCCATCCGCTGGGAAGCCTCCGTCTCTGTCAACCCATTACGCTGCATCAGCCTCTGAGTTTGGACATCTTCATCCACGTAAACTACTACAATGATGTCTGCCAAATGGGAAAGCTTACTTTCAAATAAGAGAGGAATATCGAGAACGATACAAGGAACTTCCTCCGCCTCATAGGATTTCTTCTGTTGCAACATCCTCTCCCTCACAGCTGGATGAACAATCTTGTTCAACTGCTCTCTGTTGTGCTCATTCGTGAAAACTAGTTCCCCCAGTTTCTGCCTGTCCAGGCGTTGATCTTCTTGAATCACTGCATCTCCGAATGTTTCTCTGATCTTCACATATGCTTCCTCGCCAGGCTCCACCACTTCTCTAGCTAGCAGATCGGCATCGATGACGGGTATTCCAAACTTCTTAAACATAGTGGAGACCGTGCTTTTTCCAGTAGCAATACTTCCTGTCAAGCCAATCGTAAGTGTCATTGAACTCCCCCTATTCCTTCTGACATGATGGGCAGATATGGGTGCCCCTTCCCCCGACTTTCAGCTTTATAATAGCGTTCCCGCATTTTTTGCATGCCTCGTTCTCCTGTCCGTAAACAAACAATTCCTGCTGGAACATCCCCATATCCCCTTGGGAGTTGACATACGAACGAATTGTCGTTCCCCCTTGCTTGACAGCCTCCTCCAGGGTAGATATGGCCTCCTTTCTGACCTTCTGTACTTCCTTTTTCGTCAGTTTGCTGGCTCTTTTTAATGGATGGACGCCGGCCTTAAATAATGTTTCATCAACATAGATATTACCCAATCCAGCAACAACTGTCTGATCCAACAGTACTGCCTTGATCACCCGCTCTGTCTTTTTCAGTTTTTGATAGAGATACTCTTCAGTAAAAGCCGGATCAAAGGGATCCGGCCCCAATTGATTCAATGGCTTACCATCCAATTCTTGCCCCTTCGGATAAATATGCATGGTACCGAACTTTCGAACATCGTTATAGCGCAGTTCTTCTCCATCCGTAAAAGTGAATAGTACATGGGTATGTTTCTGGACCGGCTCAATCTTCTGATGGACGCTGTACTTCCCTTCCATCCGCAGATGGGAAATCAGCACATAGTCATCGAGTTGAAAAATAAGGAATTTCCCTTGTCTAGACATGTCACGGATCGTCTGTCCTGCTAAAAGGTGTTTAAACTCCTCCACATCATCCGGCTTCTTAATGATGTTGGGCCAAAAGACTTTTACTTCTTCTATCGTTTTATTAAGCACTAGTTGTTTTAATGTCTTTCTTATTGTTTCCACTTCAGGTAATTCGGGCATTGTTCACCTTCTCCTTACTTTGCATCGAACCAACTGTCGCCATAAGCGTAATCCACTTTTAAAGGAATATGGAGCTCCACTGTATGTTCCATGACCTCGGGCACTATTTCCATCAGTTTCTCCAATTCTTCCTTCGGTGCTTCCAGGATCAATTCATCATGGACTTGGAGCAGCATACGCGCATTCAAGTTCTCTTCTTCCAACCTTCCATAGAGATCAATCATCGCTTTCTTGATGATATCAGCAGCACTACCCTGAATCGGGGTATTCATTGCCGTACGTTCCGCAAAACTCCGCTTATTGAAATTGCGACTGGTGATGTCTGGTAAATACCTCCGACGTTTCATCAATGTGGTTACATAACCTTGATGTTTTGCTTCTTGAATGATTTCATCCATATAGGATTTGACTCCTGGGTAGCTCTCAAAATAACGGTCAATGAATTTCTTCGCCTCTTTCCTCGTAATCCCGAGGCTTTGGGAAAGACCATAATCACTGATTCCGTAAACAATTCCGAAGTTCACCGCCTTGGCTTGTCGCCTCATACTGTCGGTGACACCTTCTTTATCTACATGAAAAACATCCATCGCTGTCTGTGTATGGATATCCAAGTCCTCCTGAAATGCTCGGATCAGTTTATCATCATTCGCCATATGTGCAAGTACCCTGAGTTCAATCTGCGAGTAATCGGCGGCGAACATGATCCATCCTTTTTTAGCAGGAACAAAAGCCTGCCTGATTTTGCGCCCTTCTTCCAGCCGGATTGGGATATTTTGCAGGTTTGGTTCCATTGAACTGAGTCTGCCTGTCTGGGTCAATGCCTGGTTGAAACGTGTGTGAATTTTATTGGTATGCGGGTCCACTACTTTCAGCAGTCCTTCAATATAAGTCGACTGCAGCTTGCCCAACTGTCTGTACAGCAATAGTTTTGGTATGATCTCATGTTCATTTTCCAGTTGCTCCAAGACATCGGCAGCAGTCGAATAGCCTGTCTTGGTCTTTTTGATTACCGGAAGGTTTAGCTTCTCAAATAATATAGGGCCGAGCTGCTTGGGGGAATTCAAATTAAACGGTTCACCGGCCAATTCATGGATCTCCTTCTCCAGGTCCTGAAGCCGTTGTTTCAGACCATTTCCCATTTCTTCCAAATTGGAAATATCCACAAGTACACCCAGGTGCTCCATTTCCCCCAATATCAGAGCAAGCGGCATTTCCAGTTCCTTGTATAGCTCCAGTTGTTCATTAGCTTTCAGCTTCTCTTCCATCTGTTCCTCTAAGGCGTACAGGGCAGCAGTTTTTCTTATAATATGCTCGGCAAGGACTTGTTCTTCCGGCACTTTCTGTTTGGCACCTTTACCATATACTTCTTCATCATATAATACATCTGTCTTCCCAAGCCTGTTGCTGATTGCTGGGATATCATGATTGTTTTCTGAAGGGTTCAGCAGATAAGATGCAAGCAGCATATCAAAATCAATACCTTTTATATGGATCCCATGATTCAATAGGACTACCAGTGTTTTTTTTGCATCAAACACCATCTTCTTATTGTCATACTGCTCTGCCCATTCTTGGAAGGCCGCCGACTGCAATGCAACCTCTGCAGGGATGAAGTAGTTACCCTTCTCATTTGAAATGCCGAATCCTTCGATCGTGCCCGTATGGTAATTTTCCCCCAGCATTTCAGCAACCAATGCTTCCTTGCCAGTAAAAATATCATCGGTAACTTCTCGTAGGATGGTTACATCTATCTCCTTCATTGGCTCTGAAGTCCCTTCGGCCGTAGTGTCCCCGCCAATTCTGTCTAACAGTGACTGAAAGCCCAGTTCTTTGAACATGCCGCTCAATTGGTTGGGATCATATCCTCCATAGGCAAGTTCCTTCGGTTCCACCGTGATAGGGGAATCACGTTTAATGGTGACCAAATCCTTGCTGAGAAACGCTTCATCCTTATATGTAGTCAATTTTTCCTTGAGTTTTTTCCCGCTCACTTCCTCGATATGGTCGTAGATCCCTTCGAGGGTGCCGAATTGTTTCAGCAGTTTGACAGCCGTTTTTTCTCCAACACCGGGCACTCCTGGAATATTGTCGGATTTATCCCCCATCAATGCTTTCAAATCAATGATCTGATCTGGTGCGATATCCATCTTCTCCTTCATAAACGCCGGAGTGTACCGCTCTACTTCACTGATCCCTTTTTTGGTCAGACTGACGGTAACCTGGTCCGAGGTCAATTGCAGGAGGTCTTTGTCTCCAGATATAACCGTAACATTCCAATCGTCTTCTTTCTCCACAGTCGATAAAGTACCGATAATATCATCCGCCTCATATTGCTCCAATTGGTAATGGGGGATGGAGAAAGCATCAAGCACTTCTTTCAAGAGAGGGAATTGTTCAGACAACTCTGGTGGCGTCTTCTGTCTGCCACCCTTATATTCTTTATAAGTCTCGTGTCGGAAGGTGGTCTTCCCGGCATCGAAGGCCACTAGTATATGGGTTGGCTGCTCTTCTTCCAGAATACGCAGCAGCATAGTGGTGAAACCATACACAGCATTTGTGTAGACTCCCTTGTCATTGTTCAATAATGGCAGGGCAAAGAATGCCCGGTATATAATACTGTTGCCGTCGATCAGCACTAACTTATTTGACATATGACTATTACCTCCGTTCGCTGTTCTTTTATTATTTTATCATTCCCTGAGAATAAAAGAAAAAATTACGAGTGGCTTGCCAAATGAAAAGACATCTCCCTGAAAGAGATGTCTAGGCTTTTATTTGTTTTGGAAGATACACATGGATGGCTGTACCCTCGTTCAATTCACTTTTAATATTGATCAACCCTTCATGTACTTCCACAATGTGTTTGACAATGGCGAGCCCCAGCCCGGTTCCTCCGGTATTCCTGCTCCTTGCTTTATCCACACGGTAGAACCGCTCAAAGATCCGCGGCAACGCCTCCTTGGCAATCCCAATCCCGGTATCTTCCACTTGAATATGTACATATTCTTCCTCTTCAGCTATACGAAGCCATACCTCCCCTTGTTCTGGTGTATAGTTGAAAGCATTGTCCAATAAGTTGATCAGAATTTGTTTGACCTTCTCTTCATCAGCCTCCAGTTTCACATCCTCTTCTATTTCTACCGAAAATTCCAATCCTTCCCTTTCCGCTTTATGTTTGATCGGCGGCAGAATGTCTCCCACCAGGGAATGCATGTCCAATTCAGCAACTGCCAGCTGAAAACCTTCTTTTTCCAATTGGGATAACCGGAGCAAATCATCAATCAACAATTGGAGCCGATCACTTTCCTTGTAGATGATCTGAAGAAATTCCTCCCTAACCTGAGCATCGTCCCCTCCTCCGTCAAGGAGTGTTTCAGCAAAGCCTTTGATGGAAGTTATCGGCGTTTTCAACTCGTGAGAGACATTGGCCACAAAGTCTTTCCGCATGCCCTCCAATTTTTTCAATTCGGTAATATCATATAAAACGAGCACCGCTCCTTTCAGACGGTTGCGACTGCTGAAGATAGGTACGCCAAGGACTTCCAAATAATTCTTGTCAACGCCGCCATTATAATAGCTGAACTCTTCTTTGACATTTTTTTCATAAAGGAAGGTGTCATGTACAGTCTGATGAATGATTTCGTTGTCGATGACTTCGTGATACAGGTAACCATTGTAGTCCTTTTCACGTTTGCCGAATATGGAGAGGAATTTACTGTTCACTAGATGGATATAGCCCTTTTCATCAATTAGCACTAAACCGCTCTCCGTATTATCAATCACCGAAGCTAATTGCTCTGAACGCATTTTTTCCTGTATGGAAATTTCACTCATATATCTCGCTAGCTGGTTGACCCTGTTGCTGAGCTCCGCTACGTCTCCAGTGGTCTGGAAATGAACGCGAGCTCGGTAATTACCTCTGGCTATGTCATGCAATGTTTCCGTGACTTTCCTCATCGGCTTGATAAACCTCTCCTGAAAATGGAGGAGCATGATGAGCAACGTGACAAACAAAGCGGCTAATACAGAAATCAACATGACTTTATTCTCAGTTAGCGGTGCTAGGAAAACGGTTGTCAGTATGATGGCCAAGGTAAAGCCCACTATGTATGGAAAGAATGCCCTTGTAAATATCCTGCTCATGACACCGGCTCTTCCAATTTATATCCAAGCCCACGTACAGTTATGATGTATGCAGGTTTTTTGGTAGAGGGCTCGATTTTCTCCCGCAGATGACTGATATGTACATCAACAATTCTAGTATCCCCTACAAAATCGTAGTCCCATATACCACTTAGCAGCTGATCACGGGAAATGACCTTGCCTTTATGGTTGGCCAGATAGTACAATAATTCAAATTCTTTGCGGGTAAAGGTGATCAGATTGCCGTTCATCTCCGCTTCATAACGTTCAGGATAAATCACCAGGTCACCGATGCGGATCGTGTCATAACGGTTACGATTGCCCCCCTCTGTCCTTCTGAGAATTGCTTTGATCCTGGCGATGACTTCCTTGGGGCTGAATGGTTTGGTCAAATAATCATCCGCCCCTAATTCCAGCCCCAACACTTTGTCAAATTCATCATTTTTTGCTGTCAGCATTAAGATAGGAGTATCAATCCGGTTATTTCTCAATTTCTTGCAAACTTCCATACCATCGATTTCAGGGAGCATGAGGTCTAGAATAATCAAGTCATAGTCATTCTGTTCCGCTTTCATGACCGCATCCAATCCATCATACGCTACATCAGTCGTGAACCCCGCCTTTTCGATATTAAACTTCAGCAGTGTTACAATCGAAGCTTCATCATCCACAATTAAAATATGTTTCTTCATCCAACCCCCCATTTCTATTAAACCATAACAATTGCATAGTTTTATCTTACAATGAATCAGACAGGATGTGAATGTTATGGAAGGTTTGTAAATGAAACTTTACATTGGATTCACTCTATTTTAAAAGAAGTTTTCCAGAGAACTGGCAGTGAGTGAATTGGGCTGATATGCCGGTGTCACATACAGTTTACCCTGAATAACCGTATTTCCTTCCTCATTGTAGCCTGTTACAGCTAGAGCTGCCCGGTTCTCTTCGATATCCAGGGCGATGACTTCCAAGAGGAATTTTACTTCGGTTTCATGAAATACTGGGGTCGGAAACGTCATTTCATGCTGTGTAATATGACTTCCAGGCCCAGGCAGGTGCATGGATACCAGGGAAGAAACCATCCCAAACAACATCACTGATGGTACAACCGGTTTTTCATATGGTGTCTGTGATGCATAGTCATGTTGGGTATACAAAGGATTCGAATCATTTGTCAAACCAAGATAAAGAAGCAAATCTCTGTCGTCCATTCTTTTGCTCGCTTCGAAAGAGTCCCCCACCTTCAGGTCTCCTATTTGCTTACCAAGTTTTCTTCTGCCGATCAAGTCTACCACCTCCATTAAATGTAAACGCTTTCTAAGAGCATTATATCATATTCACAGGAAAACGGAAAAATGTACAAAAGAGGCCCTCTGCAGCATCGTATTGCTGCAGAGGGCCTGAGAAGCTTACTTATCTAATATGGTCAGTACATTCTTTACTGAATCCGCCGACTTATCCAATTGAGCCTTCTCTTCATCTGTGAGTTCAAGCTCAATTATTTCTTCAATACCGTTCCCTCCAAGGATAGTCGGTACTCCTAAATAAATATCGGAGTAGCCGTACTCCCCTTCCAGGTACGCAATAGAAGGAATCACACGTCGTTGATCCTTCAAGATGGCTTCAGCCATGACAGTCAAGGAAGCAGCAGGTGCATAGTAGGCACTTCCATTACCGAGGAGATTGACGATCTCCCCACCGCCTGTCCGAGTACGGGCAACTATTTCATCCAGGCGTTCTTTGGAGATCAACGTTTCCAAAGGTATCCCACCGGCATAGGAATAACGTATCAATGGCACCATATCGTCACCATGGCCTCCCAATACAAAACCTGTAATATCTTTTACAGACAGGTTCAATTCTTCGGCCACAAATGTACGGAATCTGGCAGTATCAAGAACACCGGATTGCCCGATCACTCTTCCTTTCGGCAGCCCTGATTCCTTAAACACCGAATAGGTCATCGCATCAACAGGATTGGTCAGAACCACGATGGTCGTTTCCGGAGAGTACTTCACAATCTCCTTAGTTACGGTTTTCATGATCTTGGCATTGGTATTCACCAGATCATCACGGCTCATGCCTGGCTTGCGGGCAATCCCAGCAGTGATGATGACCAAATCGGAACCTTCCGTATCCTTGTAATCTGCAGTACCCTTAATTTTGGCATCGAAGCCTTGGACTGGCGCAGCTTCAGACATGTCCAACGCCTTTCCTTTTGTAGGGTCTTCCATGTCCGGAATATCGACCAGCACAATATCTCCCAACTCTTTCTGTGCGAGCATCAAGGCAGTAGTCGCACCAGTAAAACCTGACCCGATAACGGAAATTTTCTTCCTACTAATTCCCATTGGCTGTCTTCCCTCCTCTGTCATTAGTCCATATTCTTAATCAGTTCATCTCCGAATTCAGAACATTTCACTTCTTTTGCACCGTCCATCAAACGTGCAAAGTCATACGTTACAACTTTGGAAGCAATCGTCTTATCCATTGATTTCGTGATCAACGCAGATGCTTCTTTCCATCCCAGATGCTCAAGCATTTCCACACCGGAAAGAATAACGGAAGATGGATTAACTTTGTCCAAACCTGCATATTTTGGAGCAGTACCGTGTGTAGCTTCAAAAATAGCGTGTCCAGTATCATAGTTGATGTTGGCACCTGGAGCGATACCGATTCCACCAACCTGTGCGGCAAGGGCATCTGAAATGTAGTCCCCGTTCAAATTCATGGTAGCGACAACATCAAACTCTTTTGGACGTGTAAGAACCTGCTGCAGGAAGATATCGGCAATCGCATCTTTTACAAGGATTTTACCTTCTGCCAAAGCCTCATCTTGTGCTTTGTTAGCAGCATCTTTGCCATCCTTCTCGACAATACGGTCATACTCTGCCCAGGTGAATACTTTGTCACCGAACTCTTCTTCGGCCACTTCATATCCCCAATTTTTGAACGCGCCTTCTGTAAATTTCATGATGTTACCTTTATGTACTAAAGTAACACTCTTACGACCTTCATTCAGAGCATAATTGATGCTGGCTCTTACAATTCGCTTTGTACCTTCCTCGGACACCGGCTTTACGCCAATACCGGATGTTTCAGGGAAACGGATGTTGGACACTCCCATTTCATCTTGAAGGAACCCTATTACTTTCTTCACTTCATCCGAGCCTTTTTGCCATTCAATCCCTGCATAGATATCCTCGGTATTTTCACGGAAAATCACCATATTTACATCCTCTGGCCGCTTGACCGGAGAAGGAACGCCGTCAAAATAACGTACTGGACGCAGGCATGTGAATAGATCGAGTTTCTGTCTCAATGCCACATTCAAAGAACGGATTCCACCACCGATTGGCGTGGTCAATGGTCCTTTGATTGCGATCTTATATTCATTGATTTTATCTAAAGTCTCCTGAGGCAGCCATTCACCTGTTTTATCATAAGCTTTTTGGCCTGCCAGTACTTCTGTCCATTCAATTCCCTTAGTGCCATTGTAGGCCTTTTCTACGGCAGCCTCGATCACACGGCTGGCGGCAGCCCAGATATCCGGGCCTGTCCCATCCCCTTCGATAAATGGAATGACTGGATTATTCGGTACATTCATGTTTCCGTTTTCTACTGTAATTTTCTCTCCCTGTGCCATAACAAAATACCTCCTGTGTCTGTCTAATTCTCTCAACCAATTTTTATTCTATCATAAATCTTCTATAAAAGTTAAATATACTGAATAATTAGCTGCTTAGCGGTTTTCAACTGGAACATACTGCTGGGATTGCGGCCCTACATACTCTGCACGCGGACGGATGAGACGATTGTTCTCATATTGTTCCAGGATATGGGCTAGCCAACCGGAAGTACGGCTCACAGCAAAAATAGGTGTGAACAGATCATGGTCTATACCGAGGCTATGGTAGACCGAAGCAGAATAGAAGTCCACATTAGCAGGCAACCCTTTATTTTCTTTAATGTATTCCTCAATTTCAACGGACATATTATACCATTTGGATTGTCCAGTCAGTTCTGTCAATTCCCTCGACATTTCCTTTAGGAACTTGGCACGAGGGTCCCCCTGTTTATAGACGCGATGCCCCATACCCATGATTTTTTCTTTTTTGTCCATCTTGTCTTTAATAAACGGGATGGCATTTTTTTCTTCGCCAATTTCTGTCAGCATTGCCATTACCTGCTCGTTTGCTCCGCCATGGAGTGGGCCTTTCAAGGCCCCGATTGCAGCAGTGATACCGGAATAGATATCGGATAATGTAGCCACACAAACCCGGGCTGTAAACGTAGAAGCATTGAGCTCATGATCCGCATGAAGGACGAGTGCCTTATTGATTGCTTCCACTTCTATATCCTCCGGTTCTTTTCCATTAAGCATGTATAGGAAATTCTCTGAGTAGCTCAGGTCTTTTTTCGGCTGGACAACTTCCTGGCCTTGCCGGATCCTTGCAAACGCTGTAACCACCGACGAAATCTTCGCCTGAATACGGACCGCTTTTCGTTTATTAGCTTCGGTTTCCATTACGTCGGCTTCTTCATCATATAAGCCAAGCAGGGAAACTGCCGTACGCAGAGCGGCCATTGGATGGACGGTAGACAAATCATATGAACGTAAATGTTCGATGACTTGTTCAGGCAATTCCATGTTCGCAGCAAGTTCATTTTTCAGCTGATCCAACTCTTTCTTCGTCGGGAGCTTTTGGTTCCATAATAAATAAATAACTTCTTCAAAGCTTGAATTTTTAGCCAGGTCATCAATCTTATAACCGGCATAAGCAAGCTGGTCATCTATAATTGAACTGATGGAAGATTGAGTTGCTACTACCCCTTCAAGCCCTTTGGTCATTGCTGTCATATAAAACCCTCTCCTTTTCTATGAATTGTTCTTTCATTTACTAGAATGTATAAGAACTTTTTGACAATATCCAAAGAACATTGTCATCCCCATAACCAATTATAAAGTATTACGAATCTAATGTGAATTGAAACCGTTTAATTTTTAATAATTAATTTATGTATTTGCCTGTCATTGGTCGTTAAACCCTGCCAAATGGCTTCCCTTTAAAAATGAGACTTCCAGGAAGTCTCATTTTTGATCGACGAAGAAATGCTCACGGTAGCGAATCATCCTGGTATTCCAATTGGGTTCCACTTTCGGCTGTTCTCCTAGAATATTATATTGAAGGAATAGATACGGGAAATTCACCCCTGCCCCGAGACTCATCACATGACTGCCGCCAAAACGAGCATTCACATCTGTCAGCTTGAATCCATCGTCCGTTTCGATAAACTGCAGGTTAATAAAGCCGCTATCCGCAAGCCGTTCAGAAATGGAAATAGAAGCCTCGATCAAATCCTGTTTTTTGACGACTGTCCCATCCAATACAATCCCGTTGGAGACCTGTGAGCGCTCACGTGGCACTGCTGTCACAACTTCTCCCCTGTGCAGGAAGATATCGACACTATATTCTCTTCCATCCAAGTAATCCATGATGATCCGTCGGTCGGAGGAGTCGATGGCACAGTAATCATCGATATTATAAATTTTGCTCTTTCCTGATTTGATGGCTTTCAGGAAATTGTCCCTGTTTGTTAGGATTGCAAAACCGAGGGATCCATTCCCTGTTACTTTCTTGACACAGACATATTCATCTTTTGCAAAGTGGCTTTGTTTAAGTTGGAGCAGTTCAGAGGAGGAGTTGAAACCGAAATATTTTGGCACATAGTGGCCAAGACCTCGTTCCTCCAAAAATTCATACGTCTTTTGCTTATCGTTGAGCACTTCAAAATGATTGCTGTAAGGCAGGGCCACCTCGCAGTCCAACTCATGCCTGAAGTCCCGATAGATTTCAATTTCATCATGTAATGTCGGAAATATGGCGTGGATATTTTCTTTTTCAACAATTTCTTTGATCGTCGATTTATATGCCTCCAGCTCTCTGTAAGGCGGTGTTTGATAAAAAGTGTCGCAGAACAAATTACCTGAGGTCAATGTTCTTCTGTCTGTCCCTACCAAGTAAGTATGTTCCTCGCCTTTCAATCCCCTGAGGATTCCTTGAGCTGTCGGGCCTCCTATTCCTGTTACCAACACATTTATACGGTCCATTTGTTCATCTTCCTATCTCACATTATTGTTCTTATACTGCTTGCCCAGATAGGTACATAGAATACTAGGCAGCAGTTACTCCTTTTATGACACTAACTGAAATTTCGAGTGATTTCAACAAAAAACCCCCAGCAGGATGACCACGGTGAACGGTTATTTCAAAGTTTCCTTCCCTTTGCTTCTACCAGACAGTGATGGAACATAAGAAATATATATATAGTATTTCAAAGATTGGAGTAAAAAAATGTACAAGCATCTTCTTTACCCATCGATGAGAGCAGCACTGGTATTGACCTGTCTGCTTCTTATTTTCTTTTTCATCAAATATCTGTTTATGCCTTTTCTGCCAATGATATTGGCTGTTGCAATTTCCTATGCAATTAATCCAGTGGTAACATTTCTGGAATCTCGCCTGAAGTTCCCCAGACCTATTGCTGTATTCATGATCCTATTGTTCTTTTTTTCCCTGTTTAGTGGCATGATGTTTTTGATCATTGCTGAACTGGTCCACGGAACAGCTTATTTAGCAGAGAGAATCCCTGCAGCTTATCAAGCGGTTCTCAACAGCTTGAAAGAATTTCTTAATACGACTATTCTGCCGCTCTATAACCATCTGCTCTCATTCATCCATACCCTTGATCCGGCTTATCAGACGGCAATCCATGAAAAGGTGGAGCAATACATTACACAGTTGACGGAGAGTGGAAGTTCCCTGCTGAAAGATCTCTTCTTAGGGATACCAGGAGTCATTGGCAAGCTTCCCAATTCCATTACTGCCTTTATATTCACTGTATTAGGCACCTTTTTCCTAGCCAATGACTGGCCGCGGATAAGTAATTTCACATCTCATTTGCTACCGGTACGATTTCAGCAATCTATGGCTGAAGTGGTTTGGCATCTAAAAAAAGCCCTGACAGGCTATGTCAGAGCTCAATTCATTATGGTATTGATCACTTTTTTGCTCCTTTTGACAGGGCTGACGGTGCTTGAGGTAAAACATTCCCTTACCATCTCCTTGATTGTTGCCGCACTCGACCTTCTCCCTTATATAGGAACTGGTATTATTTTTCTTCCATGGATATTCTACCTGTTTTTCACTGGCCAATATCCATTGACACTGGGTCTATGTACCCTCTATATGCTGATTCTAATTACTCGTCAGTTATTAGAACCGAAGATATTGTCTGGAAGTATTGGCTTAAACCCATTGGTAACACTGATCGTACTCTTTGTAAGCATACAACTATGGGGCGCGGCTGGAATTGTTATAGCGCCTCTTGCGCTGCTGGCTGGAGCAGCTATACATCAAGCGGGTGTCACCCGGAAGATTTGGACGTTCATAAAAGGCTAATTCACCATTTGCGGTAGATGATTGTCCCTTTTCCCATCCTGCTTCTGAGATAATTCCTAATCTTGCTACGGAACAATCCCCTAGTAAAAGGAATAACAAGCAAAAATCCGAGGATATCTGTAATAAACCCTGGAGTGAGCAGGAATATAGCTCCAGTGAAAATACAGATGCCGTCAATCAAGTATTCTGTGGGTGCCTGACCATTATTCATCGCCAATCTTGCTTTATCCCATACATCTGCTCCTTGTTTTTTTGCAAGAGCCATTCCAAGAATTCCTGTGAGAATGATCAGGAGAACAACCCACCAAGGACCGACAAGTCCGCCAATCCATAAAAACACCCCAATTTCAAGAGCCGAGATGATCAATAATAGTATGGCCAAATAGCGCATAGCCTGTTCCCTCCTTCACTCCTATGCGAAAAAAGAAGGGGCATGCCCCTTCTTTTCCAGATTCTGCCTATAATACTCTTGTGTGGCCTTTGTAGATATCGCCCTTGGCTCCGTCAGCAGTGATGTCTAGGCCGTCTTCAATCAGCTTGAAAACATCCTTCACACCTACAACAACAGGAATACCCAAGCTGAGCCCTACTACAGCAGCATGGGACGTCAACCCGGCTTCTTCGGTAATGATGCCTCCGGCTTTTTCTAGGGCCGGCATCATATCCCTTTCTGTACCGTAAGTTACGAGTATATCTCCCTCTTGGACCTTATTGATTGCTTCATCAGCTGTCTTAGCTACAACGGCTTTGCCGTAAACGGTATTTCGGCCGATTCCCTGTCCTTTTGCAATCACATCACCGATTACATGAACTTTCATGATATTGGTGGTGCCGCTCTCGCCGACAGGAACACCAGCTGTAATGATGACACTGCTTCCACGTTCAACCAAACCTGTAGTTAATCCTCTGTCAATCGCTACGTCAAGCATTTCATCAGTGGAATTAGCTCTCTCACCCTGGATGGAGTGCACGCCCCATACAAGGGAAAGCTGGCGGTTCACGATTTCGGAATACGTGACAGCAACAATCGGCACATGTGGACGGTATTTGGAAATCATGCGTGCCGTATGCCCACTCTCTGTCGGTGTAAGGATAGCACTGACGCTCAAGTTCATTGCTGTATGGGTAACAGACTGGCTAATCGCATCAGTGATCGTCATGCCTACAGACTTCGAGCGTTCTTGCAGCAATGTTTTATGGTCAAGGGCAGATTCGGTTTTGATTGCAATATTGCTCATCGTTTTGATCGATTCAACTGGGTAGTCCCCGGCTGCAGTCTCCCCTGACAGCATGATTGCGTCTGTGCCATCAAAGATAGCGTTGGCAACATCAGACGCTTCCGCTCTTGTCGGACGTGGGTTTCGCTGCATGGAGTCCAGCATTTGGGTCGCTGTGATAACAGGCTTGCCGGCAGTATTGCACTTCTTGATCAACTGCTTTTGTACCAGCGGCACATCCTCCGCAGGGATTTCCACACCTAAATCTCCACGAGCAACCATCAGACCGTTGCTCACTTCCAAGATGGAATCAATATTATCGACGCCTTCTTGGTTCTCGATTTTTGGAATGATGTTGATATGGGTTGCATCATATTCTTCCAGAAGCGCTTGGATCTCCATGATATCAGACGGACGGCGCACAAAAGAAGCCGCAATGAAGTCAACGCCTTGTTCGATACCAAACTTGATATCTTCTGCGTCTTTATCGGTGATACCTGGGAGGTTCACTGAAACATTTGGCACATTGACACCTTTTTTATTTTTAATGAGACCAGAATTCTTGGCAAGTGTCTTCAATTCTTGGTTTTCCTTATCCACTTCAATGACTTCCAGTTCAATAAGGCCGTCATCCAACAGAATGATGGAACCTTCATGCACATCATCGATCAAGCCGCTGTACGTGATGGAAAAGCGCTCTTTCGTGCCTTCCACTTCGTTCATGCTGACGATTACTTCTGTGCCTTGGAGGATCTGCGCTTGTCCATCCTTGAAGTTTCCTGTCCGGATCTCCGGACCTTTGGTATCCAGCAGAATAGCGACTGTTTTCCCTTTGCGCTCTGCTGCTTCTCGGATGTTCTTGATCCTGGCACCATGCTCTTCAAAATCCCCATGGGAAAAATTCAGACGTGCCACATTCATCCCAGCATCAATCAACTGCTCCAATTTTTCAACAGATTCAGACGCTGGTCCGATGGTACAAACTATTTTAGTGTTCCTCAATGTTGTTTCCTCCTTCAATATCCACTGCTATATTGATAATTCTTTCGACAGGCTGTACATCGAGAGATCAACTGCATGATTTTCAGACAGAATATCATTGATATCATGATCCGTCAGCTGGTTGCTCTGGATTCCAACCATTCTGCCAGCCTTTCCGTTCAACAGCATATCTACTGCATGGCCGCCAAGTCGGCTGGCCAAAACACGATCTGCTGCTGTCGGGGTGCCTCCCCGCTGAATATAACCTAGTACGGACACCCTAGTCTCCAGCCCGGTGGCTTCCTGTATGCGCTCACCATATTCGAATCCAGATCCTGCACCTTCAGCAACAATGATGATGCTGTGTTTTTTTCCTCGCTCCTGACCTCGATTGATCCTGTCCACGATATCCTGGAAGTCTTCTTTTTCTTCAGGAATCAATATACTTTCCGCACCGCCGGAAAGACCAGCCCATAGAGCAATATCACCGGCGTCTCTTCCCATTACTTCAATGACCGTCGTCCTTTCATGGGAAGTGGCCGTATCACGTATTCTATCGACTGCTTCAATGACTGTGTTCAAGGCGGTGTCAAACCCGATCGTAAAGTCGGTTCCCGGTATGTCGTTATCGATGGTACCTGGTATACCGATGCATGGGTAACCTTTTTCCGTAAGCTTTTGGGCCCCTCGGAAACTGCCATCGCCCCCAATGACGATCAAACCTTCTATACCTAATCTATTCAATTGATCAATGGCTTTCTGCTGCCCTTCATCGGTTTTGAATTCCTCGCTTCGGGAAGTGAACAAAACAGTTCCTCCACGCTGAATGATATCACCGACGGAACCGACCTGCATCTGTTCAATATTTCCCTCAATCAGTCCTTGGTACCCATTTTTAATGCCGAAGACCTCTACATCGTGATAGATAGCCTTTCTAACTACCGCACGGATAGCAGCATTCATTCCTGGGGCATCTCCGCCGCTGGTCAAAATACCTATTTTCTTCATGTCAAGTGTCACCTCATGTCCAAAAAAATTCGTACCTGTATAAACCTCACTATACCAAGATAATATTTACAGGTTAAAATAGCAATTAATTCCCTGCCTACCTATTAATTTTCCACAATTCCCATTTATAAAACAATATAATGGCGGAAGAGAGGTTCTCGGACGAGATGAGAAGGTTATCCATTCAAAAGAAAAGGGCTGATCAGGTCAGCTCCTTATGATTGCAGCGATTCTTCATTCACCTGATAATCGCCGATTTTCTTATACTTCTCCCATCTTTTTTCTAACAAATGGTCTTTTTCGAGAGAAGAGAGGTTGCGGATGGATTGATCGATGACCTGGTCTATATACTCAGCCTGCATGTTTACATCCCGGTGGGCTCCACCTTTCGGCTCAGGGATGATCTGATCAATTATTCCCAGTTCTTTCAAATCGTAAGCAGTTATCTTCATCGACTCGGCCGCTCTCTGAGCTTGGCCAGAATCCTTCCAGAGCAGGGCAGCCGCACCTTCAGGAGAAATGACGGAGTACGTGGAGTTTTCCAGCATATGTATCTGATCACCGACTCCCAAGGCCAATGCTCCTCCACTGCCGCCTTCTCCGATTACGATACAGATCACCGGAACACTCAATCCGGCCATTTCCATCAGATTGCGGGCAATCGCTTCACTCTGCCCCCGTTCCTCTGCCGCCTTCCCAGGGTATGCTCCCTTCGTATCGATAAAGCATATGACTGGTCGACCGAATTTCTCAGCCTGTTTCATATGCCTCAGTGCCTTGCGATAACCTTCGGGATGCGGCATGCCAAAATTGCGCCTGATATTTTCTTTCGTATCTTTCCCACGTTGATGGCCAACAACGGTAACAGGCGTACCCTTATAAAAAGCAACCCCGGCTACAATCGCTTCATCATCACCATAGTAGCGGTCCCCATGAAACTCGATGAAATCAGTAAACAGGCGCTCCACATAATCCAGTGTTGTCGGTCTTTCCTGGTGTCTGGCAAGCTGGACGCGATTCCAAGGCTGCAAATTACCATAGATATCATCTTCCAACACTTGCAGGCGCTTCTCCAATGTGCTGATTTCTTCACTGAGATCTATGTCGCTTTCATTGGTGAATTTTTTCAGTTCTGTTATTTTCTCCTTTAAGTTCACAATCGGTTTTTCGAAGTCGAGTATTTGTTTCATGCCCTCACCCCGCTATTCTGATGGATTGCCAGCAAAGTCTTCAATAGACTTTTCATTTCATGACGTGGCACCACTTGATCGAGCTGTCCATGTTTCAACAGGAACTCCGCTGTCTGGAAATCATCGGGAAGTTTCTCACGGATCGTCTGCTCTATGATCCTGCGACCGGCAAAACCAATTAATGCCCCCGGTTCTGCAAAGTTGTAATCACCAAGGGATGCGAAACTGGCAGACACGCCCCCTGTTGTCGGATGGGTCATCACAGAAACCATCAAACCTCCCGCATCCGAAAAACGCTGGATGGCGACGGAAGTTTTGGACATTTGCATCAGGCTCAACACACCTTCCTGCATTCTGGCCCCGCCGGAAGCGGTAAAAATAATAAAAGGAAGGGACTGCTCCCTGGCATTTTCAACTGCCCTTGCAATTTTCTCTCCAATAGCGGAACCCATGCTTCCCATCCGGAAGCTTGCATCCATTACTGCAAAAGCAGTTGGTTGTCCATCAAGGGAACCTTTACCCGTTACAACCCCCTCATTCAATCCGGTTTTCTTACGGTCTTTCTCCAGTTTCTCTTCATACTCTGGAAAATTCAGGGGGTTGGTGGATACCAGCTGGTGATCCCATTCTTCAAACGTTCCTTCATCAAATAATGTATCAATCCGCTCCCATGCTGTCAGCTGATGGTGGAAGCCACAGTTTGGACATACATTCAAATTCTTCTTCATTTCTTTCCGGTAGAATATTTTATGGCATCCATCGCATTTCTGCATGAGTCCTGCAGGCACATCTGTTTTGGCCTGTTCACTCGGCATGGATGCATATTTCCTTTTTTTGCCAAAAAAATCCTTAAGCAAATTGCTGCCCCCTTTCTCTTCACTGATTTCTATCATATCCACCTATTATATCGGTTACCACACAAAAATGGTGTAAAAGTGGGTCGAACTTCTATTTTATTCAGAAACATACAGTTTCGTCGAGTGATCCAGCAAAGCCTCAATCGCCCTATATTCTCCTTCCGCATAATAGCGGGCCAGCTCTCTGTAGAAATGTTCCTCATAGAAGAACCGGCCGATGGTTCCGGAAAACTCCTCCATCAGCTGCCATACCTTTGACAGCAGCATATTATCCACTTGACGGAAAAGATAATGAAAGAAAGAAGCATGCTTTTCTTGAAGATCCATCTCTGAATCATGGATGATTTTTTCCAAGTCCTTCACTTCCTCCATAGTTATATGGCTGAATGCGAGCTTTGCCGCTTCCCTTTCCAAAATCTTTTTCGCCAACAGCAGGTCCTCTTTTGTACTAGCTTCTTGCAAAATAAAAGATGATAATAACTCTACCGTCTGAAAAGGGCGGTATGTACTTAGATATGTACCTTCTCCATGCCTTGTTTCAATCAGACCAAGGAGTTCCATCGCCCGTAAGGCCTCTCGTACAGAAGACCTCCCAGCCTGGAGAGTTTCCGACAGTTGGCGTTCTGACGGCAGTTTATCCCCAGGCTGGAGGGCGTTTGTTTCTATCAGTCTGCGAATTTCTTTCAAGACCCCTTGGTACACCTTTTGTTTCGGCGAAATGGTCACTGCCGCAGCTCACTCCTTCTACCTATCAATCTTCATCTATGCGCGTTAATTTCCTGGTTTTTTCAGCAACTTCTTCCGGGTCGACAGAAATTCTGGCAACACCCGATTCCATGGCAGCCTTCGCTACTTCGGAAGCAACAATAGGCGCCACTCGTTCGTCGAACGGTGCTGGGATCACGTAATCTTCATGAAGCTCCTCTTCCCCTACCAATGAAGCAATCGCATGGGCGGCAGCAACCTTCATCCGTTCATTGATCCTGGTAGCCCGAACATCTAGAGCACCACGGAAAATGCCAGGGAAGGCCAAGACGTTATTCACCTGGTTCGGAAAATCAGAACGGCCGGTACCGATCACCCTGGCACCCGCTTGTTTTGCTTCCTCCGGCATGATCTCAGGGTCGGGATTGGCCATGGCGAAAATAATTGCATCATCGCTCATCTTTTCCACCATTTCTTTGCCAAGCGCTCCACCAACGGAAACTCCGATAAACACATCGGCTCCTTCCAGCATTTCTTCCATACTGCCTTCTTTTTTGGCTGTATTGGTGAATTTGGCGACATTATCTTTCACCTCATTCATACCGTAGGAACGACCTTCAAAGATGGCACCTTTGGAATCGCACATGATCATTTCGCGTACACCAAAATTATATAATAGCTTGATGATGGCAATCCCGGCAGCCCCTGCTCCATTGGCAACCACCTTAATATCGGAGAAAGATTTCCCTACAAGTTTCAGAGCATTGATCAGGCCTGCAACAGTCACAATGGCTGTTCCGTGCTGATCATCATGAAAGATAGGGATATTGGTCTCTTTTTTCAAACGTTCTTCAATCAGGAAGCAGTTCGGTGCAGCAATATCTTCCAGGTTCACCCCTCCAAAGGTCGGTTCCATCAGTTTGACGGTCTGCACGATTTCGTCCACATTATTCGTATCGAGACAAATAGGAAAAGAGTCCACTCCTGCAAAACTCTTAAACAATACCGACTTTCCTTCCATTACAGGAAGCGCCGCTTCCGGGCCGATGTTACCAAGCCCAAGTACTGCCGAACCATCGCTGACTACAGCTACCATATTTCCCTTCATTGTATAATCATATACGGTTTCTTTCCGGTCATGTATCTCCTTGCAAGGCTCGGCCACTCCTGGAGAATAAGCCAGGCTGAGCTCCTCCGCATTGGTGACCTTCACTTTTGATTCAGTTTTCAGCTTTCCCTGATTCACTTTGTGCATTTGCAATGCTTCATCTCTTAAGCTTGCCATATCGACTGACCGCTCCTTTTCAGCAATTGGATTACTTGTACTACCGTGGGATAAATAAGTATGATTTCGTGTGGTCTGACCACCCATGATTCCTAATTATAACAGATGGCTTTTGTCTGTAAAGCTAGGACTTTTCCTTTTGAAGAACAACATTTTCATAGCCGAAAAACTGTCGAAGTTCTTTGAGGCAAGGATATTCAGGCTCCAGATTATAATCGGATGACAGCCTGTACGTCTGTCTGCTTTGCTGATGGTGGACAATGACCGGCACACTACCGGGGTGGCTATCTGCCTTCTTCTTTATTTCCTCCAATGCCTCCTCGTTGCTCTGCCCGGTGATCTTTATGAATAACCTCCGGCTTTTCTCCGGCTGCAGGTTTTTTTCCTCAAAGGGGAGGATCTCTGACAACAGCCATTGGACCCTGTCATTCCTGGATTCGACCTTGCCCATCATCAAAACCAGTGTTTCTTCTTCCAGCCATCTACCTGCGTCCCTGTACAGTTCGGGAAAAACGACGGCTTCCATATCCCCGCTTTCATCGCCAATCGTCAGAAATGCCATGGATTCGCCGCGCTTCGTACGAATGGTTCGTATCGATTGGATGACTGCAGCCCCTTTCACCTGTCTGCGGCCGAGGAGCTTTTCTGCATTACTCACTGACACATATCCACTTTCCCTTAATTTCTTCCGATGTTCCTTCAGGGGGTGGCTGGAAATATAGATACCCATCAGCTCTTTTTCGTCTGCCAGTTTTCTCATTTGGCCGAAATCTTCAATATCCGTGTAATCCTCCTCCAATTCTATACGGTCTTGGAACAGGCTGGACTGGCCGGCGAACTCCTTGAACAATTCTCCTTGTTCGATTGCCTGGTCGACCGAAGCGAGAAGACTTGCCCTGTTTGGCCATGTCTCATCAAAGGCCCCCGCCGTTATCAATTTTTCCAAAACTGGTCGGTTGATGATTTTCAACGATACTCTTAGGCAGAAATCAAACAAATTTTTATATGGTTCGTTCTTCCTGTTTGCAGTTATTTCCTGGATTACCTGACCGCCAATTCCCTTGATCATCATAAGACCGACACGGATAGCTCCGCCTTCGACACTGAACCTGCCGAAACTCCTGTTAATGGAGGGAGGAAGAACATCAATTCCAGCTTCGCTCAATTCTTTAATATAAGCAGCAGCTTTATCATGCTGATTGGCAAAAGAACTTAACAGTTCCGCGTAGAAGTTCGCAGGATAATTCGCTTTCAGGTATGCAAGCTGATAGGAGATCTTACTGTACGCAACCGCATGGCTTCTATTGAATCCATAGTTGGAAAATCGGACAATCCATGCAAAAATTTCTTCTGCGACCTTCTGTGTATAGCCGTTCGATAAGCAGCCATCGATAAATGCCCGTTTCTGATCCTGCATGACGGCCTGCTGTTTCTTGCTTACTGCTCTCCTCAGAATGTCTGCTTGTCCCAAGGAGAACCCGGCAATCTTATTTGCAATCTGCATGATTTGTTCCTGGTAAATCAACACACCATAAGTGTTTTCAAGGATCTCTTTCAAATCGGGGTGGGGGTATACCACCTCTTCTACCCTGTTCTTCCGTGAGATATAAACAGGTATGAATTCCATCGGCCCTGGCCTATATAAGGCATTGACAGCAACGATGTCTTCAAAAGTAGTGGGCTTCAGGCGCCGCAGCACCTGTTTCATTCCTTGTGACTCCAATTGGAACACCCCATTGGTTCTGCCTTCTTGCAACATGTGAAAGGTATTCCCATCATTCACCGGAATGGATGCCATATTGATGTCTTGCCCAGTAGTATATTTAATGGAAGCAAGCACCCGCTCAAGCAACGTGAGGTTCCTTAGCCCCAGAAAGTCCATCTTCAATAAACCGAGCTCCTCCAAGTCATTCATCGGATATTGGGTCAGATTGGCTCCATTGCTGCCTGCGGTCAGTGGTACATGGTCGACCAATGGCTGCTCGCTGATCACTACCCCAGCTGCATGGGTGGAAATATGCCTTGGCAGTCCTTCCAATACAGCTGCCACCGCAAATAATAATTTCAGCTTATCCGATTGCTTGATATATTCCTTCAGCTCGGAGGATTCTCTCACTGTCTCAACCAGACTCTTTCCAGACTGGACGGGCACCTGCTTCAGTACAAAGTCTGCATCCTGCTGATCAATCTCCATTGTTTTAAACAATTCCCGCAGCAGCGACCGGGCAGCAAATGTGCCGAATGTAATGATCTGGGCCACATGCTCATCCCCATATTTACCTCGGACGTAATCAATCACTTCGTCCCGGCGAGCATCGGAAAAATCGATATCGATATCCGGCATGGTCTGTCGTTCCGGGTTGAGGAAACGTTCAAATAAAAGGCCATATTTCATTGGGTCCACATCAGTTATCCCTAATACATAAGCAACGAGCGAACCTGCAGCCGAGCCTCTGCCAGGTCCGACCAATATTCCCTGTTGCTTGGCATAATTGATAAAGTCGGATACGATCAAAAAATAATCACTGAAATCCATAGTCTGGATCACGTTCAACTCATAAAGAAGTCTGTCCGTGATTTCCTGGGAAATAGGAGAATACCTCTCTTTCACCCTTTCCCAACATACATCCTCCAAGTAGCGATGGGCTTTCTCCCCATCTGGGAGTGGGAAAGAAGGAAGCCTCCTTTGATTGAAATCGAAGTCCACTTGGCATTTTTCCGCGATGACCCTCGTCTGTTCAATCGCCTCCGGCCAGGATGGGAATAACTGTTCCATTTCTTCAGCCGTCTTCAAGTAACGCTGGCGGGAAGAAGGTGAAATCCTGCCGCCTCCCCATGTATCCCCCGATTTCACTGACTGGAGACAGTCGAAGGCCATATCATCTTTCGGGTTCAAATACCGTACATCCTGGATCGCTGTGACAGGAATTGCATGCTCCTTCCACATCTCCTTCACTAGCGGCAACATTCGCTGTTCTTCCTCCAAGCCATGGTTTTGGATTCCCAAATAGAAATCACCCTGGCCCACCAATGACTCCCATGTTTTCAGATAGGATAGGACCGATTCTGAGTCGCCGGAACGGAATAAAATTTCCAAACTATCATGCAGCATCGGAAGAATACATATCAAATTGGATGTGTGAGTTTCTAGAGTCTGCCATTCGATATGATCAAGGGAATACTGCTGGATATGACTGCTGATCTTCACCAGGGATTCATAACCCTCCTTATTCTTCGCTAAAAGGATACAGCGTACCGGTTCGTCATCCTCATCCAGCATGACATGTACCGTCATCCCGATAATAGGCTTGATGCCACGGGATCTGCAGGCTTTGTAGAAAGGAATGGTACCATACAGCACCTGTTCATCTGTGATTGCCAAGGCATCAAACCCCATGTCCTCGGCTTTCTGTGCCAGCTCTTCCATCATGATTGTGCTGTCCAACAGGCTGTATCCGCTGTGAACCTGCAAGTGTGTGTAAGACATATTTATCCCGCCTTTTCGATCTCTGTCTTCCATTATATCAACCATACCAAAGCCTGCATATGGAAGTGGACTGCCTTTGGAAACATAACCATTGTGCATCCTTCATAGAATAGAAGGAACATGCCTCCCGGGGGGTCGGGTGTAATGGAAGAACGTTTTTTCGCATCATTTATCCATTGTTATTTTATTGCTTTTGGAGTGATTATTGGAGGCTCCATCATTGGCAGTATCGGAGAATTTGCTACAGGCAATGCACCGATGACATCCATTGGAAGACTGGCTAAGAACCTTCGAATTTGGGCAATAGTGGCTGCAATCGGGGGCACATTCGATGCCATCGCTAATTTCGAGAAGGGACTGCTGGACGGTTCACCACTCGATTTCTTTAAACAAGCCATGCTGATCGTCTCAGCAATGGGCGGTGTCAAAACAGCCATTTTATTGTTGGAATGGTTGATCCAGGAGGATATAAGCTGATGCATATCCCTCCTTATCACCGCCGGAAATCTTGGCAGCGATTCATAGCCGGAGCCGTGATAGGAGCTGTATTGGCCTATATGGTCTATCTATACATTTATGGCTCCTTGTACGAACAATTACTGCAGGAAAATTATCAGATACAAGCGGAACTGGACGAAGTGAAAAGACATAACGAGGCATTGCTCGAAGATAATGAAGAGCTGGACAAGCGGTCAAACCAACCACTGACAGTGGAAACCATCCAGGTGAAGATCAGCAATGGGAGTGAACTGAAGGATGAGCTGATTATACATCAGCTGGAAGAAATGATGAAAGAAGAAATCAACCACCTTGTAGGGAAAGACCTCTCCTCCATTGCAGGCAGTGATGAACTCCTCATTTCCACCATTGAAAATAAAAGCTTCACCATAGATGGATTCACCTATTCCTTTAAAATTGAAAAACTGATCATCTCGACAGACGTAAAGTTGACTGCCGAAGCAGAATTGTCAAACTAATGTGAACATTTTATGAAAAATGGCAGTTTGGTATGGTTACCCTTTGCCCAATAGCGTACTATAGTAGTAGAAGGGATGAAGGTGATCCCAATTTCAGGAAGGGAGTTGGGAAAGTTGCTGTACATGAACCACAGCAGACTGCGTGACGAAAAAATCGCCCAATTGAAGGAAGGCCGCAATGCTTATGCAGAAACACATGAACTCATCCGCCTGATTAAACGTGATATCCACAAAGAGAAGTTGAATGTCCTTTGCGATGAATCCAGAACAGGTTGCTGGTTCATCCCCCAGGATCGCCGAAGCAGTTGAAAAGGCGCCGCCCATCCATTTCTGGTATGGGCAGCCTTTTATTTTTGTCCAAACACCCTGCAAGTTTCTTTCAAATCTTCCGCTAAACGTTCTGCCTCTTCCCAGCTGTATACAGTAGCACCAGAGGCCATTGGATGACCGCCCCCATTATACTTGGCAGCTAACTCATTGATGACTGGTCCTTTAGAACGAAGCCGGACACGTATTTGATCTGATTCCTCAATAAAATAGACCCATGCCTTGATCCCCATCAATTCGTCCGGTATGCCTACCAACCGGCTTGTTTCGGATGCCTCGACATTATAGGAGTCCAGTAGGCCTTTGTCCAGATAAAGGACACAGACACCTTCCTCACTGAGCTTGCAATTCTGGAGAATATATCCTTTCAGACGGACCAGCTTTTCTTCCATACTGTATAATCCATCATATAACGCAGCACGGTCAAAGGAATAGTCGACTAATTCCCCGGCATAGGAAAATGTCTTTTCGGTGGCATTTGGAAATAGAAAGCGCCCGGTATCACCTACAATGCCTGCATAAAGAAGCCTTGCCCCTCTGTCGTTCAGTTGCCAGCCAGCTTCCCTTCCATGCAGATATAAATCATATATCATTTCACTGGTAGAGCTCGCTCCGGTATCCACCCAATTGATATCTCCATATGGATGCACATTCGGATGATGGTCGATTTTCAACAGCTTACTTCCTTGGCTATAGCGGTCGTCATCAATCCGAGGGGCGTTTGCCGTATCACAGGCAATTACCAATGCCCCACGATACGCTTCATCCGGGACCTTGTCCATTTCCACTAGAAACTTCAGTGAAGGGTCTTCTTCCCCGACCATGAATACTTGCTTTTCCGGAAACGAAGCTTTAATCAACTCCCGCAAACCGCCCTGCGAACCGAAAGCATCAGGATCCGGCCTTATATGCCGATGAATGATGATCGTCTCATAGTTGGTAATGTTGTCGATTATTTGTTTGATTGTCATGATATTTCCCCTCTATTTCTACAGATTTGGTAGCCTAAAACGATAAAAAGCGGTACAATATTTCTGTTACATATTTTACCCTAGGAGCGATTATATGGTCATATTCCCGATAATTATCGTCGTCTCGATTGTCCTGTATATCTATTATAAAGTAGCCATCCTCAAAACGAAAGACGGACTGGAACAAGCGTATTATAATGCAAGATCGCGAATCTGCCTCGGCACTTTCATTCTTGCATTCGCGATCAACCAGTATGTCTTCTATCAAACAAGGATCTCATTGTTCATCGGCATCGTTTTCCTCGTGCTCGGTGGAATGCAGTTCTGGCGCGGTTGGAAAGAGGTCGGTCATTACCGGAAAGAATGGAAAAGGATTAACGAATTCTAATACAAAAAAGCTGACTTTTGAAAGTCAGCTTTTTTAGCGGCTGATCAGCTGTGCCATGATCAGTCCTTTTCCTACGATTTTCCGCCCGTTGAATACTTCCACATCGATCTTGGCAAACATCCGTCCTACTTCCAGTAATTCCGGTTTGATGGTGAGATTGCTGTCAATCTGGACAGGCTTGATAAAGAAGACATTCAAGTTCTCTACAACCATGTCCGATTTTTTCATCTGGGACAGCATCCTCCTGCCAGCTTCTGTGATCAGCATAGTGAATACACCATTGGAAAGGTTTCCGAGCTGATCAGTCATCTGCGGGACGATCCGCGTATGGTAGACACCTTCTTCCGTATCAGAAGCGGTGATGTTGTTGGAAACCGTATCATCAATCGTTTCTCCGATTTGCGGCTGTCGCTGGATTTGCTGAAGTGCCTTCAATACGTCCTGTCTGGACAGGACACCTTCGAGCTCATTGCTCTCACTTACCACAGGCATCAGTTCAATTCCTTCCCACACCATGGTATGGGCTGCAGAAGCAAGGGATGTCTTTCGCTGGGCGACAGCAGGATTCCGGCTCATCACCCGTTCTATCAGGGTATCCTCCCCTTTTCCAAGGATATCCTTCGCAGTTACCACGCCAACTACCTTATTCTTCTCATCCACTACCGGAAAGCGTGCATGGGTGGATTCTTTGTTCAATTCATGCCATTTCCCCACCGTATCTTTCGCATGGAGAAAATAGGAATTTTCAAATGAGGTGAAGATGTCACCGGCAAATACAATTTCTTTCTTGATCAGCTGATCATAGATCGCACGGTTGATCATCGCTGCCACCGTGAAACTGTCATAGGAGGAAGAGATGATCGGCAGCTGCTTCTCATCAGCGAGCTTTTTGATATGCTCTTCGGTATCAAACCCGCCTGTAATCAGCACAGCAGCCCCTTCATTCAATGCGAGTTGATGGGCTTTCGTCCGATTCCCCACGATCAGCAGGGAACCTGCTTCTGTATACCGAAGCATGGCATCGAGTTCCATCGCACCGATCACGAATTTATTCAATGTCTTGTGCAGTCCCTCTCTGCCTCCCAGGACCTGTCCATCAATGATATTCACCACTTCCGCAAAAGTCAGCCGTTCGATATTTTCCTTCTTTTTCCTCTCAATACGGATGGTGCCGACCCGTTCAATCGTGCTGACAATACCAAGATTCTCCGCTTCCTTTATAGCACGGTAGGCGGTGCCATCGCTTACATTCAATTGTTTGGCAATCTGCCGGACAGAGATTTTATTGCCGATATCCAGAGAGAGGATATGCTGAATGATCTGTTCATGTTTGGTTGCCATCAGACGCACCAACTTTCAACTGTAGTAGTTTCATATTTAATACTTATTATACAGTTGTGAAAGCTGAAACTCAATGGTTATCGGAAAGTCTCCGCCTCGTTTCTTCCTGTTCCATAACCGGCGGGCTGATCATTTGCAAAAGGGCGGCCAAGTTGCCCCCGACAGTAAGCAGGAAAAATACCAGCCATCCCCCCCAGAACATCACCTCTAAGGCAGAAGCGGCTACTGGTATGTGAGGCCAGGCCATATAAAGGAAGAAACCGGCCAACAGCAGGCGTAAAACAACGTATGGGTACATAAGAAACCCCTCCCTCTCCACCAGTCTATGAGACTTCAGAGGAAAACAGAACATCATTACAGGACAAAGCCTCCAATAAGAATCCTGTCGGAGAGCATAAAAAAAGGAAAGCCTATTAGGCTATCCCGAATAATATGCAGTAAAAGACAGGCTGACAGTCACAGCATCTTCTCCCTTTTGCAACTGAAATCCATCAATGAGCATGAGCCTGTCACTCTGTTCCATTTCTTCCATGAAAAGATTGATCTCTCCCAGACTCGCAGCAGATGCTTGCAGCGTGTATGTCAGTTCCGCCAAAGGGGCTTCTTCATCTGCTGTGTTCTCACCCTCAGCGAGATGGTCGATGGTCACCCCAGTCCCACCGGTCAATGCTTCGAGATTGCGAAGGATGGACTCAGGTGCTTCACGGGCGGGGACCTGCTCCCTGACGGCTGCAAGCTCCTGATCTGTCTCAGCCTGTTCTCGTGCCTCCAGAAGCTGTTCATACTGCCCCTGAAACTGCTTAGCCTGCCGGGAAGTGCTTTCCACTTCCTCTGCAACCGGCTGGATGAACAGACTGTTCATCCCCACATATGCCAGGATTGAAGCAAAAATTACGGTAGACACAGCAAGTACATCCCCCTTATTCCATTTCCGCATCATCCGCACCACCTATCCATTCCCCTTCATCTACTTTAAACGAAAAGATACCATAAAACCCTTCGTCTTCCCTGCTGAGACTGTCCAATTGGACATTGGTCACATAAGGGGAATTCTGCAGCTGTTCCAAATAGGCTGCTGCACCTTCCATCTGTTGGAATTCCGCCTCAATGATGTGGCCGCCCTCTTCACCATAGGAAAAATAAGACAACCGGGCCTCATCCTCCATCAAATTCAATGCCTCGTCATAAACTTCCAGCACAGGCACCCTTTCTGCTTGTACTGCCGCAAGGTCTTCAAGCACTTGCTGCAGCTGTCTGGCATCTGCATGCTCATCCTGGAAAGAAATGATCCTTGCTTCTGTTTCTGCTATTTTCTGTTCATTTTGTTCCACCCGGCTTTCCAGACCATTCCTCTGGATGAAAATCAGCACACCTGCCAGGATGACTAACACGAGAAAAATCAAGCCATAAAGAAGGAGACGGGAATTCCTATTGGATTTCTCTTCCAAAAAATTGATTTCCGTTACCATTTGATCCCCCTCCTTCTATGCATCCTTCTTCAGGGAAAGCCCGAGGACACTGATATAACGGGCAGGCATTTCTTCTTGAGCAAAATTTTCGATGGGAAGAGCAGTCGTGTCGGACAGCCGCTTTTCCACCTCTGCCAATAATGGAAAATCACCTGTCAGTAGCAGTTGTTGGATTGCGGCTTCTCCTTTGCTGATGGAGAAATGATAGAAATCGAGAATCCGGTTGATCTCCAGCAAATGTTCTTCCAATTGAGCCATCTCTTGCTCCCCGTTCACGTCCTGAATATCACTATCCATTTTCATATTCCTGGAAAAAATGGCTTGATGGTGGCGGAAAGCGGTCAATACCAGGGCATCCCGGTTCCAGTTGACCAACAGGACATGCTCCTTTTCCGATTGCATGCTGTTTCTGTGGTGATAGAAATACCGATAGACGGAAAGGCTTGTGAGGTCGGCTGCCGCTGGTTTAAATCCCGCTTTTTGGAACACTTTCTCAAACGCTGCTATCTTTTCCTTCGGGTAGGCGAACAAAAGAACGTCCCTTTCTTCTTGCTCTTCCTGTACCTCCAGGAATTGCAAGGCAATGGATGGATCAGGGAACGGCAAATAGATCCCATGTCCGACCTGGGTTTTCACATACCCATAAGCCTCCTCTTCGGTGAGAGAGGACGGTATCTGGATCTCCCTCATGACTACCGTGTCATCCGGCACCGCGAAAAAAAGCTTTTTACGCTTCCAGCGATTTTCCCGTACAAGTCCGTCCAACAAATCCTGAAAAGCATCTTCATCCAGGATTTGTCCGTCTTCCATCACCCCGTCCGGCAATTCCAATTCCCCATAGGAAACCAAACCTTCATCTGTCGGGTTCTTCTGATAGGCATAACGAAGCGTGTGGTGGGATAATACTATATTCACTCTTTCTTTGTTCATCCATCCCATATGATCACCTACTGTCAAAACAAATTGATATACCATGTGATTAAACTGTCGCCAAAGAAATACGTAAGAAGGGAACCTGCCACGATATAAGGACCGAATGGGACCGGTTGTTTGCGCCCGACCACCTTGAACGCAAGCAACAGGACACCGATCACTGCACCTATGACACAGGAAAGGAAAAACGCGACCAGCAGTTTTCCCGCCCCCAGGACAATCCCCAGTACACCGAACAGCTTCATATCCCCTGCTCCCATGCCCCCACGGCTGGCAACGATGATGCCAGCGGTGATCAACAATCCGAGAACCGCGCCAAGCAGCGGAGACCACCAAGGTTCAAGAGGTACAATCATCCGCATGATGAGGAAAAAAGGAAGAAAGAACAACAGCACCTGGTTCGGTATTCGCATATAGGCAAGATCTGACACAAGAATGATCATCAACATGGAAACTAGTAATAATGCAGTAACCAATTCCGGCTGCAGGCCGACCCAAACATAACTCACGGCAAACAAACAGCCGGTGAACCATTCAACCGCCGGGTATAGGAAGGAAATCCTCCCTCCGCAATGCCGGCACCTGCCCCTCTGAACCATAAACGAGACAAGAGGAATATTCTCATACCAGGAAAGCTGGCTATGACACGCTGGACAGGCAGACCGGTCATTGGCAAAAGGCTTTCCTTCCGGCAGACGCAGACCCACCACATTGAAGAACGAGCCGAAAATCAGGCCAAGCAGAAAAAATATGATAATAAGAGCCAGTTCCATATCGGTGCGTCCTCTCCCAAACTATTGAACTACTTTCATGCTATGTAAGTGGAAACGCCTTGCAGTTTGCAAGGCGTGGGTTGTATTAGCCGTTATTATCATCTGGATTTGTTGCTTGAGCAGAACCAGAGTTATAAGTGTAGCCATCATCTGACTTTGTAACACTTCCACTATATTCAATACCATCAGTGGGATTCGTTGGAATTTCTTCTAAATAGCCGCCATCTAATAGATCTCCCAACGATATACCACTTTCAATATCATACTCTTCGTCCATGTCTGCCATTTTAGCAGCATTAATAAATAATTCAACGTTCGCCTCATGTGCATCTTTTTCTGAACTATCGATTATACTCCCTACTGCAGGCACCGCAATCGCCACAATAATCCCCAAAATCACAATAACTGCAAGAAGCTCTACCAGGGTGAACCCCTTTTCTTTTTTCCAGTTTTTCTTTATATACTTCCACATATTTTTTCCTCCTCTGTGGTAATTTTCAGGTCAACAGCACTACTCTACCCAAGACTTAATGCCTGATAGTTTGATAGATATGTAATGCTTTGTGCCTATTACCATTATATACCAACCCACGACAGTTATCCACATGTATTTTACTATTTTTTTACATTTACTGCATGTTATCGAACATGCCGAACATCGGGATGACTACCGCTGCTATGATACTGCCGACCATGACTGTCAAAATGATGATCATCAAGGGTTCGATCATGGTCTTGATGCGGCTTGACAGCTGCTCGACTTCCTCTTCATAGAAGGATGCCGTCCTGGCCAGCATTTGGTCCAATGTCCCGGTCTTTTCACCAACTTGGATCATCTGTACGATCAAGGGTGGAAATGCCCAGTTCCCTTTCATCGGCTCCGCCAAGGACTCTCCTTGGATCAGCGATTCCTCTGCTTCCTCCAATGCCTGTTGAAGCACCTTGTTGCCGACGACATTTTTGGTGATTTCTAATGATTGGAGAATAGGAACAGAACTGCTGACAAGGGTGCTCAGTGTCTGTGTCATTCTCGCGAGGGCACCTTTATGGACAAGTGCTCCCAGTAACGGGAATTTCATGGCCAGTCTATCGAACTGATAGACGAACCGTTCAAACTGCTTCATGTAACGGATTGCCAAAAAGACGGAAGCTGCAAAAAGGAGCAGCACCCACCACCAACTCCCCATCCAGCCGCTCAGCTCGAGAATGAATTGGGTATACGCTGGAAGTTCCTCTCCCATGGAGCGGAACATACTGACAAACTGAGGAACGATGAACACAAGCAGGAAGATGCTCATGAAGATGGTGATGACCCCGACGACAGTCGGATATAACAGGGCAGAAATGATCCGCTGTTTGTTACGATAGGTCTTCTCATAATAATCCGCCATGTCATTAAGGATCTCATCCAGCCTTCCGCTCGCCTCCCCTGCCCGGATCATGTTCACCAAAAGGGGCGGAAACACTTTCGGATGGCCGGAAGCTGCATCGGACAGTGCTTCCCCCTTGTCCAATTGTTTATCAATATCATCCAAAGAGGTGCGGAGCAGATAGTTCCCTGTCTGCTGCATCATCGTTTTGGTCGCATCGGAAATCGGAATACCTGCATGGATCAATGTTGCATACTGACGGAGGAAAATGATGAATTCTTTGTTTTTCACCTGCTTATTCAGCACGATGTCCTTATTCCATGGTTTCGTTTCCTTCAGTTCCGTGACGATCAAGCCCCTGTTCTCCAGCTTCTGGAGGGCTTCCCTTTTTGTTTCCGCCTCTATTTTCCCATTTTCTGTCCGGCCGGCGGATCGCTTGCCGGTATACTGATAATTCATCTTCCGCGCGCTCCTTCCCGGAGGTATGGAACAGCGGAATCATAGCCGACCTCTTTTTGCTGGAGGAGTTTTTGTACATCCATTTCCAGCGTGTGCATGCCCTGTCCTCTCGACGTTTGGAGGACATTCTGCATCTGATGCATTTTTTCATTGCGGATCAGGTTCTTCACTGCCGAGGTATTGATCAATATCTCCGTTGCAGCTCTTCTGCCGGACCCGACTTGATTCAGGAGCAGCCGCTGGGAAACCACTGCTTTGAGAACTGTAGAGAGCTGAATGCGTATTTGAGCCTGTTGGCTCGGCGGGAAGACATCGATCACCCTTTCAATGGTGGATACCGCATCAGTCGTATGCAGTGTGCCTAAAACGAGGTGGCCGGTCTCTGCTGCGGTAATGGCAGTAGAAATCGTCTCCAGGTCACGCATTTCACCCACCAGGATGACATCCGGGTCCTGCCTCAGACTTGCCCTCAAACCGCCAGCAAAGGACATGGTGTCTGACCCGATTTCCCGCTGGTCGATGACCGACCGTTGGTGGCCGTGCATATATTCAATGGGGTCCTCCAGTGTGATGATATGTTTCTCCTGGGTGCGATTCATATAGTCGACAAGGGAGGCTAGTGTCGTACTCTTTCCGCTTCCAGTTGGACCTGTCACCAAGATGAGCCCTTGTGTATCTTGGATGACATCCTTCAAAACAGCCGGCAGCCGAAGCTCTTCCAAGGAAGGGATGGAAGCCGGAATAACTCTGACAGCCAGGGCCAAATTCCCCCGCTGATGATAGACATTGATCCGGAAGCGGGAAACGCCCGGGATATCATAAGAGAAGTCCAGCTCCCTCTGTTCCTTCAGTTTTTCCAATTGTTCTTCCGCGAGAACGTCTTCCACCATCTGTCTGATGAATGCTGGGTCCATCGCTTGTTCTTCCTGTTCCCTCAGCCTTCCATGGATACGGAATACCGGTGCTCTGCCGACGGTCATGTGTATATCAGATGCCTGCTTCTCGACAGCATCTGTCAGAAGCTGGGCAAATTGTTGTATCATGTGCTTTTCCCCCTTACATGCTGATGGAGACTTGCATAATCTCATCCACTGTCGTCTGTCCTTCTTTCACCTTCTGCAAACCGTCCTGAATCAGGAAAGCCATCCCCTGTTCATTGGCATATTGTCGTATATCACTGACAGACGCGTGGTTCAACAACATGTCTTTCATTTTATCATCCAATTGCAGGACTTCATGCACGGCTAACCTGCCTCTATACCCCAATTGATGGCAGGCACTGCATCCCGCCCCCTCAAAGACATAGTCGATATCCATCTGGTTGCGGTGGAAGATATCCCTTTCCATTTCTGTCGGTTCCCTTTCTGTCCGGCAGTCACGGCAGACCTTCCTCACCAGTCGCTGGGCCACTGCCCCGGACAAGGAAGATACCACCAGGTACGGCTCGATCCCCATATCGATCAACCGCGGAATGGTATCCACTGCACTGTTGGTATGCAGGGTACTGAAAACAAGGTGTCCGGTCAACGACGCACGGATGGCGATTTCCGCAGTCTCCTGGTCCCTGATCTCCCCTACCATCAAAATATTCGGGTCCTGCCGCAAAATGGAACGGAGGCCGTTGGCAAACGTCATTCCAATCTGGCTGTTGACCTGAACCTGGTTGATCCCTTCCAGTTGGTATTCCACCGGGTCTTCGATCGTCACGATGTTCACTTCTTCTTGATTCAAGCGGTTCAGAGAAGCATACAGGGTAGATGTTTTACCAGAACCTGTAGGCCCTGTTAACAGGACAAGGCCGGATGGCCGCGAAATCAACTGTTCATAGCGGCTGAAGTTATCCGGTGATAAATCCAGTTCCGATAAATCCATCAGGGCATTGCTCAAGTCTAAGATCCGGATCACCACTTTTTCTCCATGTATTGTCGGAAGACAAGAGATACGCAGGTCAACCGGTGTTACCCCGACGGTCGTTTTGATTCGGCCATCCTGGGGCAACCGGGATTGGGTAATGTTCAGGTCTGCCAGGATCTTGATCCGGGCAACCAACGAGTTCTGCAGCTGCTTTGGGATGATTTTTTCCATCTGCAGCCGGCCATCAATCCGGTAACGCACATTGACCTGGGTTTCCTGCGGGTCGAGGTGGATATCGCTGGCCTTCAGCTGGACTCCTGTATTCAGCAATTGATCCAGCATCCGGATAGCCGGGGCATCATCCTGTCCCTGCTGTTCTTCTGTGACCTGGGGGTCATTTTTGAAGTAATGTTTGTTTATGGCATACAGAATATCATCCTTGGCGGCAATAACAGGCGAGACCATAAGTCCTGTAGACAATTCAAGATCATCGATCACAAAATAGTCCATCGGGTCTTTCATCGCCACAATTAATTCATTATTCTTTATTTTGAGGGGGATGATATGGTTCTGCTGGGCCATTTCTCTGGAAACATAGCCGAGCACCTGCTCATCGATGGGATAGCGGTATAGGGAGACATGAGGGATACCCAACTGGATTTCAAGCACTTCCATCAGCTGGCGCTCCGTTATATACCCTAGCTCCAGCAGTGCATCACCTAGCTTCTGGTCCTCTCTTTTGCTATCCAATGCCTTCAAAATCTGCGCTTCCGTGACTGCACCGGCCTCCTGAAGCAAATCCCCGAGACGTTTACGTTTCAACATCCTTTTTCCCACTCTCCGTCCTTATAGTTATGGTGTTCTCAATCTCAACATCTTGATTTCCTGATCTGCCGACACTCTTGTAATCGAGAGACCCGGATTGACTCCGTGTCACCTCGATCCGGAATTCCCTGTCTTTATCCAGTTCCATGTCTATCTCATTCAACAACTCTTCCAACGTCTCAGCGTCCATTCTCCCTTGTGCCAGAATGAACTCCACATAATCGACGCCCATCTCTGCAACCAACCTCGCATCTGCCTGCTCCTCCGTCGTCGCTACTTGTCTTGCCGTATTGGTCACTTGTGTGAGCATCGTCATAATGAATACAAGAAACAAAGTAATGATCAGCATGACCATCACTAGTGCAGCACCTCGGTCATTCCTCAACCACTTCATCCTTCGTTCCCCCGTATATAAGTATAGGACTCACTGGTTGTTTCACCTTCCGACAGAATGCGAATATTCACCCGGTATAGCGACCCACTCGGATTCATAGAAGCCTCTGCACCTTCTGCAGTGACCACCTCTTCACAAATGCCGGCATCCAGCACAAATGTTTTCCCGTTCAGTTCATATTCTTTCAAGGAATGAAACTCCTGCTCTTCCGGGCATATGGCTTCAAGTCCCGCCAGTTCCAACTCCACGCCTGATTCGTCCCAATGCTTCAAATCATGCGCTGCCTTGTCCAACAGGTTCCCGGAGATGAGCTCATCCCCTGTTTGGCTGGACCAGCTCATGATCTGTGGAAAAATAGGTAGTAATGCAGCAACCACCATTGCCAGAAGGGACACCGCTGCAATGATCTCTATCAAAGTGAAACCAGCATTTCCCAATTTTGATAATCTGGTATACAATAGACCCACACCTTAATTTGTTACTTTTTGCCTAATTATACCATTTATTGGGAAGTGTCGTATATGAAATATAGACTATTTACAAATGACAGAGGGGTAACATTGGTCGAGCTGCTTGCGGCTCTTGCTCTTCTAGCGATAGGCGGTGTATTATCTTCCGCATTGTTCAGCCAGATGTCGACAAATACCCAAACGACAGCGGGAGATATTTCCTTGAAACAGGAAATGAACATCGTCATCGAGGAGCTGGAGCATCAATATGATGAGGATTCCGATCAAATGTGCCTGTTCGAAGAAGGAATGACACTTATATATGGTGACGAAGGAGAAATCACCGATGGTTGCATGGAGGTTGACACAAATAGCCCGGCAACAGTTCGCCTCATCGGTGAAAGAGAGGGGAAAACCTTCACCCTTGAAACGGTATGGAACAAACAGACCGAACAAACATTATGGCTGCCTGTAGAAGAACCCTCTGAGGAACCGGTAGAGGCTGATATTTACGACTGTATATTTACAGAGAGTGTGATATTCCCTGAACAAGTAAGGGTCGACGATAACGGGGAGTCCGCCAAAAACAAATGTGATGGAGAATTCATTTTTGAAAAGGATGCTTTTTTCCAGAACGGTGTAGTCCTCCACAACCATAATGATTTCACTATCGAGGGAGATCTTTATATTATTGGAGAATTGGATATAAATAATCAGAGTACGATTGATGTAGACGGTGATCTTTATCTACAGGACAGCGACCTCAATTTCAAGCCTAATGCAGCGCTGAACGTCGATGGGAAAATTTGCATGGTCGAAGATATCCAACAAATCGAGGGATGCAACGAAAGCAATGAGCCTTGATTTGACAGATAGGGCATTTAAAAACAGCCGTATCAACCCATAAGAGGATTGATACGGCTGTTTTTTATCTCTGATCATAAAGCAGACTGTTCCACGTCCGTACGCTTTTTATAATTCCAGTTCTTCGCCGATTTTCATCACTTTTCCTTGGCCTGTTCTGACTTTCTGTGCAAAGTCCTCTGGGTCCTGTTCAATGACCGGGAAGGTATTGTAATGGACAGGCACGACTATTTTCGCATCAATCCAGTCTGCTGCAATCACTGCATCCTCTGGTCCCATCGTGAAGTTATCACCGATTGGCACAAAGGCTACATCGATGTCATTCATCTCACCGATCAGGCGCAGATCGGAGAACAAGCCGGTATCACCGACATGGTAGATGGTATGCCCATCAACAGTCAGCAGGATACCTGCAGGCATGCCGGTATAGATGGTTGTGCCATCATCTTCCGTGTAGGCGGATCCATGAAAGGCCTGGGTGAACTTCACGGTGCCGAAATCGAATGCATGCTTTCCGCCGATATGCATTGGATGGGTATTCAATCCTTTGGTTTCCAGGTAATTTGCCAGCTCATTCGGAGCGACAACCAATGCGTCATTCCGCTTGGCAATATCGATGGTGTCACCGACATGGTCGTTATGCCCATGAGTAAGCAGGATGACATCCACTTCCACCTGTGAAGCATCCAGGTCACATGCATCATTACCCGAGATGAAAGGGTCTATCAGAATTTTGTGTGCGTCCGTTTCCACTTTTACTACACTATGGCCGTGATAAGATACTTTCACAACTATCTCTCCTTTGTCTATAGTATTCCATCTCTAGTAATTCGACAAAATTCTACAGAATCCTTTTCCCTTTATGCAATTTTTTACACAGTTTTTTTGTCTGGCCCCCTAATTATCTCCAGAAGTTTTTTTCTTCAATGCTGCAAGTTCCTGTTCTACAGGGTTCGGCTCTAGTGCAGCCAGCTGCTCATCAATCGTCCGGGCATTCTCCGTCATATCCTCTGTGGTTTCTGCCTCCGCTTCATATTCAAGCACTTTTTCTTCCATCCGTTCGAAGCCTTGTTTCGCTTCGTCACTTCCTATGGATGAGAGACTTCTGTTCATTTTCGCTCTGGTACGGGCCGTCTCTGCTCTTGCCTTCAGGGAATCACGTTTCAGCTTCATTTCCCTATATTCCTTCTTCATCTCATCCAACTTCACCTTCAGTGAGTCGACATCTTCTTTCGCTCTTTCCCAGGATTCAGAAAGTGCAGCCGCCTGTTTTTCACTTTCCAGCTTTTCTTCCAATGCACGGCGAGCTAGATCATCCTCTCCAGCATCCACCGCCTTCTGGGCTTGAGTTTGTCTCTTTTCAACCATGGCCTGGGCATCATTGGCCTTGCGCTTCACCATTTTTTCATTGGCCATCTGCTTGGCAACAGCGCCTTCTGCTTCTTCGATATCCGACTCCATATCACGCATGAACTGATCAAGCATCTTTACAGGATTTTCCGCTTTATCAAGCATGGAATTCAGTTCCGAACCCACGACGGTTTTCAGCCGTCTGAAAAATTTAAACATGTCAGTTCCTCCTTCTGACTTAGTGATTACTTCTATTACGTATGTTCCCTAGGATTAGTTTCATGAAAATACAAATTTATCGGAGAAACGTCCATCTGCTATAATGACAGGAAGACATCCATCCATAAGGGGGAAAAACAATGACAAACCGACTGGAACGTTTGGTACGGGAAATGGAAAATCAACAAATGGATAGCCTGCTGGTCACCTCTACTCCCAATTTTTATTATCTCAGCAACTATTACACCGATCCACATGAACGTGTGATTGCAGTGTATGTAAGTAAAGGGTTGGACCCTGTGATGATTCTCCCGGCCATGGAAAAGCCGGATGCAGAAGCGGCCGGATGGTCATTCGACATCATCGCTTACCAGGATCATGAAGACCCTTGGCAATTATTTGCTTCCTATCTAAAAAAACAGGAGAAGAGACCGTCCAGTCTCGGATTGGAATATGATCACCTTTCTCTTGAGAGATTCGAAGCTATCAAGCAGGTGCTGCCTGATACTCATTTCTCTGATGCAAAAGGAATCCTCGCAGAGTTGCGTGTCATCAAAAATAAAAAAGAGTACATCTTACTGAAGGAAGCTGCTTCTCTTGCCGATATAGGAATAGAAACAGGTATCCGCTCGATAAAAGAGGGAATCACGGAACTTGAATTGATTGCAAACATTGAATACGAATTGAAAAGGCATGGGGTACGGCAGATGTCCTTCTCCACCATGGCACTATCCGGTTCAAAAACAGCATCCCCTCATGGCACACCTTCATCCAAAAAAATCATGCCGGGGGATCTAGTCATGTTTGATTTAGGAGTAGTGTTCGAAGGGTACTGTTCTGACATCACCCGTACCGTTGCATACCGTTCCATTTCAGATGAACAAAGACAGATTTATGAAACAGTACGTGAAGCAGAGGAAAAAGCGGTGAAAAAAGCTGAAATAGGTTTGCCGGCAGGAGAACTGGACCATATTGCACGAGCCCATATTGACAATGCAGGCTATGGTAAGTACTTCAACCACCGGATCGGGCATGGTTTGGGCATTGAGACCCATGAATATCCATCCATGCACGGAAATAACCGCCTGCCACTGAAGGAAGGGATGTGCTACACCATTGAACCAGGCATCTATAAACCGGGGTCAGGTGGTGTAAGAATAGAGGATATGGTCTTTCTGACAGGCAAGGGACCGGAATGCCTGACAGAATATCCGAGAGACCTCCAAATTATTGAGTGACCATCCATCTATGTACCCGGCTCCTATAGCCGGGTTTTTTGCATGCTTAATTTTTTTGGTTGTTGTAATGATGAATGGCTTTATTGTTATGCATTTCTTCAATGACTCCGCTTTGGTAACTTTCGTTCAGCTGGTTTTTCACAGCCGCTACCCCTTTATCATCCTCAAAGATATGATGCGGGTCATGCTCTTTTCGTTTTTTCGGCAAGAAAATCACCTCCCATTACTAGTGTGTCCAATTATCTCTGACCATGATTTGAATTCTGTTTCCAAATTCTGATTGTAGCGCTTCCATACAGGGTATATAATGGAAGGAAAGGGGGAGATAAAACATGGAATATAAAAATATAGTCGTGGCCCTGGATGGGTCACAGGCATCGGAGAAAGCCTTCCAAAAATCCGTGGACATTGCCAAGAGGAATCATGCGAGGTTGATTCTTGCACATGTCGTTGACTCCCGTACGTTTGCAACTGCAGAAGCATATGACCGCAGTCTGGCCGAACGCTCTGAAAACTATGCCAAGGAATTGCTTGCCGACTATGCTGATAAGGCTCAGGCTGCAGGAGTAAGTGATATCAAGCAATCCATCGAGTATGGCTCTCCGAAAGTGAAAATTGCCAAAGATATTGCCAAGGACTACCACTCCGACCTGATCATTTGCGGAGCTACTGGGATGAATGCGATGGAACGTTTCTTGATTGGGAGTGTATCGGAGAGCATTACCAGGTATGCAACATGTGATGTTCTTGTTGTACGATGAATAAAAAAAAGGCTCTGCTGCAGACAGCTCCACAGCAAAACCTTTTCTATCATCCATTAGGATAGTCTCATCGTATCCCTTGCAATCATTACCTCTTCATTGGTTGGAATCACAATAACCTTGACCGGTGAATGTGGGTAATTGACGAACATTTCCTTTCCACGGGTATTGTTTAATGCTGGATCCCAATAAATCCCCATGAATTCCAGTCCATGCAATACCTTCTCTCTGATGGTGGCACTGTTTTCCCCAACACCGGCTGTGAAGATAATGGCATCTACTCCAGACATTCTAGCCGCATAGGAGCCGATATATTTATGAATTCTACCGGCAAACACATCCAAGGCAAGTTCGGCACGTTCATTTTCATCGGCTTGCTGTTCAATATCACGCAAGTCACTGGAGAATCCGGATAATGCCAGCATTCCGCTCTCCTTGTTCAGCACATTCACCACTTCTTCTGCTGTTTTTCCGGTCTTGTCCATGATGTAAGGAATCAATGCTGGGTCAATATTGCCTGACCTCGTTCCCATCGTCACCCCAGCGAGAGGTGTGAAACCCATGGATGTATCGATGGATTCACCATTTTTGATGGCTGCAATACTGGCGCCGTTGCCTAAGTGGCACGAAATGAGTCGCAGTTTATCCAGCGGTACATCCATCAGTTCAGAAGCACGCTGGGATACATACTTATGGGAAGTTCCATGGAAACCATATTTCCGGATTCCGTATTCTTTATAAAATTCATACGGCAGGCTATATAGGTAAGACGATTCAGGCATGGTCTGGTGGAACGCTGTATCGAAAACAGCTACCATCGGCACATTTGGCAAGATTTCCTGGAACGCTCGGATTCCTGTCAGATTTGCAGGGTTGTGCAAGGGAGCAAGCTCGGAAACCTTCTCGATTTTCTCGATCACATCCTCGTTTATCTTCACGGAATCACTGAAGTATTCCCCCCCATGAACAATGCGGTGCCCTACAGCATCAATCTCTTCCAAAGAATTGATGACGCCTGACGATGCAAGGCCATCAAGCAGCTGTTTGACAGCAACTTCATGATCAGGAATGTCGCCTGTGTTCTTTTCTTTGTTGTCATTCACTTCCAATGTAAAGACCGCGTTATCCAAACCGATTCTTTCTATAAGGCCTTTGGCTGCTACTTCCTCTTCCGGCATGCGGATCAGTTGGAATTTCAATGATGAACTCCCAGCGTTAATTGCTAATACGTTACTCATAGATGTTCAACTCCTATATTAGTGATTCTGGCTGCTTCCCGTATATTGAGCAAACCACTGATTCATTTTTCCAAGAATATCTGCCATTGCATTGGCATTTTTGAAAGAAGGTACCTGTGCAAGCAGCGGCTGCTTCGGTGCTTCCGCTCCATTGCCCTTTTTCTGCAGCAAGAGAATGCTTTTGATCTGCTTTTCCGATTTAAAAGCGCTCTCAGGAAGGCGGACGACCCCGACGATATGAGCGTTCTCCTGAAGGAAGCTGTGGAGTTTATCCGATTGGTCACTGTCGAACAGAAAATCAGGGACAACAAAAATCAAGTATCCACCTGGCTTGACATAATTCAGACTTTGTTCGATGAAAAGATGGTGGGCATAAGAATGGCCTTCATCCGCTCTCAATTCATATTCACTAGCTCGTATATCATCCGGATAATAGCCAACTGGAAGATCAGAGACTACCATGTCGACAGGGTCCAGCAAAAACGGCCGTAGACTGTCCTGATGGAAGAATTCGACCTTCTGCTTCTGCAGGTTGGCATTCAGTGCTGCCAAGTTGATCAGCGTCGGATCCACTTCGCCCGCATAAGCTTCTGCCTCCTGTTCCAGACGGCTCAATACCGTGGTCAGCAGGTTTGCTGTACCGGCCGCAGGGTCAAATAATGTCAGCTGTTCCTTCGATTTTGCCAATTTCTCTGTGAAATAACCGACAAGCATCGCCACCGTCTCAGGGGTTATCAAATGTTGCTGCTGGGTAGAGTCCTTCATTCCTTTCAAGATGGCCAGTTGTACCGCTTTTCTAATTTCTCCAGTCTGGAAATGATCCAGGTCCAATCCTTGCAAAGCCTGCTGCAGTTTATGGGTCAGAATATCATCCGTGTCTTCAGGGACTTCTCCCAAAAACATTATTTCCATAGTGAAGGACAGACTGTCCAGATATGGTTCCTCTTGATGCTGCTGTATGGTTTCCGTGGTATGGTCCAACCACTCAAATAACTCTTCTACTTTCGTTTTTTCCACCGTAATCCTCCGTTCCTCGTCCTGAGCGATTTCATTGTACCAATTTCGCTCCATTTGTACAAAATTAATGTATGGCCTCCGGGAGGTTTTCTGCACAGTAAAAATCTCCCCCGCTGATGAAGCGGGAGAGAGAAGCTCATGTAAATTACTCAGCCTGTCTTGCTGCCTCCAGGGCTGCATCATAATCAGGGTGATTGGTCACTTCACTCACGTATTCTGCATACGTAATCTTATCATTGGAATCTACCACAAAAATGGACCTTGCCAATAAGCGCAGTTCCTTGATCAGGTTCCCATACTTCTCACCGAAGTCGGCATCACGGTGATCGGACAGTGTATCAAGGTTCTTCACTCCGTTAGCTGCACACCAGCGTGTCTGTGCAAATGGCAGGTCCATACTTATGGTAAGCACATGGACATTGTCAATTTTGTCCGCCTCTTCATTGAACTTTTTCGTCTGTTCTGCACAAACTCCGGTATCAAGGGAAGGGACAACGCTGATCAATTTGACTTTACCTTTGTAATCACTCAAAGACACATCTTTCATGTCGTTGGAAACAACCGTGAAATCAGGTGCCTGGTCGCCTTTTTTCAATTCATTACCGATTAGTGTGACAGGTTCTTGTTGGAATGTAACATTTGCCATTTAATCATTCCTCCTCTATTGTTGTCAACACTAACTATTATGAATAAAATTCGATGCCTTGTCCAATGATAAGAAATCTGTACCATGCTTTTGCCGGTCCTAGCTACATCTTATATATCGTAGTTCATCTGCCCCTTTTGCGACTTTTTCTCTTTTTTATCTCCATTCTTTTTACCTTTGGAAGATTCTTTCATGATTTGTTCCACTTTTTCCACGACTTGTGGAGCATAATCGATCATTTTCTCATAAATATGGGTATGCTGGTCCAGGTGAACCATTTTTATCCCTTGTTCGCTGACAATCAAAAAGGCCACAGGTGTAATCGAAACACCGCCGCCACTTCCTCCTCCGAATGGAAGCTGTGCCTCCGAGTCTTGATCGCCGCCACTGCCCCCATTGAATTCACTGCCACCTGCTGCAAATCCGAAGCCAACTTTGGAGACCGGGACAATCACGGTACCGTCTGGAGATTCCACCGGATCACCGATGATCGTATTGACTTCAATCATATCTTTCAAATTCTCCATTGCTGTCGTCATCAAGCCTTGGATTGGATGCTCACTCATTTTGTTCCTCCTTTTGCGATTTTCTTTTATTATTTTCGGATACCATCCGTTTCGCTTTTAGAAGTGCAATGATAGTTTTTCCTGCTTTCATGGAAACCATGCAATCGATTGTACTGGTGAGCTCTTTCTTTTGGAACAGTGGAATGACTTGTATGCCTGGACTGCATCCCAAGCTGCTGTTATCCGCAAGTATTCCAATCAATGCCCCTTTCACAGACCATGCACTTCCTGCCAGTATTCCTGTACTGGCTGCATCACCGGTCCCCCCTTGTGTCACCCACTCAAGCCGGTGAAACTTCGTACTTTTCAGGATGGCCAGCAGATAATGCGTGGAGTTTTTCAGTGTATTCACCGTCTCTTTCATCGTTTCAGAAAAGGAACCGGATATGAATTGATCGGCAGCCTTCAGCCAGTCTTTCTCCTCCTTGTCCTTGCGGATTTCCCTTGAATACATCTGCACTTTCAGGAAAGTGACCCTTAGCGTGAGATACTGTTCCGTCGCCGAGTATGTATACGTGATGGAGATATAAATTCTGGAAAATAACAAGCAGATTAGAAGAACGAAAAAAAATGATATGAATGCATAGATCATAGGCTAACCTTCTTTTTTGAATCGTCCTTCTCTTAGAATGCGCGGATCGGAGAATCCTACTCATTTTAATTGGGATAAAGTTCCACTGCATGCTAAAATGAGGAAAAGCCTATCAATGGAGGTAATCGAATGGCAGCAAGGAACAAAATATTTTTCTACAGTCGAAATTTGAAGGAACTGGAAGATCAACTGCAGCCCCTCTATGAATTGGCAGAAAGCAATGGTTTTTTGCTGACAGAAAATGATAAGGAAGCCAATATCATTATCAGTGTCGGAGGAGACGGGACCTTTCTACAGGCCGTCAGAAAGACCGGCTTCCGACAAGATTGTCTGTATGCAGGAATCACTATGTCCGGAGAATCAGGACTTTACTGTGATTTTGACCTGGACAACTCTCAGGAAATGCTGAAATCCCTGCAGAACGAGGAGTTGGAGGTTCGGCGCTTTCCTGTCATCGACGCTGTCATTAATGGGGAAAGAACTTACCAATGTCTCAATGAACTGAGTCTCCGTTCTTCCATCATTAAGACCATTGCCATCCAAGTGCAGATTGATGGCAATGCCTTTGAGACCTTCCGGGGAGACGGACTGATTGTTGCTACACCGACGGGAAGTACAGGCTATAACAAATCCATCCATGGAGCGGTCATGGATCCGCTACTTGAGGGGTTCCAAGTATCAGAACTGGCCTCTCTGAACAATAACCGTTATCGTACCCTTGGGTCCTCTTTCATTTTAGGAAAAGAACGTACACTCACCTTGGAAGTCATCCAGGATGGAAATGATTATCCGATTATCGGGTTGGACAACGAAGCTTATCCTATCCAAAACATCAAGGATGTAGAGGTGACATTGAGTGATAAAATGATCAAAACAGTAAAACTCAAACATAATTCTTACTGGGAAAGAGTAAGACGGACTTTCTTATAGACAAAAGAAATCCTTCCCGCTACGCGCGGGAAGGATTTCTTTCGTATACTATGTCTCCATCAACAACCGTCATTTCGATCGGTATGTCACTGATTTTTTCGGCGTCTGTCTGGAAGATATCTTCTCCAAGAACCGTAAAGTCTGCACGGTATCCGTCTACAATAACACCTCGGCTATCTTCCTGATTGACTACATATGCACTCCCTGCGGTATATAACCGAACCGCCTGATACACGGAAAGCTTTTCTTCTGGATGATATACCTGATCATTGATGGTAGATTTTCGAGTGACGGCCGCTTCAATTCCGACCAGTGGATCAACCTCCTCAATCGGGGCATCAGATCCGCCTGCACAAAAAATGTTGTTTTCGATCATGGTCTTCCAGGCATAGGAAAGTTCCAGCCGCTTCTCTCCTAGCCGGTCGATGACCCATGGAAAATCGGAGGTCATAAAAGAAGGTTGAATATCCACCACTGCTGGGAGTTCTTTGAGCAAGTCCAAGGTGGATTCATTCAACATGACCCCATGAATGATACGATCCCTCGCTCCGTTTTCAAGCGGATACTTCTTTATTAATCCAGCAATTTCTTCGACAGCCTTATCGCCGATAGCATGGACAGCAACCGGAAGCTGATGTTTCCTTGCCTTCTTTATGATTTGTTCCAATTCCTGGGTCTCATGAATGGCAAATCCTTTGTTACCCGGATCATCGGAATAATCTTCGGAGAGCCAAGCTGTCCTGCCTCCAAGAGCACCGTCGGAAAATATCTTCACCGCCCCCATTTCTACATAGCGGGTACCATCCAAATAACGGAGACGGTCTTGGATCAACTCATCTACCACCTCATGATGGACAAGCAGATGTGCCTTGAACTTACGATCTTTATGGAGAGCACTATGGTAAGCATCGAGCGTCTTTCTGTATCCATAGTAATTCAAATCTTCGGTATGGCCGCCTACCAATCCTTTGGAATGCAGATCATCAACCGCTATCTTGATCACTTGCTCCAAGTAACTTTGGGAGACATCAGGGAGCGAAGTCTTCACCAGATCCTGTGCATTATCCAGAAGGTATCCGGTCACTTCCCCATTTTCATCCCGGACAATCCTTCCCCCTTGAGGGTCAGCTGTATTTTTATCGATGGAAGCAATTTCCAATGCTTTTGTATTGGCGATCAGAGCATGCCTGCAGATCCGGGTGAGCATCATAGGATTATCTGGTGCAATGCTGTCGAGCTCTTCTCTGTTAATGATGGAAGGCGTATCCCATTGATTTTCGTTCCATCCCTCTCCAATGAGCCATTCTCCATCAGATAAATATGGTATGCGATTCTGCAACGCTTCTTTTACCTCTTCTGCTGAGGTCATTTGTGACAGGTCAAGCCTGAGGAGCTTCTCCCCATGCATGACAATATGCAGATGACTATCGACAAGGCCGGGTATCATCGTCCTTCCTTGCAAGTTTACCTCTTTATCAATATCATCATAAAACGTATGGTATAATTTCTCATATGTACCAGCAGCCTTGATCGTATCATCTACCGTGAAAACAGCTTCTACCATAGAGCCTTCCTTTTCCATGGTATAAATTTGTCCTCCAAACCATAAAATCCCCATGTTTTCATTCCCCTTCCAAATATCCATCTATCTTTTACTTTACCTATTTTTACGACAAAATACAAAACTCGAGGGCTATCCTCTAAGAGGATAGCCCAATAACCATAGTATTTTATTGAATTTTACTTATTGTTGGCCTTGTTGGCCGCCAAATTGTTGTTCAGCCATTGAAACTAGACGTTTTGTGATTTCCCCACCAACAGACCCATTGGCACGGGAAGTAGTATCTGCACCAAGTTGTACACCAAATTCCTGAGCAATTTCCATTTTCATTTGGTCTAAAGCTTGTTGAACACCAGGCACTAGCAATTGATTTGAATTATTGTTATTTGCCATGTCAGTTCACCTCCTTGGTACGCTTATGATGTGTACCAAGAGAGCAAATCATACACAGAGAAGACTGGTATTTGTTGGCTGAAAAACCATTGATTTCTTATTAGAATAGTTCATCAAGTTCATCCGAGCGTTTCTTCTTATCATCTAAGCGGATGGTCTCAATCCCCTCTACCGCCTCATCAATCAGCTGACTGAAGTCCTTCTGTGCCTCAAATTGATTAACTTTCTCCCTTGTAGGCTTGGTTTTGGGAGATTTCGGCACAAAAATCGTGCAGCAGTCTTCATAGGGAAGGATAGAGGTTTCGTATGTCCCTATATTCCGTGATATGTCAATGATCTCATGTTTATCCATAGCAACAAGGGGGCGAAGAATCGGATAGTTGGTCACTTCATTGATCGTGTGCATGCTTTCCATCGTTTGGCTTGCAACCTGTCCTAAATTCTCCCCGGTAGTCATGGAGAGAATGGACTCCTGTTCGCACACCCTTTCACTGATCCGCATCATCATACGCCGCATGATCGTCATTGCATAATTCTCTGGCATCTCCCGAAAAATTTCCTGCTGAAGTTTAGTGAACGGAACAATATGCACCTTTACCGTTCTCCCATAGTTCGTCAGCTGCTCTGCCAGGTCGAGCACCTTCTGTTTTGCCCTTTCACTAGTGAAAGGAGGTGAATGAAAATGAATAGCTTCAATCTGCACACCGCGTTTCATGGATAGATACCCTGCAACAGGACTATCAATACCGCCTGATAACAAGAGCAGCGACTTTCCTGCCGTTCCAACTGGCAATCCGCCCAGACCAGGAATGACACGGGAAGTAATATAAGTAGCTTCCAACCTGATTTCCACTTTTATTTCCATATCAGGGTGGTGGACATCCACCTTGTACCCTTCTGTATTGGATAGCAAATGACCTCCCAGGACCTGGTTCATTTCCTGCGAAGCGATTGGAAAGTCTTTATCAATTCGTTTGACGCTTATTTTGAACGTTTGGATATGATCCCCGCTTTGCAGCGCATACAGTGCCCCTGCCTTCACTGCTTCCACTTCGTTTTCCACTTTGATTGCTGGACTCAGACTGTGAATTCCGAAGATATTCCTCAATTTATCAATGATCGGGCCTGCTTCATGCCCATTCAACAGGACGAACATCCGCCCCTGCGTCCGTTTCACTTTTGCATCAGGAAATTCCTTCAGTTTATGTTGGATGTTTTCCTGCAGTTTAAGTATGAACTGCTTCCTGTTTTTTCCCTTTAAAGCCATTTCTCCATATCTGATTAAAATATGATCATATTGCATATACATCTACTCCATAACTTCTTTGAATTGTTTGATGGACCGTTGAAGAGCGGATAAAAATGTGTCAATCTCTTCCTTGGTATTATCATAAGACAGGCTGACCCTCAAGGCAGAGACATTACGGTCAGTTCCCCAGCCACATGCGGCAAGGATTTTGCTTTCATCTTTCTGTTTGGAAGAACAGGCCGACTTCGTCGAAATGTAGATTTCTTCTTCACCCAGCATGTGGATCAATACTTCCGGCTTTGTACCCAAAACAGAAAAGTTCATGATATGTGGAGCGGAGTTTCTCGGTGTATTGACTTTTATCCCGTCCATCGTCTCCAGCCGATCACGTAGATAGCCCAACAGTTGCCGGAGCTTGTCGGCTTCCGTTCTTTCCCGTTCCTTAATCAGCCGCAACGCTTTGACCATCGACACAGCACCTGCGAGATTCTCTGTCCCCGACCGATGGCCGGATTCCTGCTCGCCTCCATGCAGAAGTGGGAACATCGTCGTCCCCTTTTTTATATACAAAATACCTGTCCCTTTCAGACCATGTATCTTATGCCCAGAGAAAGTGCATAAGTCGATGCCGTTGTTCCCCAACTTGAGTGGGACTTTTCCAGCCCCCTGGACATTGTCCACATGGAAGAACAGCTTGGGATATTGTTTGGCAATAGAAGCCACTTCTTCAACCGGCTGGATGGAGCCAATTTCATTGTTTACATGCATCAAGGAGATCAGAATGGTATCTTCCCTGATTGCCGACTTTACGTCCGTAATTGATACTACACCATCTTCATTGACAGGTAAATAGGTGACCTCAAATCCGAGTTGCTCCAGTCCCCTGCATGCCTCTTCGACGGACGGATGTTCGATTTCCGATGTGATGATATGCCTACCGCGGTTCTGATGCTGTAAAGCAATACCCTTTATTGCTGTATTATTCCCTTCTGTCCCTCCCGAAGTGAAAATGACCTCCTGCTCCGAAACGCCAAGCAAATTTGCTGCCTGCTGTTTTGCCCGTTGCAAAAGCTTCTCTGTCTCTCCGCCAAATTGATGGATGGAAGAAGGGTTCGCATAGTATTTATTGGTGACTTCTTTAAAACTTTTCACTACGGATGGATGCGGTTTTGTCGTTGCACTGTTATCTAGATAAATCATTCATTAAAGCTCCTTATTTCAGAAAACTTGCCTGCGCCTTTCATCGGCGCAGGCTGGATCATCCTCTTATTTTCCTGGTTAGACTGCCTCTCTGCAGCCAGTCATATTACTGGTCCTTTTTTGCATTATAGCAGCTAAAAGACAAAAGGGAAGGCTGACTTAGGAAGGATCCTTTTCATATCCTTTTCCTAATGACAGCCTTTATCCCTTTTTTATGAACCACTGCTTACCATCTGGAATTCTTCTATGCGTTTTAATGCGCCAGGTTCAATTTCTTCTACCGCTTTGGCTGCTTGTTCCAAGGCCAATTCATATTCATAGGACCTGAACAGCCGTTCAGCCTCCGCCAATTTCCCTGCAAGTACTGCATCCTGGCTGCGGTAACGGTTGGCATACTGGATGACCTGCTCTGTCAGATAGGCCTGTTCCAGCATCATTTCCGTCTGCTCCATAGCCTTATCCACAGCTTCTTTTGAATCGTTCAGAGCTTCCTGTACCTTGACCATATCAAGCGGTTGTCTCTCCAATGCCTCTAGTACCCGTTCGTTTTTGCTGGATGCTTCATCTAGAAGGTTCCATATGAAGGTCGGCACTCCCGGAATATTGCTTTTCTTCAGCTTCCTGCCAACACCCTGAAGCTGTGTACGTATTTCCATGAGTTTTTCTTTAGCTTCCAATTCGTCCTTCCGGAGATTTTGGATTCTCTTCTTGAATTCCTCGTGTTTTTCCTGAAGCTCTTCCACCTCGCGGAAACCTTCTTCCACCTTCTGGCGCACTTCCGAGTGGGCTGCATCTTCATTCTCCAAATCCTCAGCCATGTCGACAAGCTGATCTCTTAAGGAAGAAATCGTCGACTCGATGCTGAGATATTTTTCCATATCACCGTCTTCCAACTGATAAGCTTCCCTTAGCTCCTGAAGGTCTTCTTTTGTTTCGGAAAACGTGATGGTCAACTCATTTAACGTATTTTCATATTCTGGCATTTCCTTTTCTAGGTAATTCTTTGCCACAGCTTCTTTTTCCAGCTGATCATACATTTCTGTTATAGCTGCTTCCACCTCTGCCACGGTTTCGCTTGCACCTTCCATTTCCGCATTTTCCAACTTGCTGACATTATTTGCCAGTTTCTCCTGATATGTAAGAATTTCAGTTTTAAACCCAAAATGGGACACATGGTAGCCGGCCTCTTTCATTTCATTCAAGCCTTCCATGAGGTTATCCAGCTGAGCAGGAAGCTCCTGCTTCGATTTCTTATACAGAGGAGGGAAACTCTCGATTTGCTGCTGCAATTCCTCTACTCTTTCCTCCAGCTGATCGACGAATGCCTTTGCCTCCAGATAATTCCCTCCATCAATAAGCACCTCATATTCTTCCAGCATATCTTCCAGTTTGTCGATTTCCCTGTCAAAATGCAGCTCTGCTTTCCCATACTGGTAGCGGTTCTGTGATACCTGTTTCCTGAGGGCTTTCACCTGCGGCTGAATTTTCTCAACCCCCGTTCGGCTGGACTTTTCAGAGTTCACCAACTGGTCTACCTCTGCCAAAATGATTTCAATTCTTTTTTCAATCGATTGAAGAATTTCTTCCACATCCCCCAAAATCCGTTTGGACTTGGCAAATAGGTAGCGGTCAGCCGCTTCTTCTGCATCGAATAGATGCTCTTCAATATCCGGCAGCTCCTTAGATGCGATGGTATCCCAGCGCTCTTTCCAATCTTCAAACTTCTCCTGTGTTTCACCTGATAGGTTGAGGCTCTTAATACGGGATAAATGGGCTGCAATGTTCCGATCCATGATATCCATTTTCCATGCCTCATACTTATCTACTTCATCATAAACCCGCTTACGTATAATCAGGCCGACTATGATTAATAAGATGATTGCCAATATGATTCCAATAACGTATGCCATATGTATGTAAGCCCCCTAACCTAATTCCCATAAGAGGCAGCGATTACAGAAGCCTCCTGAAGAACAATTTGCCATTAAGATTCCGACGTAATTTTTCTATTACCTATAATACCATGTCACTAGCAATTTTGGCTAAAAATATACAAATTTATTAAGGATTCTCCTTCATGGGAGATATTCTGCTGTTGGAAGTCCTGCCATGCGTTTTCCCCTCTGTATGGCCTTCCTTCCCAGCCACAAGAAAGTCCAACCATTGATGGACGGTTTTGACATACTTCCTGACAAATGCTTGATGGGAATATTCACCAACCACTTTATCCTTCCATTCGTTCTGCATGACATAAGGGGTGATTAGCATACCTTTTAACTGGAGCAGCAAGAAATCAGCTTCCGGTACGTTCCCCCTGTAACTTTTCAAAGCTTGATAGAAGGCATTGCTGATCAAGTGATTTTCTTTTGCCAGGTATGTCACTGCCATTTCACGCACGAAAACGGAGTCTAAAGAAAGCTCCCTATGGATGAAACAGGAGAATTGATGATGTTCCTGTTTATACTGTATGATGCTGAACACCAATTGTTTCAGCCGCTCCAAATTAGAAGCTTCTTCCATTTGGTCCCAAACCTCTTCCATTCTTTTCAGATATGCTTCATAATATTGAGTAACAGCATACTCCAGCAGTCCTTGCTTGCTTTTAAAGTAGTAACTGATCAGTGAGACATTCACGGAAGCTTTATCAGCAATATCTCTCACAGAGGTCCCGCTGAAACCCTTTTGATAGAACAAGGATGAGGCTGCTTTAATCACTTTTTGCTTAGAAGGGTTCTTTTTCATCTGATTCAACTCCTTACATGTCATTTACGACAGGGAGACAGAATATCCTGCATTTTTATCTCGACAAAATACATATTCAATGTCGACTATTGGTAAGTCAAATGTTCATTATGAAAGGAAGATGTATATGTTTCAAGCAACTGCCTACTCTGGAGACAGGGTGAAAGATTACGAGTTACTGAACAAGCAATTGAAGGCCCTCATCGAGGACGAAACTGATTCCATTGCCATCCTGTCCAATGCCTCTGCACTGTTGAATCAATTCTTGAAGGAAGTGAACTGGGTCGGATTCTATCTATGGAAGGAAGATGAACTGATACTTGGCCCATTTCAAGGATTGCCTGCCTGTGTGAAAATCCCCTATGGGAAAGGGGTGTGCGGAACAGCTGTCAAAGAACGCAGCACCCAACGTGTAGCTGATGTTCATCAGTTCCCAGGGCATATTGCCTGTGACAGTGCAAGCCGCTCGGAAATTGTGGTACCGATTATGGTAGACGGCTTCATCTATGGAGTGCTGGATATCGACAGTCCAATAACAGATCGCTTTGACGAAACGGATCAACAATACTTGGAAGAATTCACTGCCATCTTGGAGGCTCATCTCAGCTAAAACACTCGTTGCCGGAAGGTTTCAAAACTGATCCTCCTCAACTGACTCCCACAACATATGTTTTAAAACCGTACTATTCCGGGTAAATATATTAAAAATTTGTCTTAATGGAATCGTAAGAAACCCTGATTAATAGGAGGTTTTTACATGAAATTGTATCAAGTCAGAAAGGGACAGTTTGTCTTCTTTCAGAATGAACTGCATAAGGTGTATGCCGTAAGGCCCGTATACAAAAAACCGGTGCTGCTTTATCGGCTCAAGGACATGCAGCGGATTCAGGCGAAACCTGGTGAGATCGAGTCGATCCGTCCACAGAATAATGATACGTTCATCTTCTATGGAAAAAGGTATACCATAGAAAATCAGAAAGAACCGGAAGAAGGCGACTACATTCTGATTCACAGACCTGCCCCGGACCTCCTGGATCATTATTCACTGAATGAGATTGAAAAAGTCGGCTATGTTGAAGAGGGGAATGTCCTCACAACCAGGGATAATGGAGTCAAACGCAAAGAATATGTAGTGATGACTCCTGGCAGATCGGAAGGTGCAAGGGAAATTGCCTACCAGGATGCCAGCATTGTTTCTGAATCCCAGATGGCTGATGATGAATCGATCGCTTATCTGATTGAAAGCGATGAATCTCTGAAGCCGCTTGTCGGTGATATTTACATTGATGTTCACCAGCAGACGAAGGCTATGATTGTAGCGATGACAGAAGATGAAGTGATATTCGGCCATGGCGTCCGAGTTCACGTAGCGGAACTGTTGGACAAAAATAATTTCGAACTGGTCTACCAAGTAGATGAAGGGCTCTGATTCCCTTCATCTTTTTTCTGTCTGCGCCTTCATTCCTTATGATTGTCTCTTTCATAAAAGAGTATTTTACAAGTACCTTTCATTATTGTAGAGAAAATTGCTTATGTCCCCCATTAGCTATGGAAAATTTTGAAACGGCAAGAGTGACGGAAAAATATTTTCAAAGTATTGTTGAGCGATGTTGACTTATGCCATCCAAAGTTATATACTATTCTTTGTGTAAAATAATAAAGGTAGCTTAAGTGGACCGCTGCTTGTCCCCATTTTGTTCCTTATGCAATATAAGGTGTATCGTGTAACTCTCTGCTGCTGGAGCGATGGTACATGAAAACAAAATGGCCAACAGAAGGGACACACCGTTTATTTTATGCAAAATATAATATAAAAGGAGGAAATGTCTTATGGCTCGATATACTGGATCCGTATGGAAAAAGTCACGTCGTCTCGGCATTTCATTAACTGGAACTGGTAAGGAACTCGATAAACGTCCTTACGCTCCTGGTCAACATGGACCAAACCAACGCAGAAAAATTTCCGAATATGGATTGCAACTGCAGGAAAAACAAAAGCTTCGTTTTATGTATGGATTAAACGAACGCCAATTCCGTACACTGTTTGACAGAGCAGGAAAAATGAAAGGTATTCATGGTGAAAACTTCATGATCCTTCTTGAATCCCGCCTGGATAACCTTGTATACCGCTTAGGCCTTGCCCGTACGCGCAGACAAGCCCGTCAGCTGGTCAACCATGGTCATGTGACTGTGGACGGTGGACGTGTAGACATCCCATCTTACAGCGTTCAACCAGGTCAGGTAATCGGACTTCGTGAGAAATCCAAGAATCTTGATATTATCAAAGAGGCTGTGGAAGTAAACAATTTCGTACCTGAATACGTAACATTCGATGCAGATAAAATGGAAGGTACTTATGCTCGTTTCCCTGAGCGTTCTGAACTTCCAGCAGAAATCAACGAAGCTCTTATCGTTGAATTCTACTCCCGTTAATATCATAGAGAAGCAGTCGGTAAATCCGGCTGCTTTTTTTCGTTCTTTTGCCAAAAGAAAAGCACTGACTCGAGAGTCAGTGCTTTTTCCTCGTTATTCATAACGGATCAAGGTGTATTTTTTCTTTCCTCTGCGGATGATGGTGAATTGCCCTTCTATCCTATCATCCTCTGTAAGCACATATTGGAGATCCTGAACTCGTTCTCCATTGATGTAAATAGCTCCATTCTTGATATCCTCCCGTGCCTGACGCTTGGAAGAGGAAATCGAGGATTCCACCAGGAGATCGATCAAGCCAATCTCCTCCTTGGCTGTCTGATATGTAGGCACATCTTTAAACCCTTGCTTAATATCACTGACAGACAACTGCTTCAGGTCGCCACTAAAGAGAGATGCAGAAATCTTTTGGGCTTGCTGTAAAGCTTCCTCACTATGGACATCCCTGGTCATTTCTTCGGCCAGTCGTTTCTGTGCCGCCCTCTCCTCCGGTCGCTTATTAACCTCTTCCTCCAACGCATCAATTTCATCATCAGAGAGGAAGGTGAAATAGCGGAGGAACTTGATGACATCCCGATCATCTGTGTTGATCCAGAACTGATAAAATTCATAAGGAGATGTTTTCTCAGGATCCAGCCAAATGGCACCTCCGGCCGTTTTACCGAACTTCGTACCATCAGCCTTCGTTATTAATGGAACGGTCAAACCAAAGACTTTTACTTCTTGCTCTTCATCCTCCCGTGAACGCCTGATCAATTCCATGCCCGCGGTAATGTTCCCCCACTGGTCACTGCCACCGATCTGCAATGTACAGTTTTCCTCTTCGTACAGTCGTAGGTAGTCGAGGGATTGCAAAATCATATAGCTGAATTCCGTAAAAGTAATCCCCTGTTCAATTCTAGCAGAAACGGACTCCTTGGCCAGCATATAGTTGATGCCGAAATGTTTACCTGCGTCCCGGAGGAAATCAATGACAGTCATGCTGCCGAGCCAATCATGATTATTCCGTGCTACTACTGGGTTCTCTCCTCTTCCGAAATCAAGGAGCCTGTCGATCTGCTGTTTGATTTTTTCGCTGTACTGTTTGACAACTTCCCCTTCGTTCAACGAACGTTCCGTCGATCTGCCGCTTGGGTCTCCAATCATGCCGGTTCCGCCGCCAACTAATGCGATCGGCTTATGCCCTGCTTTCTGGAACCTTTTCAGCATGGTCACTGGCAGCAAATGGCCTATGTGCAGGCTGTCCGCTGTCGGATCGAAACCGACATACAATGTCACTTGGTTTTCTTCTAAGTGCTTCTCCAGGCCCTCTCTATCGGTGGTTTGATGGATCAGCCCCCGGCTTTCCAGATCTTCTAAGATATTCATGTTCATCACTCTCCAACTGAATTTTTTGCATAAAAAAAGCCCGTTCCTTACGATAAGGGACGAGTTGAACACGCGGTACCACCCTTGTTGCATGCAATATGCCACTTGGGATTTGTTAACGATGTCTCCACCGTTCCCGAATTCTTCCTCCATCTCCTCCGGAAAATACTCCAGACCGTAATTCATCCGTAGATATATACCGGCTCCCACCTACCGCCGGCTCTCTGTAATAGTGATCTGCGAACTACTTCAATCTTTCATCGTATAGATTATATCATTCTCTATTCATACCATATCCAGCTCCATAAAGCAATAATAAGCTTTAGTTTTTATCTGTTCCGGTCTGTCGGATTATGCTATAATTGATAGGGAATTTTGGGAGGTTTTTCAATGGATTTAAAAGAAAAGTACCGCATATATAGCCGGAAAGTCGGAGAAATGTGGAATACAGGGAAAATACAGCGTTCATCCCGGATTACCTATGACGTGTTCTGGAATGTCGTCATCTTTTTCCTCGTCCTGGTTTTTATCGGCCTCTTTTTTGCTGGAGGAATTGGTGCCGGCTATTTTGCGTCATTGGTGGAAGATGAGCCGGTAAGAAGTTATGAAGAAATGGAACAGCACTTATACGACTATAGTCAAACGTCGAAACTCTATTTTGCAGATGCGACCTACTTTGGAGACATCAGTTCAGATGTTCATCGCGAAGAGACTACTCTTGATAATATCTCGCCACATCTGATTGAAGCGGTAATTGCTACCGAAGATGAATATTTTGAGACGCACGAGGGGATCGTGCCAAAAGCCCTGCTCCGGGCAGTCATGCAGGAATTCACTAATGCTGAAGTCCAGACAGGTGGAAGTACACTGACCCAGCAAGTCATCAAAAATCAGGTGCTTACAAATGAGGTTTCCTTCGAAAGGAAAGCGAAAGAAATACTGCTTGCCCTCCGTTTGGAACGATTTTTTGATAAAGAAGATATCTTGGAAGCATACCTTAACATCGTTCCGTTCGGCAGGGACGCGGCCGGCAGGAATATTGCCGGAGTACAAACAGCTGCCAAGGGAATTTTCAATGTGGACGCCTCGGAGTTGACCCTCCCTCAAGCGGCTTTTATCGCCGGCCTGCCACAAAGCCCTTTCGCCTATACGCCATTTAAAAATGCTGGTGGCCATAAAAGCGAAGAAGGTATGGAAAGAGGATTAAACCGGATGCAGTCCGTACTCGATCGGATGCATGAGGAGGAATACATCACGGATCAAGAGTATCAGGAAGCCAGCAATTATGATGTGGTGGCAGATTTCCGGGAGGATTTCCCACTGCCTCACGATACCTATCCTAAATTGACGGACGAACTAGAAAGAAGAGCGAAAGATTTACTTACTGCAAAGCTAGCTGAAGAGGATGGTTATACGGAAGAAGACTTGGATAATGATGATCAGCTGGCGAAAAGATACAAAGAGAGAGCCACAACAGACCTTCGCACCAGGGGATATCAGATTCATTCAACCATCGACAAAGAAATCTATGACTCTATGCAAGAAGTTACTAATAACTTCGGCAGCTTCGGACCTTCCTGGACAGGTAACATCACCATGTCAGATGGTGAAGAAATAGAAACTACCCAGCAAGTACAGGCAAGCGCCGTCATGATGGAAAATTCCACTGGCCGTATCATCAGCTTTGTAGCGGGTAACGACCCTGAAAGCTATTACAACTTTGCGACAAGAGCTGTAAGATCCAACGGAAGTACCATGAAACCGCTGCTGGTGTTCGCGCCGGCACTTGAAGAAGGTATCGTCCAGCCAGGCACTCCAGTGGCTGATATTGATTTGCCAGTCGCAGGTGACTGGAAACCATCGAACTACAGTGGATCGCACTACGGCCTGATCCCAGCAAGGAAAGCCCTGTTCAATTCTTATAATGTTTCCACCAGCCGTATATACAAAGAGATGCTGGATAGCAATCCGGAAAGGAACCCGGTGAAAGAGTATTTGTGGAAAATGGGAATCAGTACGATTTCAGCGAAGGAAGGCTTCTACCCTTCCCTTTCGATCGGTGGGGCCACCAATGGAGTGACAGTAGAAGAAAACACCAATGCCTATGCCACCTTAGGGAACTCAGGGAAATTCGCCGATGGCTATATGATTGAAAAAATCACCACGGCTGACGGTGAGACTGTTTTTGAGCAGGAAACGGAAACAGAAGAAGTTTTCTCACCGCAGACTTCCTATCTGACCCTCGATATGATGAGAGATGTCATGGATCAGGGAACTGGAACCTACGCGAATTCGCAGCTTGCCAATCGCAGTGTCGACTGGGCTGGGAAATCAGGTACCTCCCAGGATTGGGAGAATGTCTGGTTCATGGGAGTCAATCCGAATATAACCGTCGGTACTTGGATGGGATATGAAATACCGAAATCATTATACAGGTCATGGGATCCGCAAGGCCACAGCCACCGAGTACAAAGGTTCTGGGCCCAGCTTATCAATAGTGCAGCTGAAGTCGATCCAGAATTGGTCACACCAAGTGGATCGTTCGAACAACCGGAAGGAGTTGTCTCTCGAAGCTATTGTGCCATTTCTGGGAAGCTTCCATCTTCACTATGTGAAGCTGCTGGACTCGTGAAAACAGACCTGTTCAACCAAAAATATGTACCAACTGAAACAGATGACAGTTTGGTAAGCGGCAGTTATGTGGAAGTTAATGGCCGATCTGTGGAAGCCGGCTCCGATACCCCTGGAGAGTTCGTTGATGGAAACGGGCTGGCATTCAATCCGGAGTTTCTTAAAAGAAATGGATATGACCAGTTAAACAGTGTCACCCAGCTGTATCCGCGAACGAACCGAGACCGTTGGGAACGAATCGGGGCTCCTCGTTCAAGCGGGACCACGATAGAAGATAATGGGCAGGCACCATCTGCTCCAAGTGCTTTAGGAAACTCCGACGAAAGGCTGGTATGGAACCGTTCGAACAGCCCAGATGTGGCAGGATACCGAGTCTACCGTGCAGCAAACCAAGGAGGCAGCTTCAGTCAGGTCGGCAACACCACCTCGACCTCTTATTCAGCCCCTGGAGATGGTGTATACCAAGTACGGGCAGTTGATTTCTATGGCAGGCAATCCGACCCATCCAATGAGGCTATTGTCGGGAATATTCCAGCCACAGCATCTTCCCAAGATGCAAATGAAGAAGATAACAACTCATCGGTGGAGCAGACATCTGTTGAGAATGTTTCTAGTGAAGGGAATAATAATGAGAGTAATGATGTCGAAGAATGAATGACTTCTGTAAAACCCGCCAGTCAGTGGCGGGTTTTTTTATGTCAGACTTTCTGAATGGCTGGCTATTGCACAAGCCTTCAGTCATAAAGAGTCGACAGTGATTTTTATTCACGTAGAATTTTATTCATAAATTACTAAAAATTGGCTATCGTTTGCTGTATAATGAATGTAAGCGCATTAACTATACAGGTGGTGAAGGGATGGAACATCCAAAGACCCCGTATACCGTGTCCTGGGAAACCAAAGATGAAACGGTAACCATAGAGGGTCCTGTGAAACCAGAAGAGTTGAGTACCTACCATTTTCATGAACAATTGACAGCATTTCGTCCGGCTGACAAACAATTTGAGGCGTTGATAAAAATTGCCGATTTCCCGGAGGGGCGTATCATCATTGCCAGGACAGCAGATACCATCATTGGCTATGTAACCTTTTTACACCCCGACCCGTTGGAGAGATGGTCGGAATTCAACATGGAAGACCTCATTGAATTGGGAGCGATCGAGGTCATCCCTCGTTATCGTGGAGATGGTGTAGCTTCCCAGCTGTTGAAAGTTTCCATGATGGATGAATACATGGAAAATTACATCATCATCTCCACGGAATACTACTGGCATTGGGATTTGGATGGAACAAGGCTGAGTATCTGGGACTATCGTAAAGTCATGGAAAAAATGATGGCTGCAGGAGGATTGACCCCAGCACCTACGGATGATCCTGAAATCATCTCCCACCCGGCCAATTGCCTGATGGTGAGAATTGGAGAAAATGTTCCCGAAGAATCTGTGAAGAGATTCGATAAGCTGCGTTTTCTGCAGAGGCATCAATATCGCAATATGAGGGAGGGTTTCTAATGCTTGTGGAAGAAATTATGAAGACGGAAGTGATCAGCCTACCTCCAACTGCTAGCATTGCTGCTGCTCAACTCCTCCTGGAAGAGAATAAAATCAGGCATATTCCCATTGTTGATGATCAGCAAGCAGTTGTTGGCATTGTCTCGGACCGTGATGTACGGGATGCCACTCCCTCTATTTTCCAAGCCGATGCCGACAGACATGAATTGGAAAATGAAATACAATCCATTATGAGCCATCCGGTTGTTACCATCCACCCGCTTGATTTTGTGGAAGATATCGCACGTATTTTCTTTGACGAAGAATTTGCCGCCCTCCCAGTTGTCCAGAACAACAAACTTGTCGGGATGGTCACAGAGAAGGATATGCTTTATACATTGATCCAGTTGACCGGAACCCATGTACAGAGTTCTCATATTGAATTAAAGGTGCCTCACCGTCCCGGTATTCTTCCAGAGGTAACTGCCATCTTTGGCAAGCGGAAGACCAATATTGTCTCGGTATTGGTCTACCCATTTAAGGATGATCCATCTTTCAAAATACTTGTTTTCCGGATTCAGACCATGAATCCCGCACCGGTAATCCGAGATCTGAGAGAGGCTGGATATGAATTGATGTGGCCCAATAATGTAATGGGGTCCCAATCATGAGCTGCAATGCCCGCTTTGTATATTCTGAGAATCTATTAAAGTATCACTTCCATCGGGAACATCCTTTCAATCAAAAAAGGGTCCTACTGGCTAAGGAACTTTTGGAAGCCGCAGGACAGCTGGATAAACGGGACATTATCCCCCCACGCATGGCGACGGATGAAGAGCTCACTTTATTTCATGACCACTACTATGTAGAGACGGTAAAAAAAGCAGGAATGGGCCTCCTCTCCGATGAAGAAGGTTATGAGTACGGTCTGGGAACAGAAGATACCCCCATCTTCAACGGCATGCATGAAGCTTCCGCCTACTTAGTTGGTGCAAGCTTATCAGCAGTCGACTGTGTCTTGGAAGGCAAAGCATCCCACGCACTGAACTTGGGAGGAGGACTCCATCACGGGTTCAAGAGGAAAGCGGCAGGATTCTGCATTTATAATGACGGTGCCATCGCCATTAACTATATCCGGAAGAAATATGGATTGAAAGTTTTATATGTGGACACAGATGCCCATCATGGAGATGGGGTACAGTGGGGTTTTTATGATGACCCCAATGTGTGCACCTTTTCCATCCATGAGACCGGCAGATATCTTTTCCCTGGTACTGGCAATGTAAATGAACGAGGAATCAAAGAAGGGCATGGATATAGTTTCAATCTGCCCATCGATGCATTTACAGAAGATGAATCTTTTCTACAAGTGTATGAAACAGCACTGAAAGCCATTGCGGAATATTTCCAGCCAGATGTGATCATTACACAAAACGGAGCAGATGCCCATTGCTATGACCCGCTGACACATCTTTGTGCGACCATGGAAATCTATGAAAAGATCCCCCAAGCTGCCCATCAAATTGCCCATGAATATTGCAATGGAAGATGGATTGCACTTGGAGGCGGCGGCTATGACATATGGAGAGTGGTCCCAAGGGCCTGGAGTCAGATATGGAATGTCATGAAAACCGGGAAGCCGGAAGCAGGTGACATCCCTGCGGAATGGCTTGGCAAATGGCAGAAACAATCACCCACCCCGTTACCTGTACATTGGGAAGATAAAAAAGAGATCGTCCCAGAGATTCCAAGAAGACCGGATATTACCGAAAAAAATAATAAATTACTGGCCAGTCTTCTGAAATATACCCAACTTCCTGCGACAAACGAAAACGGAGCTGACTATTGAGGGTCGGCTCCGTTTTTTCCATTCCAGCACTCATCTTAGATGTACGCTGTGATATCTTATCTATCAGTTTGTCGAGTTCCTTTCTTCAATCCGGTGGGGCAGTACCACCTTCTTCTCTTCAACTTCTTCTTTATTCATATATTTTGTCAACAACCGCATGGCTACAGCTCCAATATCATACATCGGCTGCACAACAGTAGAGAGTGTTGGTCTTACCATGGTTGCTAGCCTTGTATTATCAAAACCGACCACCTCGATATCTTCCGGCACCCTAAAACCTTGATCCTGTGCCCCATGAATCACTCCCAATGCCATTTCATCGGAAGCAACGAATACTGCACCTGGCTTCTCATTTTCCAAAAGCTGTTGAATTGCTTCTCTGCCGAAATCGTAAGAATAATTGCCATTTCTTACAACCATATTCTCATTCAGTTGGACAGCTCCTTCCTCAAGAGCTCGTAAATATCCCTGATATTTCAGTTCATTGATTTTTTCATCTTCCTCCCCTGATATGAAGGCAGGATGGGAATTGCCATTGTCAATTAAATATTTAGTTGCTTCATATGCTGCTTCTGCATAATCAATATTCACCGACGGAATTTTTCCGCTTTCATCATAGGTGGCAGCGAGGACAACCGGTACAGATGCACTCTCAAATTGTTGAATGTGTTCTTCCGTTATGTTGCCTCCCATGAACAGAATGCCGTCGACTTGCTTTTCGAGCATGGTATTGATCAGTTGTAATTCCTTATCTTTATTTTGATCGGAATTGCTTAAAATGACATTGTATTTATACATCGTAGCTATATCTTCAATACCCCTGGCAAGCTCAGCAAAGAAGATGCTGGAAATATCCGGAATAATGGCTCCGACCGTTGTCGTCTTCTTACTAGCCAGTCCGCGGGCTACTGCATTCGGACGATATCCCAGTTTTTCAATGGTATTCAACACCTTTTTTCTGGTTGTCGGCTTTACGTTCGGATTTCCATTAACCACCCTGGACACGGTGGCCATGGAAACATTGGCCTCTCTTGCTACGTCATATATAGTTACAGTCATATGTCTTTACCTCCTGGATTCAAACGAACTCTTTTTCCTATATCATACTCCACCATGAAATAAATTACAAAAATTTAAGGCTGATCCCCCTGGTGAGGGACCAGCCTTCATAACAATTGATGACCGATTTTAGTATTCGAGCCTGTTTTTCATTTTATCCAACTCATCAATGAACGTATTGAACATTGGAATATCCATTTGCTGAGCAGAATCTGACAGGGCAACAGCCGGATCTGGATGTACTTCTGCCATGATTCCGTCTGCACCGATTGCCAAGCCTGCTTTTGCAGCCGGCAGAAGAATATCTCTTCTGCCAGTGGAATGGGTCACGTCCACCATGACAGGCAAATGTGTTTCCTTTTTGAGGATTGGAACCGCTGAGATATCCAGTGTATTCCTTGTCGCTTTTTCGTAAGTTCTGATTCCTCTCTCGCATAGGATAATATTTTCATTTCCGCGGGAGATGATGTACTCTGCTGCATTGATGAATTCGGAAATCGTCGCAGATAATCCACGTTTCAAGAGAACAGGCTTATTGACATCCCCAGCAGCCTTCAGAAGTTCGAAGTTCTGCATGTTCCTTGCACCAATCTGAATCACATCCACATAATCAAGAGCTTTCTCAATATGTACAGGATTTACAATTTCACTTACAACAGCCAAGTCATATTTGTCTGCTGCTTCCTTCAAAATTTGCAATCCTTCTACTCCAAGTCCCTGGAAATCGTATGGAGAAGTTCTTGGCTTGAAGGCACCACCACGGAAAAGCTTTACCCCTTTTTTGCTGACCGCTTCGGCCACTTTTTCCACTTGGTCATAACTTTCTACAGAACATGGACCCATTACATACTGTGCAGTACCATTGCCAATTTGGGTTCCCTTGATATCGATCACTGTGTCTTCAGGTTTCTTCTTCCTGGAAACAAGAAGGGCCTTACGGTTATCATCGATCTGCAATTCAAGGCTAGCCTTGAAAATTTCTTTGAAGATATGCTCAATGGTAGAATTTTCAAAAGGGCCATCATTATGTTCCGTGATATGATCGAGCATGGATCTTTCCCTAACCGGATCAAACCTGTTCATGCTCTGCTTGGTTTTAATCTGCCCTATTTCTTGTACAAGCTCAGCACGTTGGTTGATCAAGTTGAGAATTTCGAGGTTAACCTCGTCTAATCGGCCTCTTAGCTGGTCCATTTCATTTTGGCTCATCTAACTCCACTCCCCTAATTGTTTATTCATATATAATTTCAATAATTAGAAACCATTATAACGAAGATAAAATGCTTTGTCATTACTTAGTTAAATTTTTTTTCATATTTTCGGTTAACAAATAAATTTCAGTCAAATTATCCCGAATTTTGCCCGAAAATTTTTCATGAGGCTAAAAAAACAATGCAGCCCGCCAGCGGAGCTGCATTGTTAGGTTTATACCTCTACGTTTTTCAGCTGTTCACTATCCTCGATATATTCTTCTGTTGGGGCATCGGATACTCCTACTTCTCCGTCTTCCTTCTGATCTGCGGACTTTTTGGTGAACCTGTCCTGGAATGTCTTCGTCAGGTCTTTGGTTTTAGCGGAAGCATTGGTGGTTGTATCCATCGCTTTCCGTTTCAGTTCACTCCCTGTGGTATATGCACGGTCTTTCCAATTGGTGCTTTTCTCAGCTGCGATATCCTTCCACTCATAAGCACGGCCCTTCACCTGGCTGGCTCCCTGATTGATGTCCCCTCTCAGTTCCCTGCCGGATTTCGGTGCCAATACCAATGCGGCTCCTGCGCCAATGATTCCTCCAATCAACGTGCCAATGACAAAATCTTTTGTGTTGATGGTGCTGTTGGATTGGTTGTTATTTTCTCCCATCAGTAATTCCTCCCTTTATTTTTTTCTTTTATTCACCATATCCATGATGGCTGAACCCCATTTAACCGCTTGAGACACCTTTTCATCGTCTTGAGCGGAGGTCCGTGAGATACTATTGGATAATTGCTGCAGAGACAGATTGAAATCCTTGACCGTTTCACCGATTCCTTTAGCTCCGTCAAATAATCCATCCAGTTTGGAAGACTTTTCGTTCATATCGTCTGCCAGTTTATTCGTTTTATTTAACAGTTCGGTGGTCTCTGTTGTAACTCCCCGAATCTGCTTATCCAAATCGTCAAGGGTTGTAGAAACTTCGTTCATCGTATTTTTGGCTGCTTTCAAGGTTATGACCACATATACCACGAGAACCACGAAGGCGATTGCAGCGATCAATGCAGCGATATAAAGCATGATTTCCATGTGTTACCACTCCTTTAGTTGTTATGATGTCAGGTATAGTTTGGGCTTCATGGTTAATGCACGTAATAATTCCAAAATACCTTTATAAATGATACCCCTATTTAACAGCTTTCAAACCTTATTGATATGGAGGCCTATACATATATTTCAACAGGCCTGTCCTAAAATCCTGCTGATTCCGCAAGTTTTTATGTACAAACTGAAAATGTGAAAAAAGAGCCTGTTCTCTACTGCAGACTCTTTTTTCAATTCATTTATTGACCTTGAGGTAATTTTCATAGGCCTCCTGGAATTTCTGGATATCTCCAGCCCCCATAAAGATCAATACACTATCCTTATATTGTTGCAGGACACCTATGCCATCCAGCTCAAGGACCACCGCATCGTCTGTCAACTCTTTCAAATCATTGATGGTCAGCTTTCCAGACTGTTCCCTTGCAGACCCGAAGATATCACACAGGTATATGTGATCAGCCAGGTTCAGGCTATCAGCAAAGTCTTGGAGGAAGGTTTTCGTCCTGGTAAATGTATGTGGCTGAAAGATGGCAATTACCTGCTTTTCAGGATACTTCTTACGTGCCGCATCGATGGTAGCCGTTATTTCTTTGGGATGATGGGCATAATCATCCACTAATAGCTGATCTCCCACCTGTTTCTCTGTGAAACGGCGTTTGACACCTCTGAAGCTGCTTAATTGCTTGATTGCATCGGTGTTGATATCTTCATAGTGGCAAATGGCTATTACTGCCAGGGCATTTAATACATTATGGTTCCCATACATCGGAATGGTGAACGTGTCATAAAATGTATTTCTTACAAAGACATCAAATTCGGTTCCTGTTTCTGTTTCCCTCACATTTTGTGCTTGAAAATCATTGGTGTCGAGGAATCCATAATAGACAACAGGAACCTTAGCCTGGATTTGCTGCAGTTTCTCATCATCACCACATGCAATAATACCTTTCTTCACTTGATCCGCCATCGACTGGAAGGCATCGAATACATCATCAATGCTCGTAAAATAATCAGGATGGTCGAAGTCGATGTTGGTCATGATGGCATAATCCGGCTCGTACTTCAGGAAATGACGCCGATATTCGCATGCTTCGAACACAAAGTAGTCGCTATCCGCATGCCCTTTGCCTGTGCCATCTCCAATCAAATAGGAAATAGGATAGGTTTCATTCAGCACATGCGCCAAAAGCCCTGTCGTGGATGTCTTGCCATGTGCACCTGTAACGGCGATACTGGTGTATTGCTTCAGCCACTCACCGAGGAACTCATGATACCTGTAATAAGTAACTCCCTGCCTTTTGGCTTCCTGTATTTCCGGGTGGTCATCTGAAAAGGCATTTCCTGCAATGACCGTATAATTTTCTTTGATGTTATTTTCTGAGAAGGGATAGATTGGAATGCCCTTTTCTTCCAAGGCTTTCTGTGTATAAAATACCTTTTCTATATCGGAACCCTGCACCGTCTCCCCCGAATCGTGGAGAATATGTGCTAGGGCACTCATTCCAGTTCCCTTTATACCAATAAAATGGTAAGTTGTCATATAAGAACCTCCAAATTAACATGAAAAGGATTAAACGAACCCTTACATATTCACTGTTTCAGCTAAAATGCCAATGATATTGCCATATTATATCAGAATTTATACAGGAACAAAATAAACGATCCGTTTATTATACGTCCCCGTAATACTTGACTTCTTCCAGTCTCGGATTCGGACGGTAACGACGGCCTTCCTTAGCCTCTGGTGTCCCGTTCAACAGTACATTATCACCGGTGAAGCCAATGTTAATTTTCAACAGATTCCTGCCTACGCCGTAAATATCAACCGGTACACCAGCCCTTTCGAATTCTGCAATCCTCGTCTCATTGAAACCGCCAGTAGCGACAATCTGTACATGGGAGTATCCTTCTTCATCCAAGGCTTTCCTCAAAGCGAAGATCAACTCGGGATTGACACCTCGAGGGTCGAAAGTCCCCATAAGGTGATGATTCCTTAAGAAGTATTTATCGACCAACGTACGGGAAGTATCCAACCGAACGGATTTCAAATCATCTCCAAATTCCCTTGCAACTTTCAGGGAATCCGTGATGACATCATTATTATAGTCAACCAAAGCAGCAAGTTCATCTTCCGGGAACATATCATGATACGCTCTGCACGCTGCTACAATGTCTCCCCGGTACATCTGGATCAAGGCATGCGGCATGGTACCCATCCCTTCTTTTCCCCACCATTCATTCATCGCATGGGTTGCCTGGGCGGTGGAGCCTCCGATAAATGCTGCATAACCATCTCCTGCCTGCTGCGTATAATGGTCATCACGATCTCCCATAAAAATGACAGGCTTCTGCTTGCCGGAGGTTCGAGCTGCTTTTACCACATTGTATACATTCGTTGCTACGGATGTTCTTCTCGCAAGAATTCCATCAATGATTCCTTCCAGATAGCCGAATTGCTGATAAGAGCCGGAAACGGTCATAACTGTTTCAAAAGGCTTCACCTTGTCTCCATCCTTCAGTGAATGGATCTTCAACGTTTCCGGTCTGTCTGCAAAGGTATGCAGGAGGGCAATTGCTTCATCCGTCCCGCACAGAACAGCTTCTTCTTTTTGAAAAAACTGCATGGTAATATAATTATCGGGCAGCTTCTCCTCTGCAATCTTTTTGGTTTTCAAAAAATAGACGGCAGAGAACCATCCCTCTTTGATCCGTTCATCAAATTTGAACGTCTTGTTCGTCAGTCTTTCGATTTTACCGGAAAGCTTCTGTTCTATTTCCTTCATTATTAAGTACTCCTTAACTGTATTCTTCCTTTATCTTATATAAATTCCAGCTGTATCACAAGGCTTTTAACTTTTCTACTCGGCCTGGGACGGACTAATCAGGACCTCTCTCGGCTTACTTCCATTCTGGCCGGAAATGATCCCTCTGTTCTCAAGAGAATCGATCAGCCGTGCGGCACGGTTATAGCCAATTTTGAAATGTCTCTGCAATAAGGAGGTGCTTGCACTGTTCTGCTGAAGAACAAATTGCATAGCTTCCTCCAGTAAATCGTCTTCTTCTTCATCAATGACTGCCTGCTCAAGGAGCTGTTCTTTTTCAAACAGGTATACAGGTTCAGCAATACTTCGCGCATGACTTGTCACCCGCTCTACTTCATCATCGGAGACAAACGGGCCTTGAAGCCGTATGCTTTTCCCTGCCCCATTTTCTATGAACAGCATGTCCCCTTTGCCCAACAGTTTCTCAGCACCACTTGTATCGAGGATGGTCCGGGAATCTACCTGGGAAGATACACTGAAAGCGATCCTGGTCGGGATATTCGCTTTGATCAGCCCGGTAATGACATCGACGGAAGGCCGTTGTGTGGCTAAGAGCAGATGGATACCACAGGCACGTGCTTTCTGGGCAATTCGGCTGATGGAATCCTCTACATCTTGAGGAGAGACCATCATTAGATCTGCCAGCTCATCGATTACGATGACGATATACGGCATTTTATCTTGCAGTCTGTTCTGATCAGTTATTTTTTGATTATATCGTTCAATATCCCTAACGCCCTCTTCCACAAATTTCTCATATCGGTCTTCCATCTCTTTTACCGCCCACTTCAGGGCAGCAGTTGCAGCTTTGACATCTGTTATGACTGGAGAGACCAAATGAGGTATCCCATTATATGGAGCCAATTCCACCATTTTCGGATCAATCAGCATAAACTTCACATCCTCATGGTGAGCCTTATAGATCATGCTGATCAAAATGGTATTGATGCACACACTTTTACCCGACCCGGTGGCACCTGCTATCAGTCCATGCGGCATTTTTTGGATATTCGTGACCAAAGGTGTCCCTTCGATACTGACACCCAATGCGATGGTTAACGGGGAAGTACTTCTTTGGAAAGCTTCTGTTTCAAAGACGCCCTGAAGGCCGACCATCTCGGCTTTGGGATTCGGTATTTCAATCCCTATAGTATTTTTGCCGGGGATCGGTGCTTCAATGCGAATATCCCTAGCGGACATATTCAACTTCAAGTCATCGCTGAGGTTCTTGACCTTGCTCACCTTCACACCAAGCTCCGGCTGGACCTCGAATCGAGTAACCGATGGACCCTGTGTAGCATTGACCACCTTCGCTTTCACATTGAAATGTATCAGGGTTTGTTCTAGCAATCTCTGCTGCTCTTCCACCCATTTAGCGTCCTCATTCGATTTAAGCACAGGATCGTCCAAAAGATGGTAAGGGATGGACGTGATTTGCTGCTTCTGTCTATCCTGGCTTCTTCTGATTTCCGCCTTCCGTCTCTCCTGTTCTGCTTTTCTCTCGCGGTCAAACTGCCTTTTCTTATCCCTTGGTGTCATAATGACATTAAAAGGAGTGGTGCTATTCGGCCGGTCTGCAGAGGAGTTTTCTGCCCTTTTATCTTCTCCTGCCTTGAGTGTAGGAGCAGGTGAGAGCTTCTCTTCTCCCCGGGTCTGCTGTTTTTTTTCAGCCTCTTCCTTTTTAATTCCCATCTCATCCTCAGTCAATCTTTGCGATTGGTCGGTTCCTGCTGTAGGGTCCATTTCTTCGTAAGAGGATGTGTAACTATCCTGGTGATGGTCCTCTTGTATTATCTCTTCTTCCACATCCTGAGAATCTTCCTCTATTATCTCTTCTTCCACATCCCGAGGATCTTCGTCTATTATCTCTTCTTCCTCATTGTCTTGGGCACTTTCAGGTATCTGTCTGGATGAACGAAGAAGAGAATGAATCTCATTGTCCTGGTCCAATTCCTGTTCTTCCGGTGAAAAGCCTTCTCCTGTATGTAATAGCTCGTTCTCTGGAGTTTTCTCTTCTTGCACCTCTTTCCTGTCTTCTTTCTTTCGGACAAAGGTAGGAACACTCGCCAAGTCCTTATCTTTCCGATAACCATAGATAGGGGAAGGAACGTCTGAAGGTTCAAAAGGAACTTCTGGGTCCTTCTTATAAATTTTTCGTTCCATCTTTTGCTTTTCTTTAGGGGAACTAAAGAAATTTTCACTTTCTGTATAGTTCCTCTCATGCTTGTCTTCTTGTTTCCCCTCTTTCTTTTCTGGTTGCTTATATCTGGGAGGCTCCGGTTTTTTCCTAGGTCTACCACTGGTCTGCAGCTTCTCTTCATCAGGGATGACAGGGAAGCGGAAGGATTTGTTTTCCGGATATTGATACACTGTCTTCGCCTGAAGATTGCTGTAGCCGGGTTTTGACTTCTTACCCGGTTCCTGTTCATTTTCCTGTTGTACTTCCTCTTCTTCTCCAAATAGGCCTTTTAGTTTCTTGTACCATTTCTCCCACACAAACATTCACTCATTTCTATTATTCTTAATTTCCATATGAGGATTATTTTATCAGTTTTCCCCTGTAAATTGAATATGGGTTCTCACTGGTTTCATGAAAAAACAACCCTCGTAACTTATTACTCAGGTTGTTTTTCAGCCTAAAAGTCAAATGCTTCTCCTGTCTTGTAAGAATCATCCAATACATATATTCCCTTTTCTTTTGGTGCATTCGGGATACCGAGCTCTTTTTGGGAACATATCATACCATTCGAAGGTACGCCCCTGAGTTCTGTGGGTTTGATTTCCATCCCACTCGGCATGGTAGCTCCTACCTTGGCCACGACCACTTTCTGTCCCTTCTCTACATTTGGGGCACCACATACAATTTGGAGCTGCTCGTCACCGACATCCACCTGACATACGCTCAATTTATCTGCGTTTTCATGGCCTTCCTTCGTTTCTACATATCCGACAACAAACTTAGGGCTGAGATCGAAGTCAAGGGAGTCTTCCAACCCATTTTCTTTGAAAAGTGCTTCTAACTCACCCAAAAACTTATCAGTCAGTGTGATTTTCCCTGCCCCTTGCAAATTGAGGTGCTCGCTTGCGCGGAAGATATTGTAGCCAAGGACGTCCCCTCCCTTGCCGGTTATTCGGACAATAGGACCATACGATTCATGTGAAACTTCGTACCGGTCCCCTTCTTTCAACGGAATGATTAACACATCTCCGACTCCTCTAGGGTTATGAAAAACAAACATATAATCCTCACTCTTTCTTATTTATTTTCCGGACGGTTTTTTGCAAGTATAAAGATTGGTGTCAACTTTTTATCTTCGTAAACCAGAGCCAATGAAGTAATCGGTATCCGTCCTTCTGCAAAAAACTTCATGGTCATTTGTGCCAGTATATCATAACCGGTCTTATTCTCGACGTCAGCTATGATGAGGACATCTTGATGAGGAACGGCTACTGCCATTTCACCTTTTGCATTAGCCTTCATTTCCTCCAGGAAAGCTTCATTGAGGATCCGGCTGGCATCATACCCATCCTGATTCGCAACAAAATAGAAGTCATTTCCGGCGACCGTATCTTTTTTATAGTCTACAGATAGAGATCGCAGGTTAAAAGAAGCGATTTCTTCCAGCCTGTTGTTCGTCCACCCTTCCTTGTCCAAGAGAGTCTCATCAATTAACTGATAGGATTTGCCAAGGTCAACCGCATAATAGATTCTCGTTTCTGCTGTATGTTCTTTTGTAACTAGTTTGGCTCCACCCTTTGTCTCTTGAGGAAAAGATGTCGATCGAATGACTGGATAGATGCTTTTTTCCTTCCCTTTTAGCTGAACTTCCTGGTTCATGACATGCAATGCCTCATTGATATGCTCTTCCAACTCATCTATTGCAGCTTCGCCTTGTTCATTATATTTGGTTATAATGCTTGGCAGAGAAACGGTCATCCCTTTCCCTGTATCCTGCCATTCAACCCGCAGTGTATCCTTGTCTCTGTCGTAAGAGGTGCGGTATTTCTTTTCAGCCAGCCTTTCTTCCAGTATTTTCTTCAGTTTTATACTGGTCATTTTCACCTTGCAACAACTCCTTTGGCAGTATCAATCAGGAAGCCCGTCAATAAACTGCTTAATTTGCTCTTTTGTTTTACGATCCTTGCTGACAAATCTCCCGGTTTCTTCCCCTTGTCGGAACGCAAGAAAACTTGGAATACCGAATATATCGTATTCCTGGCAAAGTTCGATGAATTCATCCCTGTTCACTTCTACAAAGGTATAATCAGGATACTCCTTCTCTATTTCCGGCAGTTCAGGTTCGATGACGCGGCAATCCGGACACCATCCTGCTGTAAAAAGCATAATGACTTTGCCTTGATTCTTCAACTCTTCAAACTGCGTTGTACTTTCCAATGTAAGCATGGTTCCACTTCCTTATTCAGACTTTTATATGGATAATCGGTATCAATTATATGATTTCCTCCCCTGGAAAGGCAAAAGATTGCAATCATCGTTTTCTCGTTCCACATATCAATTTCTTTCCAATTTTCCCTTTTTTGTTTAAACTTGAGATATGATGATATAAATAGGAGGGTTTTTATGGAATTGACGGTTTACTTAGCAGGGCAAATTCATGATAATTGGCGGGAGGAGTTGAAAGAAAAGGCAAAACAAAAAGGACTCCCGTTGAAATTTGTTGCTCCACAAACCAATCATGACCGATCTGACGATATTGGAGAAGCAATCCTTGGCAACCAACCGGATAACCTATACAGGGATGACGCTGCCTCAAGCATCAACAATTTGCGCACGGAGGTTTTGATGCAGAAGTCAGATGTAGTGATTGCCTTGTTCGGTGAGAAATACAAACAATGGAACACAGCAATGGATGCCAGTGCAGCGCTGACCTTGAATAAACCTACCATCCTTGTCCGGCCGGAATCTCTCATCCATCCGTTAAAGGAACTTTCCAATAAGGCGAATGTCACGGTGGAAACGGTGGACCAAGCACTGGAAGTACTACAGTACATTTTCGAATGAAAAAGCAGCGGAGCACCGCTGCTTTTTAGCTTCCGAATTCCCACTGCCCGCGGAGCAGTTTCACTACATGACTGAACATTTCCTGTCTTGTAACTTGTTCATTCGTGAAAACCCCGATGGCACCTTCCCTGTGCCTTATTCCTTCCCTTTTGGCGTAAGAATCCATGATGTCACCCAATTCTCGTCCTTCTTTCAATTGTCTGGTGACTATCGCAGGCAGCAGGATCCGTGCACCACTGGCGGTATGAATTTTCCCATCCCTGGTAACTAGGGCTCCCCAGTTACAAAGGTATAATCTCCCGTCAACTTCCATCACACCGCCTTCTAAACCGATCGCCAGATCTCCGTTTGTATATTTGAAACAGCCCATCGCCCGATTGACTGCCCCGCTCCTTGTTTCTTCATCAGAAAAAGGCTGTTCAGGAATGAGTGATGGAGCATCCGCGGTGATGACTTCTTCCTGAGCAAAATTCTCTTTTACCGCTCCGATTTTCGTTTCATTCTTCGATCCGACAATTATTTTCAATGTAACTCTCCTTTATTGCTATGCATATCTTCGGATTTGATCAACTGTACCCTTATCGGTTTCCTTTACAAGCTTTACAAGCAGTTCCTTGGCCGCTGCATAGTCATCTACATGGATGATTGATGCAGAGGTATGAATATAACGAGAGCAAATGCCGACGACTGCTGATGGAACACCTTCATTAGCCAAATGTACTTTTCCGGCATCCGTCCCTCCTTGGGAAATGAAATATTGATACGGTATATTATTGCTCTCGGCTGTATCTAGAATAAATTCCTTCATCTTCGGCAGAGTGATCATGGATCTGTCGAAAATTCGAAGCAACGCCCCATTGCCCAGCTGTCCGAATTCCTGTTCATTTCCATCGGCATCATTAGCCGGAGAGGCGTCCAAAGCATAAAAGATATCAGGCTGTATCATATGGGCCGCCACTTGTGCCCCTCGGAGGCCAACCTCCTCTTGAACAGTCGCACCAGAGAAAAGCTGGTTTGGGGTCGTCTCATTCTGTAGCTCCTTCAGCAGTTCTACTGCCAGCCCACAACCATATCGGTTATCCCAGGCTTTCGCCAATATCTTCTTGCTGTTTGCCATGGGAGTGAATGGGGTAAGCGGAACGATTGACTGCCCAGGCTTGATACCGATCTTTTCAGCATCCTCCCGGTCGTCCGCACCAATATCAATCAACATGTTTTTGATTTCCATCGGTTTATTCCTTTGTGCTTCCGTCAAATTATGGGGCGGAATCGATCCAATCACTCCCACAACCGGGCCGTTTTCCGTAATTATCTGCATACGTTGGGACAATAGAACTTGGCTCCACCAGCCTCCCAACGGCTGAAAACGAAGCATGCCATTTTTGGTAATTTGAGTGACCATCAACCCCACTTCATCCATATGCCCTGCTACCATCACCTTGGGTCCGTTGCCCTCTTTGACACCGAATACGCCGCCAAGGTTATCTTGAATGACTTTATCGGAGTATTTTTCCAGTTCTGCTCGCATGAATTTCCTTACCGCATGCTCGTTGCCAGGAGCAGCCGGCAATTCTGTTAGATTTCGGAATAGATCTAACGTATCCTGATTCATAAGTTCCACCTCTACTTTTCATTCATATACCCAGTATAACTGCGGAATCCAATCATTTCCACCACCAGTCGATTATAGCTGTAATATTTTCTATTTTAAATTATTTAGGGTATACTTGATGTTGAAGTACTCATCGATTCAGAGAAGACTAAATTATTGCAAGAGGTGATGACAAATGAGCAAGAGGAATATAATGCTTGCGGCCGGGCTGGGGGCTGCTGCCGGCTACTTGGCCAAGGAAGCAGTTGATGCTTACCAGAAAGTTACGCCGGAAAAAGCTCTCAAACATGCGAAAGAAACCTTCAAAAAAAATGGGCCGATCAGCGGTTCCTGGATTTACATGAAACCGGAAGAAGTAGAAAAGAACGGTTTGCTTTACCAAGCTTATCGTGGGGGTGTGACCCGGAACATCGATGGACAGAATAAGCAGTATGAATTTTACGTGGATACGGAAACAGGTGCGGTCATCGATTCGATCCAAACCTCCTAAATGAAAAAATAGCTGCGTTATGCAGCTATTTTTTGATCATTGGTATGGATCTCTCTCTCGTTTCACTTCATCTACGATTCCTCCGGACGCATCGTATTTCAAGGCACGGTAATAAGCGTCATGATAGAAGGTATACCACGCCTTCCTGGCATAGCCGAAAGCCATCCACTTTTCTTTCTGGTGGACCGAGGTCACGGGATAATCGTCATAGGCTAACGCCCATAATTTATTTTGGTGCGCATTGGTCGGCATGATATCTGCCATATGGATAAAACATTCATCCCCTTCTTCGAAAACCAGTATGCAATGTCCGTCACTATGCCCTCCGGTATGTATCAACCGCAGGCCATCAGCTACCTCCATTTCCTCTTCAAATGTCTGTACCTGCTCGGTAATTGGCTTCCAGTTCATTTCCCAATAGGTATTGACCGAACGGATATTAGGATTTCTCATTTCTTCCCATTCCACCTCAGAAGTATAAATGACAGCATTGGGGAACACAGGCACATATTTGCTACCTTCCTTGCTGGTCAAACCGCATGCGTGGTCAAAATGCAGGTGGGTCATCAGGACGCCATCAATATCTTCCAAAGTCAGCCCTATTTTAAGCAGTGAACGTTCCACCGTAGACTCTTCCAGTACACCAAAATTCCTCCGCTGCTTATCTGTCAGCTTCCCATTCCCCATTCCTGTATCTATCACGTAATTCTTCCCATCCAACTGCAGAAGAATTGGATCTGTTCTCAATTCAATCTGGTTTTTTTCATTACTCGGATATTTCTTTTCCCACAATGGTTTCGGCACAACACCAAACATCGCGCCGCCATCAAGAAAATTAACCCCGCCATCCAACCATGTCAACGAGGCCCTTCCAACCTTTAAAGTCTCCATATTCATCCCCTCCGTCAATAATTTTATCTGAATCATCAAAAATCAGCAAACGTTTACATGAAATGATTAAAAAAAGAACCTGTATAAGGTTCTTCAGACATATTTGGCACAACAGCGATATATCGGTTGTCCTTTTGCTGAAAATTTCTCTTCGTATTCCGTCATGATATTAGTGGAACCCTGTTCAGCATGTAAATCAACATTCACTTCTTCCAACTTCATTCCGAACTGGGAGAAGCTTACCACGGAATACTCAAATAACCCCTTGTTGTCCGTCTTGAGCACGACTTCACCTACATCAACCAATACCTCCTTATACTGACTCAAAAAGGTATGGAAGGTAAGCCGCCTTTTCTCATGACGGTTTTTAGGCCATGGATCGGAAAAATTCAAATAGATGCAGTCCACCTCATTTTCCCCGAAAAGTTCCCGGAGGTCTTGAGCGTCTTCATTCAGAAGAATGACATGATCCATTCCAGAATCCTTCACTTTCTGGGCAGCCGTAACAATAATGCTTTTTGCAATTTCTATTCCGATGAAATTTATATGCGGAAACTGCTCGGCCATCCCTGCAATAAATTGTCCCTTTCCCGTTCCTATTTCAACATGGATCGGATGTTCGTTTCCGAAAAAATCCTTCCACTTATTTTTGTTTTCTTTTGCGTTCGGGATGACAATGTGGCGATTTTCCTGTAAGAAATCATCTGCCCAAGGTTTATGTCGCTGACGCATTGCTTTCACCTTCTCTTATAAATATAGGGTATATTAAAATGATTATGGCTAAGACTATTTTCTGAGGTGATACGTGATGGCACTTACAGTAAATAATCAATTATCGTTGTTATATGACCTTTTGGATGAACAGCAGGTTGACGGTTATGGACAAGCATCCGAATATCAGCAAATCGTTAGACTGGTACAGTCCATGATGGAAAATGACCAACTAACCGATGAGCAGCTTACCCAACTTCTTCCCGAGATTTACAATTATGGAAAGCAGGGAGAATCCACTAAGGATACAACCGCCCATATTACGTCGAACAGACAGAATATCGGCAATTGGACCAACATCATTCAACAGGCTAACTTAGAATAGATGTACTGATTTGCGCATTCAGTTCCTTGATGTTTTCAACCCGTTCCTGTACCTTGTCAGGCTCTTTCCGCTCTTCATGCCAACTCAAATACTGGAGAGCGTCCAATAATAGGTACCAATACATCCGGCCAATGGTATTTGTATCCATGGTGACTCCATAGTTCTGCAGCCAGTTTTCCCAATCCTGCCGGGGTATGTACCATTTAAGAATCATTGCATAATCAGTGGCAGGGTCGGCTATAATAGCATTGTCCCAATCAATGAGAAACAGATCCCCCTCTTTTGTCACCAAGAGATTATTATGGTTCAAATCTCCATGACAGACTACTTTGTTCTGATTCCTTGTGACTGGAAGCAATCGCTCCAAATTCAATAAAGCCTCGGAGATTTCCGATCCATTAGTGGCATGGTTTGCACGTGCAAGCCGTGCTTTTATCATGGCGTAGCTCTCATCAGAACTAACTGGTTTCTTCCCTAACCGCATAAGCATATGGAGAAGCTCCGATGAATGATGGATCTTATGCAGCAATTCCGCTACATGATGATGCTGCATTTCCACCGGCGAAAGTTCCCTGCCTTCCAGCCATTCTTGAGCCGTAATCACGTCTCCGTTCTCCATCCGTTTCGTCCATACAAGCTTCGGGACGATTCCTTCTGCTGACAATACAGCCAGGAATGGGGAAGAATTTCTTTTCAGAAATAGTTTTTTATCATCTTTTACCGCAAAATAAGCATCACCGGTAAGGCCGCCTGCCGGAATGACATCCCAGCCTTCCCCCAATACTCTTTTGAGCCAATCCACCATGGTTTCTCACATCTTTCCAAAATAAGCATTCAATAATACATTTTATTATCATCCATTAAAAAAAACAACTGTCGACTATGCTGCTGGCCGCTTTCATCCCATAGATTGCTGAACAGTTATACCTATCATTTCCCATTGTAGCGCGAAAATACATATTCGCTGGCCATTCAGATTCCTTTACCCTTCAACTGATAACGAGCTGCTACTTCATACTTTGGAGAATGTCCTGGATGAATGCGAAATAACACAACTTCGTCGACGGTGAACTCCTCCTGTCTATGGTCGCTTTCCATAGCTTCTTTCAGCACGGAGGTGTCTGCACCCCCTATCCAATTCTTTGCGATGGTGATATGAGGCTTATAAGGCCGTTTCTCCCTTTGAAAGCCAACCTTTTCGGCGCAAGCTTCCACTGCGTCATAGACATGCTGCAGTTGATCTGTTTTTTCCACTCCGCCCCATAAAACTCTTGGTCTGTCTGGTTTTCCAAAGTAACCTAAACCACCTGTTGAAATGTTGAAAGCTCGTTGATTTTCAAGCATAGAGAGTTCTTCCTCCAACTGCTTGCGTCTACTGTCCGTAACGGCCCCGAGAAATTTCAAAGTGATATGGAGATCCTCTCGATGTGGCCATTGCTTATAAGGCAGTCTTTTTTTCCAGACTTTCTGGATTTCTTTAAAGTAGTTTTTTCTTTCATCGGGTAGTGGAATAGCAACGAAATAATGCGGAACACTATTCATTTGGCATCCTCCATTCAACTTTTAAGGGAAAGACAATAATCGAGCTCTTCGTTTGTCAACTCTCGATAGGAACCTGGTGTCAGCTGTTGATCAAGTACAAGTTCCCCCATACGTTCCCTCTTCAGGTACATAACCGTCTTACCGACCGATTCAAACATCCTTTTCACTTGATGGAACTTTCCTTCTGTAACTGCCACTTCAATTTCCGATATATCGCCCTTCCGAAGGATTTTAAGCTCAGCAGGCTTAGCCTGGTAACCATCTTCCAGCGTAACACCTGATTGGAAGCTCTCTACATCATCATGTGTTACTATACCATCAATACGTGCATAGTATACTTTTTCTATTTCCTTTTTAGGAGAGGTAAGTTGGTGGGCAAGTTCTCCATCATTGGTGATCAACAGAAGTCCTTCTGTATCCTTATCCAGCCTTCCTACTGGGAATGGAGAAAATAGCCGATAGTCATCATCCAACAGGTCAATAACCGTTTTATGGTAGTCATCCTCTGTAGCAGAAATACAGCCTGACGGTTTATGGAGCATTACGTATATGAACTCCCGGTAACTTATTTCCTCACCGTCTACCATAACTGTATCTTCTATAGGATCGACGTGGAAGCTGCTGTTCTTGACAGTATGCCCATTTACAGAAACACGTTTTTTCTTTAGGAGGGTTTTCACCTCTTTCCTGCTTCCAAATCCCTTGCTGGCCAGTAATTTATCCATACGCAACCCAGCCACCTCCTTTATTTATTTACGAAATATACGATCAAGCACTCTTACACGGTTTCCAAAGATGCGCTCAAGCAATGTTGATTCATAGGCAAGCCACATATAAACAAGGCCGCCTATACCCACACCCATCGCCAGCATAGTGATTGTTGCCCATCTTTCCTCTCCATAAGGAAGGAATTGGGCGGCAGCAAATTTTACGATCAAGATAGTGACAATCATGATAAAAGTGAAAATAACAATCAGAGTCACCCTTTTCAACAGAGGTTTCAACGGAAAATCAATCTTCGTGAACACCCTCCACATATTCAAAGCAACTGCTGTTCCTGCTGCCAAACCAGTCCCGAATATGGCTCCTTTCGGCCCGAACATATGGATCAGCTGGATATTGAGCAGCACCTTCAGCATCAAGCCTGCTGCTAGACTAACCACAGCGAATTTCTGTTCATTAATCCCCTGGAGAAGGGAAGAAGATACAGTGAATAGAGCAAAGAGCAGTCCGACTGGCGCATACCATCCCAGCAAAGAACCGGTCAACTCGATCGAACGGAGGCCGTATAACGCACCATAGGCTTCATAAGATAGAACAGACAACCCAGCCACCGCAGGAATCACAAGGACCAGGACAATTTGCAGCGACTGGCTGATCTGCTGATGCAGCTGTTGCATATTATTAGCAGTGAAAGTCTTTGTCAGTGCCGGCAATGCGGCCAGTGACAGCCCAGTTGCCAATGTACCTGGTATGATGACCAACTTATGTCCGAACACATTAATAGCCGAAAGGGCAACTTCCCAGACATTTCCGAAACCAGCTGCGACCATGGCCCGGTTGAAAGTGAAGGTATCTACCAGTTGATATAAAGAAGTGGCCAGTCCCACAATGACAAATGGCCCGGCATAGCTGAATAATTCGATCATGAGATCTTTTTTGGAGATGTCCGTCGTGAAACGCTGTTGTTCCAGCCTTTTATCAAGAGCTGGTTTTCTTTTTTTCCAATAGCCCATCAATACTGCCATTGAGGCTGCCCCACCGATAAAGGCAGAGAAAGTAGCGAAGCCGACAGCGGTGGTAATGGATCCTCCAGCCAGTTTGAGTACAAGGAATGCCGCCGTCAACAGAAAAACGATTCGTACGATTTGTTCAATAACCTGTGAGACAGCTGTGGGTCCCATGGATTGATGCCCTTGGAAGAATCCGCGGATGATACTCATCGGTGGAATGATCAGCAGGGCAAAACTTACCATCCGGATGACGAAGGCAACATCTTCTGTAGTTATCGAACCAGTTTCCTCTGTAATAATGAAACCAGCCAGTACCTCGGCACCCAGGAACAATAGAAGGAATGCCAGAAAACCGCTGGCTGCCATCAATGCGATTCCTGTACGGAACATCCGTCTTCCCGTCTCATAATCACCTAAGGAGTTGTACTTCGCAATAAATTTGGAAACAGCCAAGGGAACACCGATGGTTGAGATGCTCAGTAGAATACTGTATGGAACATAGGCAAAATTATATAAGGTCCCCCCGGTTTCCCCAACGAGGGCATTAAAAGGAATGACATAGATCATCCCTAGGAATTTAGATAAAAAGGATGCTACCGTAAGTAACATTGCTCCCCTAACTATATTTGACATTTTTTCACCTGCATTTATATTCTTTTTCGTCCATAATGGACATTCTACCATATTCACTGAAATACGGTTAACGAATAAGCAATAATTGAAGCTATCCATTAACAATTGAGCATGTTGATTGGATAATGGTAAGATACATAAGAAAGGAATGATCATCATGCAAAAGGATGTTATTGTCATCGGGGGCGGGCCTTCCGGCTTGATGGCTGCTATCGCAGCTGCAGAACAAGGTGCCCGGACAGTACTCATTGAAAAAGGGAAAAAATTAGGAAAGAAGCTGGCAATTTCCGGCGGTGGACGCTGTAACGTTACAAACAGACTCCCACAGGAAGAAGTGATCAAGCATATTCCCGGTAACGGCCGCTTTCTATACAGCGCTTTTTCCGTATTCAACAACTACGACATTATCGACTTTTTCGAAAATATGGGAGTCGAGCTCAAAGAAGAGGATCATGGAAGGATGTTCCCTGTTTCGAATTCTGCGATGACCGTCGTTAACGCCTTAATTAACAGATTGGACGAGCTAAAAGTGGAAGTGCATCTTCAAACACCAGTACAGGCTGTCCATTATGGAGAAAGTGAGCATACTGTCATTTTAGAAAACCAGGAAAAACTCCTTACAAAGACAATCGTCCTAGCAGTCGGAGGAAAGGCTGTTCCACATACCGGTTCCACAGGGGATGGTTATGCCTGGGCTAAGAAAGCGGGACATACAGTAACCGAACTCTATCCTACCGAAGTGGCTCTTACTTCCAAAGAACCCTTTATAAAAGATAAAAGCTTACAGGGTTTGTCATTGAGGAATGTTTCCTTATCCGTCCTGAATAAAAAGGACAAACCGATCATCACTCACCAAATGGACATGATTTTCACACATTTTGGTGTTTCGGGCCCTGCAGTTCTTCGTTGTTCCCAATTCGTCGTCAAAGAACTGAGAAAAGGCAGGGATGAAGTAAAAATGATTCTTGATGCCCTGCCTGAGGAAAATGAAGAGCATTTGATCCAGACTACAATTGCATCCATGCATGCAAACCCGAAAAAATCCATTAAAAATACATTAAAAGGAATGGTGCCCGAAAGGTACCTGTCCTATATACTATCCAATAATCAAATAAGCGAAGAGCAAAAGGCGGGAAATATATCGAATGATCAAATACGTGCCATCATCCACCAAATAAAGAACTTTACCTTCGTAGTTCAAGGGTCTCTGCCGCTGGATAAGGCTTTTGTTACCGGTGGCGGTGTATCGATTAAAGAAGTCGTCCCAAACACGATGCAATCGAAGATCATGGCAGGCCTTTATTTCAGTGGGGAAATCCTTGACATTCACGGATATACAGGAGGATACAATATCACCTCTGCTTTAGTTACAGGAAGACTGGCAGGTATGAATGCTGCTTTGGAATCTGGTGCGTCCGCTGGTATATGATTCCTCGCATGCTCTTCAGCTCTTTGCCCTATACTAATCATGTCAGGACTTCCTGTATAGAAAGGGTGGGTATAAAATGCAGAGAAATGGAATGTGGCTGCCATTGATTGCTTCTGTCGGAGTTGGAGCAGCAACTTACTATACCATGACAAGAAATGACCAGAATTTCGGTGAGACCATGCAAAAAATGATACCACTTGTTACCCAGATGAACGAAGGGCCTACAGGCACACATCAATCTAGATCCTAATTAAACAGAGAAAGCGCACCTTTAATGGTGCGCTTTTCTCATATCCAGCGAACTGCTTACAAACCAAACAAGTTAGGCAGGAATAAACTTATTTGTGGTATGAAAGCAACGAGGAGCAAGACTAGAATGACTGCCACAAAATACGGAAGCAATGGCTTGATTACCTGTTCGATTTTCACTTCAGCAACACTGGCACCAACGAACAAAGCACTGCCTACAGGAGGCGTCATGTTCCCGATACAAAGAGCAAAACAGATGATCATCCCGAAATGTATTGGATCCACTCCCAGTTCCTGTGAAATTGGAAGGAATATAGGGGTGAATATCAATACAGCAGGTGTTATATCCATAAATGTTCCAATGACAATCAAGATGAGCAGCATGATCAAAATCAAACCTGCATAGCTTTCCGTTATGGAAAGCAAGGCATTACTCAAGGCGATCGGAAGTCCTGTATAGGACATTACCAAGGAAAATAATGCAGAAGAAGTGATCAAGAAGAGAATCATTCCGGTGATTTCAATGGTCTCTCTGAAAATGCCAGGGAAATCCTTTATTTTTAAGCTTTTATAAATCAATGATAAAATTATTGCATAGAGAACTGCAACTGCAGCACCTTCAGTGGCTGTAAAGATACCTGCCACGATACCTCCGATGACGATAACAATAAGAAACAGGCTCGGAAGCGCCTGAGCAATAATGTATAGCCTGTCTTTCATGGAAGGAACTTCAGAAACAGGGTAACCTGCTTTCTTTGCACCGAAGTATGCAACAACCATGACGGCTATCCCCCAGAGTATCCCGGGAACATACCCAGCCATGAATAAAGCTGCAATAGAAGTACCGCCACTAGCCAAGGAATAAATAATGATGATGGAACTAGGTGGTATAATCAATCCAGTTGGTGCAGATGCAATATTCACTGCTGCTGAATAGGTCCTTTCATAACCATGGTTTGTCTCCATTGGGGTCATTATTCTCCCCATTGCTGCAGCAGCAGCTACACTGGAGCCTGATATAGAACCGAACAGCATATTTCCAACAACATTAGTATGAGCTAATGACCCTGGCAGGCGTCCGACCAGGACTTTTGCAAAGTTCACCAGACGGAAAGCAATACCTCCATTATTCATGATGATACCGGCCAAGACAAACAACGGAATTGCGAGCATCGTAAAGTCGTCAATTCCCGTAGCCATTCGTTGTGCAGCAGTCAATATCGTTACATCAAAAGGTAATATCAACAAAAATGTCACAACTGAACTTAATATGATTGCAAGCGCTATTGGAGCTCCGAAAAACAGCAGAGCGAAGAAAACTCCGAACAGCACTATTCCTGCTGTCATTGTCATAAACTGGTCACACTCTCTTTCCTTCTCTTTTTATCGGCCGCCATATTGTAGATGGTATAAAAGATGATGAACATACCGCTGACCGGGACAGAAGCATACACAATAGCCTGGGAAATACCTGTAGCCGGCGCGACTTGGGAAACTGTCAATAAAACCGTTTGGAGCCCCCCATATACCATCAATACAGCTGCAGTCAAAAGAATGATCACATTCGTCAATGCACCAAGGACTTCCTGCTTCGTTTCACTCAATTTCTCTCGGAAGAAAAGGATGGCAATATGTTTTCTGATCCCGAAAACATAGGCGGCCCCCAACAGACCGAACCAGATCAATAAAAATCTGATGGCTTCCTCGGTACCCGGGCTGGATACGTTCAGAACATATCTGGCCAATACCTGCCAGACAGATAGTACTACCATGATCACCAATAAGGTGGATGTGATGGAAAGGAGAATTTTGTCCACTGTTTGCTTTAATTTATCCATTATTCTGCAGCTCCTTTCACCAATTTGTATATTTCTCCTGTTTTCTCACTCTGTGCAAAATCTTCGTGCATGGCCTGTACAGAGTCAATAAAAGATTGCTTATCAACTTCCACAAATTTCACATTCATTTCATTCTTGGCTATTTCGGTATTTTCTTTAATTGTCTCTTTCCATACATCTTCGTGGTAAATGGTCGATTCTTCAGCAGCCTCCAGAATGACCTGCTGTTCTTCCTCTGAAAATCTGTCAAACCTAGCACTGTTCATGATCAGCATATCGGGCACAATTTGGTGTTCTGTATACATATAGTATTTGGCTACTTCCCCATGGTTATTGTTAACCAAAGCGGTTTCATTGTTCTCAGCTGCATCTATTACTCCAGCTTGAAGGGCTGTGTATACCTCTCCATAAGCCATCGAGGTCGGAACCGCCCCGAAGGATTCAATCATGCCTACGCTTGTCTGACTAGGCTGTACTCTGACTTTCAACCCCTCCATGCCCGACACGTCTTTTACTTCCCTATTTTTGGTGTAAAGGTTCCTCTCACCGGCATTGTAGTAAGTCAACGCCCTGAATCCAATGTCTTCTGTCTGCAGATACAGCCTGTCCGTTACTTCTTTGTTATTCATGGCTTTCTCGAATTGCTGGTAATCCTCGAATACATATGGAACACTGAATATAGAATAGTCGGACTCAAAAGACTCGAGAGCACTGGCACTAACCTTGGATAGGTCCACAGCTCCCGTCTGTGTCAGCTCAATTGCTTCCCTTTCACTGCCAAGCTGGCCGTTCGCAAAGATTTCTACACTGATTTCTCCCTCGGATTTGTCTTCCACCAACCTTGCAAATTCAGCAAGGGACTTGTGCACCGGGTGGTCTAACGATTGGTTGTGGGCAAGCTTTAATTCTTTTCCTCCTTGCCCAAGAATAGAGCCATCAGGACCACAGGCTGCAAGTAACAGAATCGGTATCAAAACGGCAATTCCGCCAATGAATTTTCTCATATAAATCTCTCCCTAATTTAGTGAAATTCTCTAAGAAGCTTTACAATAGGAAACGCTTACTTAAAAACTAAATGAACCTTCTTTGCTTTACTATGTCTCAGTAGATGATATTCATGCTATTACTCCAGGAAATCAGCTTCCCTGCAGGCGTTTACAAAAAAGATGATTTCGCGACCAGAGGGCAGAAAACCAAGGACTTGCATTAATTTGTTTGCCAAACAAATTAACTTAACTTTATATAGGGTAACGTGTTTAGATGTATTTTGCAATGTTTTTTGGGCAAATCTATACTTGTTTCAATTCTCCGATGCATGGCACATTTCTGGATATCTGGGCGAAATTACCTATAACTATTGTTTCCATAGCAATATAGTGGATAGACGAATGACGGCAAATGTTGTAAAATAAACGTTTATTACATATATAATAAAGGAGTTTTTTGATGAAAGGATTCGGGTTACTTATAAGAATCTTAGTTGCCATCATTCTCGGTGTAACGATAGGCTCACTTGCCAATGAAGGGTTTATACGGGTGTTTGCGACCTTCAATGACCTATTTGGCGCTTTTCTTGGCTTTATCATCCCTTTAATCATTCTGGGTTTTATTGCACCCGGCATAGGTTCCCTTGGACGCGGGGCCGGAAGATTGCTTGGTTTGACAGCCGCACTGGCTTATGGTTCAACCATACTAGCAGGTGTGCTTGCTTTTTTTTCTGCCAATACACTTTATCCAAGCTTGCTTGAAGGGCAATCACTTAAATCGTTTACAGATCCTACAGAGGGACTTAGCTCTGGATATCTACCGGTCGAAATACCGCCTCTCATGGAGGTTACAACAGCTCTGGTACTAGCTTTTGTCATCGGTATCGGGATAGCAGCAGTAAACAGCAAGCTATTGCTGCAGTTGGCTGAAGATTTTCGTGATATTATCCAATTAGTTATTGAGAAGGTAATCATCCCTCTTCTGCCCGTTCATATTTTCGGTATCTTTGCGAACATGACGCATGCAGGACAAGTGACGACGATCATTAGTGTGTTTATAAAGGTTTTTATCATGATTATCATTCTGCACCTGCTATATCTTCTGATTCAATATACAATAGCAGGTTCCTTGAGCAGGCAGAACCCTTTGAACATGCTAAAAAAGATGTCGCCTGCCTATTTTACAGCATTGGGAACCCAGTCATCAGCCGCAACCATACCTGTGACACTACAACATTCTAAAACGCTCAGACTAAAAGGAAATATTGCGGACTTTACGGTACCATTGTTAGCAAATATCCACTTATCCGGCAGCACGATCACCATAACCAGTTGTGCCATGGCTGTAATGTTCCTGCAAGGAGATATGGCGTCTTTCTCAGCTGTCTTTCCTTTCATTGCAACACTTGGAGCAACCATGATAGCAGCACCTGGAGTCCCAGGAGGAGCAGTAATGGCAAGTATTGGTTTGCTGGAGAGCATGTTGGGATTCAGTCCTACCATGGTATCACTGATGATTGCTTTGTACCTTGCGCAGGACAGCCTCGGTACGGCATGTAATGTCACCGGTGATGGTGCAATCACGTCAGTTACCGACTCATTGAGTTCAAAAGTCAAAAATGAAGGGAACTAATAACGAATAAGAAGGAGGCAGGAATGATTGCCTCCTTCTTATTTTTCTATAAACATACTAGAGTGAGCCTCTTTTCAGCCAGCAATATTTATACAACCTGCCAACACGAGACTTTATGCTAACAATATGGGCATGCTTTTATTAGACGAAAACCTTAGACAATACGGTTTCTTATCTACTGCAAATCTCAACACCATGGCTGTCAGATTGTTTGGCCAAACGTTATGATCCTTATAGAGCTAAATCTGACATCCGACTGTTACTTCTGGCATATAAAAAAACAAGGAGGAAAGTAGTTTTTACTTTCCTCCTTGTTTTTTCGGTTGCCTGGCAGCGTCCTACTCTCGCAGGGACAAAGTCCCAACTACCATCGGCGCTGGAGAGCTTAACT
>NZ_JBHRSA010000032.1:0-4472 GCF_042643145.1 Virgibacillus xinjiangensis
CGTATACGGGTCCGTACGTACGGTGGTGTGAGAGGACGGAGGTTAGTCACCTCCTCCTACTCGATTGCATTCTACAGATGATTGACCAGTTGTTCTTGTATTCAAAAAATTTGTTAACGACAGATGGTTATCCATTGACGAAGATAACTAATATGGTATACTGAGAATTAAGAAGCTAATTGATAATGAATATCATTATTAATTAGAACTGCTAAAAGATAATAATTATTATTGACAAGCAATTTATCAATCAATTCAGGGGAAATGAAAAGGCTGGATGAAAGCCCTTTATCGGGGAGGGGGTCCAGGACTTTTCAAGAGAAGGTCGGTCTATGAAAATAAGATACTTAATTTTAGCCCTTATCATTCTATCAGTGGCATCTGTGTTTCTCGGTGTCTCTGACATTTCACCATTTGATGTATTCAGCCTGACGGAAAGTCAGACACAAGTACTGATGACAACCAGAATACCGAGATTGTTGAGTATTCTGATTGCTGGGATGAGCATGAGCATCTGCGGACTGATCATGCAGCAATTGAGCCGAAACAAGTTCGTCTCTCCTACAACGGCGGGTACCCTTGATTCTGCTAGACTTGGAATCCTTGTATCCATGATGATGTTTGCTGCAGCCAGTCCATTACAGAAAATGCTCGTTTCCTTTGTGTTTGCGATGTTGGGCACCTTCATTTTCATGAAGATACTCGAAAAAATTAAATTTAAGGATGCCATTTTCATCCCGCTGATCGGCTTGATGTTCGGGAACATTATCAGCTCTGTTTCTACATTCTTTGCTTATCAGAATGACCTCATCCAGAACATGTCTTCCTGGATGCAAGGGGATTTCTCAATGATCATGAGCGGGAATTATGAATTGATGTTCATCACTGTTCCCATTCTATTGCTAGCATATATATATGCCAATAAGTTTACTATTGCTGGAATGGGAGAAGATTTCGCCAAAAACCTTGGCCTGAATTACCGGCAGGTCGTAAATCTTGGTCTCATGATTACTGCCCTTGCGACAGCATCTGTTGTACTGTCGGTCGGGGTCATTCCTTTCCTTGGTCTGATCATTCCTAATATCGTTACGATCTACCAAGGTGATCACTTAAAGAAGACTTTGCTGCATACTGCATTGCTGGGTGCTGTGTTTGTGTTGTTCTGCGATGTCATTGGCAGAATCATCATTTATCCATATGAGGTCCCAATCAGTCTGACTGTGGGAGTAATTGGCAGCGGAATCTTCATTTATCTGCTGTTAAGGAGAAAAAGATATGGATTATAAAAAAAGATTAGCTATATTGGCCATTATCACAGCAGCATTCACCTTTCTTTTTATATTTTATGACCTGAGCGGTAATATCAGTTACATCTTGCCAAGGAGGCTGGTCAGGGTGGCGGCGATCATCCTGACAGGGGGATCGATTGCCCTGGCGACGGTGATCTTCATGACCATCACCAATAACAGGATTCTGACCCCTAGTGTCATGGGACTGGATTCACTGTACATGTTGCTTCAAACAGTGATTATCTTTATTTTCGGGGCAAATTCTCTGGTAATGATGAACAGCAATGTTAACTATCTTGTCTCGGTCGTACTTATGATGCTATTTTCTTTATTGCTTTACCTCTTCCTTTTCAAGGGGGAGAGAAGCAACATCTATTTCCTTCTTTTGATCGGGATGATTCTTGGAACATTTTTTGGCAGCTTCACTGATTTCATGCAGGTTCTGATTGACCCGAATGAATTCATGGTTGCTCAGGACCGGATGTTTGCCAGTGTGAACAATGTCAATACCGAGTTGGTGTTCCTTTCGGCGATTCTGGTTGTACTTGTACTGTTGTATTTCATCAGGTTCTATAAGTATCTGGATGTACTAGGGCTTGGCAAAGACCATGCCATCAATCTGGGAGTACCGTACAATTCAGTTGTCAAACAGCTTCTGATCATTGTTGCTGTGTTGATTTCCATTGCAACCGCATTGATTGGCCCTATCACATTTCTTGGGCTACTGGTGGTGAATGTGGCATATGAATTTATGAAAACTTACCGCCATTTCTACATTATCCTTGGTTCTGTCCTGATCAGCATCATTGCACTGCTCGGCGGGCAATTCATTGTCGAAAAAGTTTTTGCCTTTGATACAACAATAAGTGTAATCATCAATTTTGTTGGTGGAGTATACTTCATATATCTTTTGTTAAAGGAGAATAAGTCATGGTAAATATAAAAAATGTATTCAAGACCTATAACCAAAAGAAAGTCATTGATGATGTGTCGGTAGATATAGAAAAAGGGACAATCACCTCTTTTATCGGACCCAATGGTGCAGGAAAAAGTACATTGATTTCCATGGTCAGCCGTCTGATAGCAAAAGATGATGGAGCAATCACCATTGATGGGGAAGATATTCTGCAGGTGAAAAATAATGAACTTGCCAAGAAAATCTCCATTTTGAAGCAGACAAATGCTATCAACTTGAAATTGACGGTTCGTGAGCTGGTCTCTTTTGGCCGTTTTCCATATTCCCAGGGCAGGCTGAAGGATGAAGACTGGCAGAAGGTCGATGAGGCCATCGATTATATGGAACTTGGGGATTTGGAAGATAAATACTTAGATGAGCTGAGTGGCGGACAACGGCAACGCGCGCATATAGCGATGGTCATTGCCCAGGATACAGAGTATATACTTCTTGATGAGCCGCTGAACAATCTGGATATGAGACACTCCGTACAAATCATGAAGACACTGAGAAGACTTGTCAATGATATGGGGAAAACGATTGTGATTGTCATCCATGATATCAACTTCGCCTCCTGCTATTCAGATAACATCGTTGCTTTGAAGGATGGAAAGATTGTAAAGCAGGGAAGGGCCTGCGATGTGATTGATAAATGTGTATTGAAAGATATTTATGATATGGATATCGACATCAAAGAAATCGATCAACGTAGGATATGTGTGTATTTTTAATAGCAGCTGGAGGGTGCCGGTGGCGGCGGTATACGAGGTAGACATATAGAAAAAAGACCGGCCAACCTTCTTTTCGCATAGAAGGGGCCGGTCCATAAAAATAAAAAAACCTTTATATGGAAACAGTATCTCACGGCTGTTCCAATATAAAGGAAGTCCACTACAATTATTCTAACCTATATCACTTTGCTGGTAAATCTTTTTGCTTGAATAAGGCAGGTCATTTCTTTGCCGGCAAGTTCCAGGTGATCAAGACGGGCAAAATAGGCCCAACTGCATATAAACGAAAACTGCCGCTTTCCTGCTGAACTGCAGCAATTGCTATTTTAAATAAATAATCTGGGAAAAGAGGAGTAGAAACATGAAGAAATTATTATGGTTGTTATCCATCATGGCATTGTTTACACTGCTGGCTGCGTGTGGGGCTGATAGTGAAGGAACGAATGCTGAAGATGCAGAAGATAAAGAAACAGTCAATATAGAACACGAACTTGGAGAAACAGAGGTACCGGTGAATCCGGAGAATGTAGTGGTATTCGATTATGGTATTTTGGACACACTTGATCATTTGGATGTCAATGTGGCGGGGGTTTCCAAAACGAGCCTGCCGGATTACTTGAGCCATTATGATAGTGAAGAATATGAGAACATCGGCAGCTTGAAGGAGCCGGATTTTGAAAAGATTGCAGAAATCAATCCAGACGTAATCATTATTTCTGCACGTCAGGCAAGTTTGTATGACCAGCTGTCCGAGATTGCTCCAACCGTCCACTTGGGGGTAGACACCACAAGGTATATGGACTCATTTAAGGAGAATATGAGCAAGGTAGGGGAAATCTTCGGAAAGAAAGAAGAAATTGATGATACGATGACAGAGATAGAGGATTCGATTGCCTCCTTGAATGAGAAGACCAGTGATATGGAAAAAGAAGGACTGATTATTCTCGCCAATGATGATAAGATCAGTGCCTATGGGCCAAACTCCCGTTTTGGTCTGATTCACGATGTGTTTGGTGTTCCTGCGTCAGATGAAGGGATTGAGGCATCCACCCATGGTATGAATGTTTCACCCGAATATGTCATGGAGCAGGACCCTGACCTGTTGTATGTTGTAGACCGTACAGCGGTAGTTGGAGGAGAGACTTCAGCAAAGCAGATCGTTGAAAATGAATTGACAAAGAATACAAAGGCTTATCAAAACGATCAGATATATTACCTGGATCCGGATTACTGGTATCTTTCTGGGGGAGGGCTCATCTCTGTCTCTGAAATGATAAAGGAAATTGAAGCAAGTATCGAGCAATCGGAAGCAGAGTAAGAAGAGCAGCAGATTGTAGGACAAAGCGTTATATCGGTTATCTCATTACGGCTTTAAATTAAGAGGTGTGCAGGTTGATCATAGAACCTGCACACCTCTTTTGTGTGCCCGGCATGTGCGCACGCTTTAGGGTTCGAGTCCCGAGCGGTGAAGGTCATTGTAACCGTTAGCTAAAGGCA
>NZ_JBHRSA010000033.1:0-10492 GCF_042643145.1 Virgibacillus xinjiangensis
CGTATACGGGTCCGTACGTACGGTGGTGTGAGAGGACGGAGGTTAGTCACCTCCTCCTACTCGATTGCTGATAATAAATGCTCCCATTGCTATTAGGCTTGTGGCATAAGTATGTAAATTGCCTATTGGATTGTATCTGAAATGTAAACTTGGGCTATAAAACCGCTCATACCAGCGGTAGAGGGCATGAAAGGCGTTTTGAGGTGCTTGAAAAAGATTACTGGTATATGTTTGAATAAAGAGACACTGAAAGGAAATGGAGTTGTGTTTTCTAATGAAAAAACTTTTAATGATCACGTTGGCGTTGGCATTTGCAGTGGTATTGGCTGCTTGCGGTGGAGAGGACGCTGCTGAGGAAGGAAATCAGGAAACACCGGAGAGTACTTCAGAGCAGGCTCAGGAAAGTGTGGAAGTAACAGAAAAGGAAAAGGTGGATGAAACGGAGTCCGTTGCTAAAGTCAATGATGCAGAAGTCACCGGAGAAAAATACAATCCGATATATATGCAGGTAAAGACAACCATGCAGCAAAGTGGTCAGGATATCAGTGATCATGAAAAGATTAAAGAACTGACGCTGGATCTTCTGGTGGATCAGGAATTGATTCTTCAGGATGCTGAACGGGCAGGAATTGAAGTGACTGAAGAAGAAGTGGACCAGCAATATAAACAGATTGAGGAACAATCAGGTGATCAGCTTCCAACTATGTTGGAACAGTTCCAATTGACGGAAGAGCAGTTTAAGGATCAGCTAAATAATGATTTGATCACATCGAAATATATGGAGTCCGAACTGAATGTGGAAGTAACAGACCAGGAGGTTCAGGAAATGTATGATCAGTTGACCGAGCAAAGCGAAGAAGTCGGGGAGCTGAAAGAACTGGAAGAACCTATCAGGCAGCAACTTCGCACGCAGAAGGAACAGGAGCAACTGAAGGCAAAAGTGGAAGAGTTGAAAGAAGATGCTGACGTAGAGACATTAATCTAATAATATATAGAAAGGGAGCATTCCTTAGGGAATGCTCCTTTCTGAATTATTTCTCCTGTTTCTGAATATGCCGTTTCTGCAGTTCTTCTTTAATGTCTTTGATGGTCACCCCTGTGAGTTCCATGAGCACCAAGGTGTGATAAGTGAGGTCGGCAATCTCCCAGGTTATTTCCTGCTTATCATCATTCTTGGCTCCGATGATCACTTCGCTTGTTTCCTCTCCGACTTTCTTAAGGATCTTATCGATACCCTCGTTGAAAAGATACGTTGTGTAAGCTCCTTCTACCGGATTCTCTTTACGTTCTTTTATTTTACCGGCAACCTGATAGACAACATCCTGGACAACTTCTTCCTCTTTATGGAGCGATTCATGGAAACAGGATTCCTCACCGGTATGGCAAGCGGGACCGTTCGGAGTGACTTGGACCAGAAGAGCATCTCCATCACAATCATAGGATATTTGTTTTACTGCCTGTGTATTTCCAGAAGTCGCCCCTTTGTTCCAGAGTTCCTGCCTTTTTCTGCTGTAGAACCAGGTTTCCTTCGTCTGAATGGTCTTTAAAAGAGACGATTCATTCATATAAGCCAATGTCAGCACTTTACCTGTGTTCGCGTCCTGGACGACCGCAGGGATCAGCCCATTTTCATCAAATGATAGTTTCGCTATATTCACTTCCATTATGTATCCCTCCTGACAACGATGTCTTTCTCTGCAAGATATTTCTTTAACTCCGGAATCGGAATCTCACCATAGTGGAATACCGAAGCGGCCAGTGCCGCATCTGCCTTGCCTTCATGAAGTACCGTGGAGAAGTGCTCCATTGCACCGGCTCCTCCACTTGCGACAACTGGTATGTTTACTGTTTCTGCAATCTTTTTGGTTAGTGGCAAGTTGTAGCCATCTTTTTCTCCGTCTGCATCCATTGCGTTCACCACAATCTCTCCAGCACCCAACTCTTCTCCACGCTGAGCCCATTCAATGGCGTCTAGGCCGGTGTTCTCCCTGCCACCTTTTGTAAAGACCATCCACTTGTCTGTGTCCGTCTTCTTGGCATCGATGGAGAGTACAATGCACTGGGACCCAAATTTCCAGGCAGATTCTCTGATCAACTGAGGATTCGTTACGGCAGCACTATTGATGGATACTTTGTCGGCTCCAGCTCTCAGGACCCGATGGATATCTTCCAATGTACGAATCCCGCCGCCGACTGTAAATGGAATAGCAATTTCAGCAGCGACTTTTTCCACTACATCGACAAAAATATCTCTTGCTTCATTGGATGCTGTGATATCGTAGAAGACCAGCTCATCGGCGCCGTCCAGGTTATACCTGGTGGCAAGCTCCACAGGGTCAGCGACATCTTGGATGTTCTGGAATTTCCTACCTTTTACCACCCGTCCTTTATCGACGTCAAGGCAAGGCACAATACGCTTAGCGAGCATGTTCATCACCACCAGCAACTTGTTCAAAGACCAATGTACCATCATATAGGGCTTTGCCAATAATAGCGCCGAACAGATGAAGGCTTCTCAATTTTTGGATATCTTCCTTATTAGTAATTCCACCGGAGGCGATGACATTCATGGCAGTAGCCTCGTTAATGGTTTGAAGTTCGTCGAAATTCGGGCCCTGCAGCATACCGTCTTTCAGGATATCCGTATAAACAATGGTTTGTACTCCCAACTCTTCCAATTCTTTTGCAAGATCCAGAGCCTTGACGGAACTGGTCTCCGTCCAGCCATCTGTCGCTACATAGCCATTGCGGGCATCAATGGAAACTGCAATTTTTTCACCATATTGATTGACTGCTTTGCGCAGGAAGTCTTTGTCATGAATGGCGGCTGTACCGATGATGACCCTGCTGATCCCTGCGTCGATATATTCATCGATCAAACCGAGACTGCGTATTCCGCCGCCTACCTGAATTGGAATCCGGGTTTTCTTTGCAATTTGTTTAATGCTGGCTTTATTGGTGGATTCCCCGGTCTTTGCCCCATCCAGGTCCACAATATGAAGGGATTCTGCCCCTTTTTCCTGCCATTTAAGGGCAGTTTCTGAAGGGGAATCGCTGTATATTTTTTCTTTGTTGTAATCCCCTTGTGTCAAGCGTACACATTTACCGTTTTTGATATCAACCGCTGGAAAAAGAATCATGAAATCATCTCCCCAAAGTTTTGTAATAATCGGAGTCCAGCTGCCCCGCTCTTTTCCGGGTGGAACTGCATACCGATAATATTTTTCTGCTGCACGATGGCAGGAACTGTTCCTCCGTAGTTGGTACTTGCTGTAAGAGTGTTTTCCTCATAGCTGCTGACAGCATAGGAATGGACGAAGTAGACATAGGTTTCTTCCTCGATTCCCTCTACGACTGGATTGTCCTGTTTGATATTCAAGGTGTTCCAGCCCATGTGGGGGACTTTTACGGAATCAGTAATTCGGCTGACTTCCCCTTTCAAAAGTCCAAGACCTTCCCAGGAGCCGTCTTCAAAGCTCTTTTCATAGAATAGCTGCATGCCGAGGCATATTCCCAATGTCGGCTTTCCTTTTTCCGCTTCTTCTTTGATGACTTTGCCCAGTTCCAGTTTGTTCATAGAATCCATAGCATCCTTGAATGCACCGACACCTGGAACAATAACTGCTTTGCTATCTCGGATTACTTCTGGGTCTGCTGTCAGTGTTGATTCCAAATTGTGTTTATTCAAGGCGAACTGCAAACTCTTAATATTCCCGGCTCCGTAATCTACAATGGCAATCATCCTGCTTCCTCCTTTATAATGTCCCTTTAGTCGATGGTACTCCCTGGATCCGAGGGTTCTTCATGGTAGCCATGTCGAGAGCCCGCCCGAAGCCCTTGAATATGGATTCGATAATATGATGTGAATTTTTGCCATAATCCAAGTTGATGTGAAGTGTGACCTTCGCATTGCTGGCGAATGCCTGAAAGAATTCCTCCACCAATTCTGTGTCAAAGCTGCCAACCTTATCTTTCAGTCCTTCCACATGATAAACAAAGAAGGCCCGTCCGCTGATGTCCAAAGATACAGTGGACAGGGCTTCGTCCATGGGGGTTGTGACATTTGCATAGCGTGTTATCCCTTCTTTATTTCCCAATGCATCCCGGAAGGCCTCTCCTAATGCGATTCCAATATCCTCTACTGTATGATGCTGGTCAACTTCCAAATCTCCTTCACAACGTACTTTGAGATCCAGTAAGCCATGTTTGGTCATGAGTATCAACATATGATCTAAAAAGCCCACTCCTGTGTTTACCTCTGATAATCCGGTTCCATCAATGGAAACTTCCAAATCAATATCTGTCTCTGCTGTTTTTCTGCTTATGCTATGCTTTCGCATCTGAATCGTCCTTTCTTACCTGGATTGCATTGGAATGGGCAGTCAGGCCTTCTGTTTCTGCCAATGTCTGAATAGGCGAGGCTGCCTGCATTAATGCTTCACGGGAATACTGGATAATGCTGGATTTCTTAATGAAGTCATATACTCCCAGTGGAGAGGCGAATGCTGCTGTGCCACTTGTCGGCAATGTATGGTTAGGCCCTGCAAAATAATCGCCGAGTGGTTCGGGAGCATAGGCACCAAGGAATATGGCTCCTGCATTTTTAATGTATTGAAGCTCTTCCTGCGGATTTTCCATCATTAACTCTAAGTGTTCAGGGGCTATGGTATTGACGACATGGATAGCTTCCTCTTTATTGGTTGCAAGGATTATGCTGCCGTGCTGTTCAATGGATTGATCGATAATTTCTTTTCTTTCCAGCTTGGCGGCCTGCTGTCTTACCTCACTGATGACTTGATCTGCCATTGATTTGCTTGTTGTTACACAGATGGCTCTGGCATCTTCATCATGTTCCGCCTGTGAAAGCAGGTCGGCAGCAATATAAGCTGGAGAAGCGGTATCGTCTGCCAGTATACAAATTTCACTGGGGCCAGCAATCATATCAATGGCCACATCTCCATATACCCACTTTTTTGCCCGCGCTACAAAGGCGTTTCCTGGACCTACGATTTTCGCGGTTTTCGGGATAGTTTCCGTGCCATATGCAAGTGCAGCAACTGCTTGGGCTCCGCCAACTTTATAGACTTTGTCCACCCCTGCTTCTTTAGCGGCAACCAGAACATGCGGGTTGATACTCCCATCCGGCTGGGGAGGAGTAGTGATAACGACTGTTTCCACTCCGGCTAGTCTCGCTGGGATGACATTCATCAACACAGAGGAGGGATAGGCGGCTTTTCCGCCGGGTATGTATACGCCCACTTTTTCAAGGGGGGTCACCTTCTGTCCAAGCATGACACCAGGTGCTTTATTCACAAACCATGACTTCTCCATTTGGTTTTGATGGAATTCAGCGATGTTTTGTTGTGCCTCCCGCAAAGCCTGTCTGAATGAATCGGATACCTGTTTGTCAGCTTCCCGGAATTCTTCTTCTGTTACAGCCAGTTGATCCAGCTGCACCTCATCGAATTTTTCGGTGTATTCATATAGGGCTTTGTCACCAGAGTGCCGAACCTGTTGGATGATCTCCAGTACTATCTGGTCGATTTTTCTATCAGTATCTTCGGAAGGTGACTGATTGGCAAAATTATTCAGGAATTCTTTGGTTGTGATTACTTTCATATGGCAGATCCCTCCAAGGAATACTGTAGTTTGTGAATGAACGAATTGATGTCAGCAGACTTGGTTGCATAACTAGCCTTATTGACGATCAGCCTTGTACTGATATCCTCTATTTCCTCAACGACTTCCAACCCGTTTTCCTTGATTGTATTTCCTGTTTCCACAATATCGACAATGAAGTCGGCAAGTCCGATCAGCGGGGCAAGTTCCACAGAGCCGTTCAGCTTGACCGTTTCGACAGCCTGACCCTTTCTCTCGAAGTGTTTTTTGGCGACAGTAGGATACTTGGAGGCGATGGTGAGTTTGCGGTTCTTCTCCAATGTGTCTCCCTTTATGCCTGCTACGGCGAATTTGCACTGTCCCAATTTCAAATCAAGCATTTCATAAACCTCTGGCTGTGCTTCGAGGATGTTGTCTTTTCCTGATACTCCGATATCTGCTGCTCCTTTTTCTACATAGGTAGGCACGTCTACGGCTTTTACCGCAATTAACTTTATCTGTTCTTCCGTATCATAGAAAATAAGCTTTCTGCTCTCTTCCTCCAAATCCGGAAATGTTATTCCCGACTTCTCCAATAACTTAATGGTATCGTCCAGCGTTCGGCCTTTTGCCAATGCAAGTGTCAAACATGCCATTCGTCATCTCTCCCCATCTCCGATAATGTTCCTGTCAATTCATCCGTGTCATTGAAAGTAGTCACCTTGCCGCCAGCTTCAAGCTGCAGCTCATCTCCTCTGTAGTGAACGATACAGTCTGCAGGTGTTTGTTGGCTAGCCGTATGGTCAGACGGATAAGTCAGTACCTGCCATCCATTCTTTCGTAATTGAAAAGCCAGCTTGAAACCTTGTCTTTGCATATCTCTATCATACTCCAGAAGGATGGAAAGAGGAGCGTTTTTCTCTTTCCACAGCTTCTCTTGATCATGGGCTTCTAATAAGTCATCGACTTCGAAGGCGAAACCTATTGCGGGCATGGGACTGCTGAATTGTTCTCCAAGATTATCATAGCGTCCCCCCATCAGGAGAGGTTTCCCGACATGCTCAACGAATCCTTGGAAGATGATGCCAGAGTAATAGTTCATGTTATTGATGAGCCCCAGGTTGAAAACCAGTGCATCTTCTTCTCCATAATCTTTCAATACTTCATATACATCCACCAGGCTTTTCAGCAAGTTCTTCATTTCTGTGTTTTGAATGATAGCTTCTGCCTGACGGATAATATCCGCCGGATTGCCGTATAGCAGCGGAATGGAACGGATGGCTGATTTCACATCTTCTTCGATGGAAAGTTGATCCAAGAACGGATTCATTTCTGCCATGTTTTTCGATTGGATAAGGGCTTGCAGCTGTTCTAGTTCCTGTTCATTGATGGAAGTCTGTTTGATTAGTTCCTTGAACAATCCTGCATGGCCGATCTCCAGTTTGAAATTTGTAAAGCCAAGATCTCTCATCGTATGAATGGCGAGTACAATGGTTTCCGCGTTGTTTTCCGGTGTATCCTTTCCAAAGAACTCGACACCTGCCTGTGTGGTCTCTTTACGGTCGGACGGTTCCTGGTTCTGCCGGAACACATCCAGGACATAGAAAAGTCTCAGATCGGCCGGCAAGGTTCCCCGGTTTGCGGATATCATCCGGGTGATGGGGATCGTGACATCCGGTCGAAGCACGAGCACTTTTCCGGAAGAATCAACGACTTTCATCATGTCATCCTGGCTTACGGTCCCGGTAATGGTAGAATATAAGTCATAATATTCGAAAGTGGAAGTCCGAACCTGTTTATAACCATACGTTTTAAAGCGTTCTTTCAATGTGCTGATCAGGTTGTCCCTGATTTGAAAGTCTTCCACACTTGTATCTTTATTTCCGTTGAGCACGTAATTTTGCATGAGAATACTCCTTCCGAAAACTTTAATACTTTATTGCTTTATCTAATTAAAGTTATATAGTATTCTAATAATTATAAGGAAAAAAGTCAATAGAAAAGGGGAATTTAATATGTTCGACTACCATATTCATAGTGATTTTTCAGCCGATTGTGAGACCCCAATGGAAAAGACCATTGAGCAGGGGATAGAAAAAGGATTGAAAGAAATTTGTTTCACGGAACATATTGATTATGATTATCCGGACGAATCGATTGTTTTTGAATTTGATCTTGGGGAATATGATAGATCCATTAAAAAGATGGAGGAGAAGTACCAGGATAGGATCGTTATCAAAAAGGGAGTGGAAATTGGTGTTCAACCTCATCTATTGGGCAGGTATGAAGAGCTGCTTGATCAAGAGGCTTTTGATTTTGTCATTTGTTCCATGCATACAACCGAACATAAGGATCTGCATTCCGGGGATTTCTTCCAGGGTAAGACAGTAGAACAGGCTTATGATGTTTATTATAAAGAACTGCTGGATTGCGTGAAGCGGTTTAAACGATTTAATATTCTTGGACATGTAGATTTGGTGAAACGTTATACGGAGGTGAATAGCAAAAGGGACCACCATGATATCATTCGGGAGGTTTTCAAGGAAATCATCCCAGCAGGAAAAGGAATCGAATTGAATACATCCGGTTTCCGTTACGGCCTGGGCGCGGGAATGCCAAGCAAAGACATCCTTAAGCTTTACCGGGAACTTGGAGGAGAAATTCTTACATTAGGCTCTGACTCACATACGGAAACAACCGTCGGGTACAAATTCAAGGAGTCTTTGGAGCTCTTTGAGGAACTGGGCTTTAAATATATTACGACTTTCAAGGAGGGGGAGCCGGTATTCCACTCCATACAATCCCTGTCTAGATAAGGTTGAGCCAAGACAGTTCAGTATGGTGAATGCTATAATGAATGGATATCGCAACCAGAGCTTCAATAAGTGAGGGAGACCTTTGAAGAAGAAATTCATCATAGCTGCCGCCATTGCCTTTATCCTATTCGCCGGCATGCTATTATATAAGCCAACGAAACCAGTCTCTGATATCCACCATGGAAATCCAACTTTGTTCGTCCATGGTTATAAAGGCACTTCCAATTCCTTTGGGCATATGCTGCATCGGTTTGAAGATGAGTATGGGTGGGGAAAGAAAGGACTCGTCTATTATGTCACTTCCAATGGAAGGGTACGTGACTACCATTTAAGCAAGGGGAGAGAGGAACCGATGTTTGTCCAGGTGATATTCCAAGACAATCGGGCAAGTTTTGAAGATACCACCCGCTGGCTTGCTTCAGTCACGACCCATTTGAAAGAGAATTATCATGCGAATGAAATCAATCTTGTCGGACATTCCATGGGGGGGATCGTTTCCTTGAAGTTTCTTCAGGATTATGAAGGGGAAGAATATCCGGACGTGGATCGGTTTATTGCTATAGGAAGCCCATTTGACGGCATTTATAGTCAAAAGTATTTTCAAATCCACCATGATGAAGCAGCAACCGATTTGAAACCTGGATCCCTTGCTCTAGAGCTGATTCAAAAAAATGGTTTCCCACCAGGGACAGAGGTACTGAATGTCGCCAGTACGGGGGACAGTGTAGCACGCCCGGAAAGTGTGCAATCTATACGAACAGTTATCCCGGGCAATAAATATAATGAAACTATGATTGTCGATGAGGAACTCGGCCACAGCGCCCTTCATGAAAATGAACAGGTGGATTGGATGATCCATTCTTTCCTATGGAAAGAGAGAGAAGATTAGCTTAGAATGAAAGAGATTAATGGGATAAAGGAATGATGTAATTGGCAAAGGAACATCACATATATGAAGAACTGATACAAATCATACCTGAGAGAGATGTCATGCTGGATGAACCTTTGAGAAATCACACGTATACCCACCTTGGAGGGAATGCGGATTATCTGGTAAGGCCGAGAACTTATGAACAGGTTCAGGAGGTTGTAAGGCTCGCCAATCGCAAGGAAATGCCGTTCACACTACTGGGAAATGGTTCGAATCTCATTGTCAAAGATGGAGGGATCCGAGGAATCGTAATGAATCTGCAGAACTTGATCTCTGTACAGATTGATGAACATACCATTGTTGCCCAAAGTGGGGCGCGGATCATTGACGTTTCACAACAGGCATTGAGCCACGAACTGACCGGGTTGGAATTCGCCTGTGGGATACCGGGATCTGTAGGTGGGGCGTTATTTATGAATGCCGGTGCCTACGGCGGCGAGATTAAGGATGTACTCACCAGCACGAAAGTGGTAGACAGGGAGGGCAATCTGCTGACATTGACAGCGGATCAGCTGGATCTGGACTACCGTACAAGTAATATTCCTGACAAAGGATATATCGTATTGGAGGCAACGTTTACGCTCGAAGACGGCAACTATGATGAAATAAAAGCAGTCATGGATGACTTGACATATAAGCGGGAATCCAAACAGCCACTGGAATATCCATCTTGTGGGAGTGTATTCAAACGGCCTCCAGGTTATTTTGCCGGCAAATTGATTCAAGATAGTGAACTGCAAGGCAAGCAGATTGGAGGGGCACAAGTCTCCTTGAAGCATGCCGGTTTCATTGTGAATATAGACAATGCCTCCGCTAAGGAATATATCGATTTAATCCATTTTGTACAAAAAACGGTACAGGATAAATTTGGAGTTTCCCTAGAACGTGAAGTGAAGATTATTGGAGAGGATCCAGTATAGTAGAAGCTGTGGCGCCTGAAAGGGCCGCAGCTTTTTTGCTATGGAGTGGGAGAGAAGAGCAGGTATATCCGCAGGAGGCATGCGGAATCAGCGGGAGAGCGGGTATATCGGCAGGAGGAGTGCGGAATCAGCGGGAGAGCGGGTATATCGGCAGGAGGAGGATTAAGTCCGTATAATTGTGTAAAAGTGTAAAAAAAAGAATGGATCACATCAATTCTTGGTTACAA
>NZ_JBHRSA010000034.1:0-172551 GCF_042643145.1 Virgibacillus xinjiangensis
GTATACGGGTCCGTACGTACGGTGGTGTGAGAGGACGGAGGTTAGTCACCTCCTCCTACTCGATTTAATTGCAAGCCGAAAAAACTAATACAGCTTGTCCGTTCTTTTTGTTGAGACAATGAAATCAAATTAGTTATCAATAATACAGAAATGAAACAGATCTCCCTTTATACTATAACAGCATGACTTTTAAAATTGGGGGAGTCCCACAGGTGTTATATAAAAATAAAAAATAATTTTGTGGGCAAAACCATTGACCCTACCTTCCTGTTTAAGCTAATATGAAGGCAGATTAAAAATTGTACCAGTAAACATGCACTGAATTTATGTAACAGTTATGCAGTAACGTTGGATTAGTGATTAATGGATAACAAAACAGGGTACATGCTTTAGAGGAAATAGGTACGATTTTTTTCTGATTTGGGAAGGATAGTAAAGATAATAATATTAATGGATATAAGAAAGGAAGAGGTGAACTATTTTGAAACACGTACTTGAAAGTGTTGAAAGTCAGTTCGAAATGTTCCAGATTCTTAATGAAAATGGAGAAATAGTAAACCAGGAAGATATGCCAGATCTTTCAGATGATGAATTGAAAGAGCTTATGAGGAGAATGGTTTATACCCGTGTCCTGGACCAGCGTTCCATCGCATTGAACCGCCAAGGACGCCTCGGATTCTATGCCCCTACTGCAGGACAAGAAGCTTCGCAATTGGGAAGCCAGTTTGCATTGGAAAAGGATGATTTCATCCTTCCAGGATATCGCGATGTGCCTCAGTTGATTTGGCAGGGTCTTCCGCTTTATCAGGCTTTCCTATTCTCAAAAGGGCATTTCCACGGCAATCAAATGCCCGAAGGTGTACATGCCTTGAGCCCACAAATCATTATCGGCGCCCAGTACGTTCAGACAGCCGGTGTAGCACTTGGAATTAAAAAACGCGGCAAAAAGGCTGTTGCAGTAACCTACACTGGTGACGGCGGAACTTCCCAAGGTGACTTCTACGAAGGTATCAACTTTGCAGGTGCCTATAAAGCTCCGGCCATCTTCTTTGTTCAAAACAACTATTTTGCTATCTCTGTACCTGTGGAAAAACAGACTAGTGCAAAAACGTTGGCACAGAAATCAGTAGCCGCTGGAATTGAGGGCATTCAGGTAGATGGAATGGACGTGCTCGCAGTATATGCAGTAACTAAAAATGCACGCGACCGCGCGATCAACGGGGACGGCCCGATGTTGATTGAAACCCTGACTTACCGTTATGGCCCGCATACCATGTCCGGTGATGACCCTACTCGCTACCGTACAGAAGAACTTGATAATGAGTGGGAGAAAAAAGATCCACTTGTACGTTTCCGCACCTTCTTGGAAAACAAGGGACTGTGGTCGGAAGAAGAGGAAAGCAAAGTAATTGATGAAGCTAAAGATGATATTAAGAAAGCTATCAAAGAAGCGGATCAATATCCAAAACAAAAAGTGACTGATTTCATCTCTAATATGCATGAAGAGCTTCCTGTAAATCTTCAGGAACAGATGGAAGAATATAAAGAAAAGGAGTCGAAGTAAATCATGGCACAAATGACAATGATTCAAGCAATCACTGATGCAATGCGCACAGAACTTAAAAATGATGAGAATGTGCTGGTATTCGGTGAAGATGTCGGTCAGAATGGCGGTGTATTCCGTGCAACTGAAGGGTTGCAGGATGAATTCGGGGAAGATCGCGTTTTCGACACGCCGCTTGCGGAGTCAGGAATCGGCGGTTTATCCATCGGTCTTGCCACGCAAGGTTTCCGTCCAGTTCCGGAAATTCAATTCTTCGGCTTTGTATATGAAGTAATGGACTCTATCAATGGACAAATGGCCCGTATGCGATATCGTACAGGTGGCGCCTATAACATGCCGATCACTGTACGTGCACCATTCGGAGGCGGTGTTCATACTCCTGAACTCCATGCAGACTCATTAGAAGGCCTGATTGCACAACAGCCGGGAATCCGTGTGGTAATTCCGTCTACCCCTTATGAAGCAAAAGGGTTGCTGATCTCTTCCATCCGCAATAATGATCCAGTGGTATTCCTGGAGCACATGAAATTGTACCGTTCTTTCCGTGGTGAAGTTCCAGAAGAAGGGTACACGGTTGAGTTGGACAAAGCAGATGTAAAAAGGGAAGGTACTGATGTGACATTGATTGCTTATGGCGCTATGGTCCACACCTCTCTAAAAGCTGCAGAAGAACTTGAAAAAGATGGTATCAGTGCGGAAGTAATCGATTTGAGGACAGTATCTCCGATTGATGTCGATACTATTGTGGAATCAGTGAAAAAGACGAACCGTGTGGTGATGGTACAGGAGGCGCAACGCCAGGCTGGTGTCGGATCCAGAGTCATCTCTGAGATTCAGGAGAGAGCTATCCTTCATTTAGAAGCTCCTATTCTGCGCGTCACTGCACCAGATACAGTTTATGCATTCTCTGATGCTGAAGAAGTATGGCTGCCTAATCATAACGACGTCATTGAAAAAGTCAACAGTGTAATGAATTTCTAAAAAAATGATCGGAGGTCATAACAATGGCATATGAATTCAAACTACCTGATATTGGTGAAGGTATACACGAAGGTGAAATTGTAAAGTGGTTCGTCAAAGAAGGCGACACCGTTACGGATGAGGATGTTCTTTGCGAAGTTCAAAACGATAAATCGGTTGTTGAGATCCCTTCTCCGGTAGATGGCACCGTTAAAAAAATCTTCGTGGAAGAAGGTTCAGTTGCAGTAGTGGGAGATACCCTTGTTACGTTCGATGCAGAAGGGTACGAAGATGATGGTGCTTCCCAAGAAGAAGATAAAGAAGAGGCAACGGAAACTGATTCCAAAGAGGAAAAGGCGGAGAAAGAAGAATCCGTACCAGCAGCAGACTCTGGTGATAATGAAGGGAAACGCGTCATCGCCATGCCTTCTGTAAGGAAGTATGCACGTGATAATGACGTCAAGATCAGTGAAGTGAACGGCTCTGGTAAAAACGGACGTGTGCTGAAAGAGGACATCGACAATTACTTGAACGGTGACCAAGCAACAGAAGCAGCTTCCAATGAAGAAACAGAAGAAAAACAAGCTCCACAAACAAGCGCACCAGCAGCAGGGGAAGAATTCCCTGAAACTCGCGAAAAAATGAGCGGTATCCGGAAATCCATCGCCAATGCTATGGTCAATTCCAAAACAAAAGCACCTCATGTAACATTGATGGATGAAGTGGACGTTACAGAGCTTGTAGCACACCGTAAGAAGTTTAAAGCAGTGGCTGCCGAGCAGGATATCAAGTTGACATACCTGCCATATGTCGCCAAAGCTCTCGTATCTGCTTCCAAGAAATTCCCGATCATCAATGCCATGATCGATGAGAATACAGACGAGATTGTCCACAAGCATTACTACAATATTGGTATTGCTGCCGACACAGATAAAGGTCTGCTTGTACCAGTGGTGAAGAACGCCGATCGCAAGTCTATCTTCGGCATTTCTCAAGAAATCAATGAATTGGCAGAAAAAGCGAGAAGTGGTAAACTATCACCAGACGAGATGAAAGGTGCTTCCAACACCATCACTAATATAGGTTCTGCTGGCGGGCAATGGTTTACTCCGGTACTGAATTATCCGGAAGCTGTCATTCTTGGCATCGGCCGTATCGCTGAAAAGCCGGTTGTCCGTGATGGAGAAGTAGTTATCGCACCAGTACTCGCAGTATCCTTGAGCTTTGATCATCGTATTGTTGATGGAGCTACTGCACAAATGGCTCTCAATCAGATCAAGCGGTTACTAAGTGATCCACAACTAATTATGATGGAGGCGTAATATTATGGTAGTAGGAGATTTCCCAACTGAGGTAGATACACTGGTAGTAGGCGCGGGACCAGGCGGTTATGTTGCCGCTATCCGTGCCGCCCAATTAGGGCAAAAAGTGACAATTGTTGACAAAGGTGCTCTTGGGGGAGTTTGTCTTAATGTGGGATGTATCCCTTCTAAAGCATTAATCCAAGCTGGCCATTTAACAGAACATGCACACGGCAATGAAGAACTTGGCATTACTACAGAAAACGTGTCGGTTGATTTCTCCAAAGTCCAAGAGTGGAAGGGCAGTGTTGTTAATAAGCTGACTTCCGGAGTCGAAGGACTTTTGAAAGGGAATAAGGTTGATATTGTAAAAGGTGAAGTATACTTCGTCGATAATAAGACAGTTAAGATAATGGATGAGAAAAACTCTCAAACCTATAAATTCAATAACTGCATTATTGCTACAGGCTCATCACCAATCGAGATCCCGACCTTCAAATTTTCCGATCGTGTTCTTGATTCCACTGGTGCTTTGAACCTGAAAGAAATCCCTAAGAAGCTGGTAGTCATCGGCGGGGGATACGTTGGTACAGAGCTTGGCTCTGCCTATGCAAACTTCGGAACTGAGGTTACGATTCTGGAAGGAGCAAAAGACATCCTTGGCGGTTTCGAGAAGCAAATGACCCAGTTAGTCAAAAAACGTCTTAAGAATAAAGGCGCCAGCATTATCACTGAAGCCATGGCTAAAGGTGTAGAAGAATCTGATGATGGTGTGAAAGTTTCTTATGAAGCAAATGGTAAAGAAGAAACCATCGAAGCTGATTATGTACTTGTGACAGTAGGCCGTCGTCCTAACACAGATGAAATAGGACTTGAACAAGCTGGTGTAGAAATGGACGATAAAGGTCTAGTCAAAGTCGACAAACAGGGCCGTACAAGCCAGGATGGCATCTATGCTATTGGCGACATCGTAGAAGGTGCTCCACTTGCTCATAAAGCTTCCTACGAAGGAAAAGTAGCAGCAGAAGCAATTAGTGGTGAAAAGGCTGAAATTGATTACCTGGGTATGCCTTTGGTAGCATTTACTGATCCTGAGCTCGCCTCTGTAGGATATACGGAAAGTGAAGCAAAAGAAGCAGGATATGATGTAAAAGCATCTAAGTTCCCATTCGCAGCCAATGGCCGTGCACTGTCTCTCAATAATAGTGACGGATTCATGAAATTGATTACCCGTAAAGATGATGGTCTGGTTATCGGCGCACAAATCGCTGGACCTAATGCAAGTGACATGATTTCTGAACTAGGACTTGCCATTGAAGCAGGTATGACTGCAGAAGATATCGCTTTGACCATTCATGCCCATCCAACCTTGGGAGAGATTACAATGGAAGCAGCAGAAGTGGCTATGGGCACTCCTATCCACATGCTGTAAGTCACCAATACAGAGGTTTAAACCAAAACCCCACGGAGGATATCCTCCGTGGGGTTTTGGTGATTGCAGTTTTTATTACACCCTAAACAGAAGCGTGAAACAAGTGCAGGACTTTCACACAAGGTTCACAAAGTAAAGCTGAAAGGGGAAGACGCAGAGCCCATACAATTCCGCGTCTTCCCCTTTTACATTTTTATTGTTACATGCCACACTTGAACCCTGTCGAGAACAGCCTAGAAAGAAATAAGATTAAATCACTTCAATAAACTTTCCAGTTGGTTCAGTATCTTCTGTTTGGGTTGATCTCCATTCAGATGCTTGATAGGGTCACCATTCTTCAGAATCACCAGATTGGGGCCTTCAGCAGAATTCTCGCCAGTCAATTCATTCATATTTTTTGTAACAGCTTGCATGTCCGCAAATTCTTCAGGATATTTCGCTTTGACATCAATGATGGCGTCTTTATACTTATCTTCCAATGCTGTATCCTCTTCACTGTTCGTGTAGAATAAGACTTCATAATCCGAGGGCTGAAAAGAAACTACTTCTACTGCAGCTGAAGGGCTTTGACAGCCGGCTGCTGATAAAATAAGTAGGGGGATGACTGTAATGAAGAGTAATCTTCTGATCCTGCTCACCTTCCTTAATGGAATCATTGATAGCGAAGCCTGTTGTAACTTAGTATTTATTGTATCAAATATAACCACCGAATATGGCGATGTTACCAAACTGTTATATAACTGAAAAGAATGATGTCGAAAGATAACAAAGGAACATATAAAAAACAGGCTGGAATTCACCAGCCTGTCTATTCTCAGTCTCTTCTTCTCTTTTTCATATCGATCGCCGCCTTTTCCTCTCGAAGTGCTTTGACCAGAGAGAATACGATCAAAATCATGATGATGGCGAATGGGAAAGCCGCGATAATCGATGCTGTCTGCAGTGCTGCAAGTCCTCCTTGCCAAAGTAATACTGCAGCTGCACCGGATTGGATGATTCCCCACACAAATTTTACGGTTCTAGGTGGGTACAGACTACCACCAGTTGTTTGCATCCCTAATACGAATGTAGCCGAATCTGCCGATGTGATGAAAAAGGTGGAGATCAGTAAAATCGCAATAACGGATAGGAAAGTGCCCATAGGGATGTGCTCGAGAACGGAGAATAATGCAACTTCTTCACCCATCTCATTTATGCCTGACATGATGTCTACCCCTTGGAAATATTCAAGTCCGATAGCTGTACCACCAAAGACTGAAAACCACAATCCACCGAATATGGTAGGTACAAGCAGTACTCCGAGAACAAACTCACGAATGGTACGTCCTCTGGATACCCTCGCGATAAAAGTCCCTACAAATGGAGCCCAGGCGATCCACCATGCCCAGTAGAAGATCGTCCAACCGTTGATCCATGCTGCATTTTCATCATTGAACGGTGTCATTCGGAAACTCATTTCCGGCAAGTTTTGTATATAGCCGCCGAATGTATTTGTAAACAATGTCATAATAAAGTTGGTCGGTCCTGCAAACAGGAAGAATAGCATCAATGCAATGGCCAATACCAAGTTGGTATTACTCAAGTATTTGATTCCTCTGTTCAGCCCTGTCATCGCCGAAGCCATGAACAATACCGTAACAATCGCTATAATGATGAGCTGTAATGCTACCGTGGAATCAATTCCGAATAAGTAGGAAATCCCTCCGCTGATTTGAATAGCTCCAAATCCTAAAGAAGTCGCTACGCCAAAGATGGTGGCAAATACTACGATAAAATCAACTAATGTTCCCAATGGACCCTTTGCTTTCTCTCCAAACAATGGTTCCAAGATAGAACTTACCAACCCGGCTGATTGTTTACGGAATTTAAAGTAAGCTAGTGCCAGGGCGAGTGTGGCGTAAATGGCCCAAGGATGCAAACCCCAGTGGAAAAAACTGTACTGAAGCGCCGTCTTCGCAGCATCATTGGTAAGTGGATCCCCATAAGGTGGAGAATGGAAATGGGAAATGGGTTCAGCTGCACCCCAGAATACAAGACCAATACCCATACCGGCACTGAACAACATAGCAAACCATGTCAAATAGGAGTACTCCGGTTTGTCATTAGGTTTCCCTAACTTGATATTTCCATACTTTGAGAAAATCAAGTAGATAGCAAAACCTAAAAAGCCAGTAGCAGCAAGCAAGTAAAACCAGCCAAATTGATTTACAATATAATTTTGAATAATAGTCGTTACATTATCAAGATTACCATTTGGCAGTACGCTTTCAGGGATGATACCCCAAATGATGAATAGAATGGCTACTACCGCCGAAATGTAGAATACGCGTGTAACACCCTTCAAGTCGATCATCCTTTCTGTCAATTAATTATAAGGACACAATTATTTAGTAAAACAAAAATCGTCCTGCTTTTCAAGCATTATGTTCATACCCTTACTATTGCCCAATGGACGATATTCATTCGATGTATGTAAGTTACCCTATCTTCGTGTGACTAAACGTTTAGAAAATTATTCCAGTGGAATTGACCAAATACAGAGATCATCCGATATAATAGATTAAAACAGTAAACCGGAAGGGGAGGGGACAATCTAATGAAAAGGTTATGGATGTTGTTCCTGCTGACATTACTCCTATTGTCAGCGTGCAGCAATTCGGAAGAGACAACGGGAAATCAAGAGAATCCGGCCGAAACAGAAACAGACCAGGAAGAAACGGTAGAAAGTGAAGAGGAGAACCCAGAAGCTGTCAAGGAAGGTGAGGAAGTGGAAGAGAAGGCTCAACCATCTGAACCCCATTATGAAATCAACCGGGATTCATGGTCCCTCACTCCTATGGTGGAAAGCGCGAATGAAGAGGTAGTGCTTCTCACGATTGATGACGCACCTGATACATACGCAGTGGAGATGGCGAATACGTTAAAAGAAAATAATGCTAAGGCTATTTTCTTTGTGAATGGTCATTTCTTGGATACGGATGAGGAAAAAGAGATGCTTAAGGAAATTCACGACTTAGGGTTCCCTATTGGAAACCATACATTCAGTCATGCCAAACTACCAGAGTTGACAAAGGAAGAGCAGCGAGAGGAGATCCTCGAATTAAATGATCATATCGAAGGAATTATTGGGGAAAGACCACGATTTTTCCGAGCACCTCATGGAATGAACACTGCCTATGCAAATCAAGTGGCCGAAGAAGAGGGCATGCTGGTGATGAACTGGACCTATGGATATGATTATTTCGAGCCATATAAGGATGCTGAAAAGCTTGAGCAGGCGATGGTTTCTGGTGAAGGCCCGGAAGTTGATGTTCCGTATTCCCTCTTACAACCTGGTGCTATCTTATTGATGCATGACAGGGAGTGGACAGCAGAAGCGCTTGCTGATATCGTTGGAGGTCTGAGAGAGGAAGGTTATGAAATAGCCGATCCTGAGGAAGTGAGTATAGACTAATACTCCGGCTTAGTTGATTACATGGTTGAAACGAAAATAGTTGAAAATGATATGGCATAAAATCTTTTAATGCAGCATACCAGTCAGATGACGGGTATGCTTCTTTTGCTTGCCCCACCCTTGTACTATGATTTTACCCAGAGGGCTGTCCTCCTTTGGCATAGCACTAAGCGTTTAAAGGCATTGAGCTTAGCGGTGGACAGACCTTGTTTCTTCCCATCAAAAATAATCTGTTCTCTTTGCCCGATCTGTCTTTGAATTGAAGCGATTTAATAATCTTGCATAATAATTAGCTGAATAATGTGTAAGAAAGGGGTTGCAAAAATAAATGTGACATACTATAATACAGTTAAGATAACATAAATTGATCAAAGGAGTGGTCCAGATGGGAACAATCGTCTGCCAGGATTGTCATGAAGTTATTGATACCTATGAGGAAGAGAAAGTAACGACCCTTTATGGAACATGTCCTAGTTGCAGCGGTAAATAAGTTATAGTGAAAAAAATGGGAGCCAATACAGTTTGGCTCCCATTTTGTTTTGCACCTGAAACAGGTTATGGCTTTTAACTCCAGCATGTTATGATGTTACTAGATACTTTTAAGAAAAGGGGAGTGCCGGATGGATTGGAATACAAGGGTCACTGAACTATTGGATATTGAGTATCCCATCATACAGGGGGGATTGGCACACTTAGCTTATGCTGACTTGGCAGCTGCAGTTTCCAATGCAGGAGGGTTGGGGCAAATCACTGCCATGAGTCTGCCGGACCCTGATAGTCTTAAACGGGAGATTCGTAGAGTGAAAGAATTGACATCAAAACCTTTTGGAGTAAACTTTGCGATTGGCCAGCACGACCGCCCATTTGAACATATGGCCAAAGTCGCAGTAGATGAAGAAGTTCCAGTTATCTCTGTAACAGGAGGAAATCCCAAGGGCGTTCTTGATATGGTAGAAGGTCATTCTATCAAAAAATTGGTATTGGTTGCTGCCCGTCGCCAGGCGAAGAAAGCGGAAGAACTAGGGGCAGATGCTGTCATGGTTGTCGGTCAAGAAGGTGGTGGCCATCTTGGCAGAAGTGATACCGGCACACTTGTTTTGACTCCACAGGTTGTCGATGAAGTTTCCATACCTGTAATTGCTTCAGGTGGAATAGTGGATGGCAGGGGAATGATGGCTGCCTTGGCATTAGGGGCAGAGGGAATAGAAATGGGCACCCGGTTTATTGCCACTAAGGAGTGCAAGGACGCCCATAAAACTTATCAGAATGCCATTCTCTCAGCTGATGAGACAGATACCGTAGTGATCAAGCGTTCCATAGGAGCACCAGCCAGGGCCCTTAAAAATGGCTGGACAGACAGAATCCTTGCGCTTGAGGAAAAGGAAGTCGGCTATGAAGGACTGAAAGATTACATAAGCGGCCACTCAAATAAGAAATATATAATAGAAGGACGTGAGCAAGAGGGATTTGGATGGGCCGGTCAGGGCGCAGCTAGAATACATGATGTCCTTACGGTCAAAGATTTATTCGGTGCCATATTTAGAGAGGCAGCAGAAATACGGAAAAAATGGAACGCAAAGGAGTGAGCAAGGCATGGACTATCAATATCCAATGGATGAGACATGGACGAAACAAGAAATAATTGATGTTGTCAACTTTTTCAGTGTAATTGAGAAAGCCTATGAGAGTGGAGCAAAAAGGCAGGATGTATTGGCTTTATATAACCGTTTCAAAGAGATTGTTCCTTCAAAGAGCGAAGAAAAGACATTATTTGCTGAATTTGAGAGAGCATCGGGGTACTCGAGTTACAAGGTTGTAAAGACTGCAAGAAAGTCGGAAGGATCTGTCGTTTCCATGTAAAAAGGCAATGCTCGATACGAGCATTGCCTTTTCTTCATGTTGCCCCTGTATGTCGCTAATTTCTAGCCTGGAGGGCCTGTTTATAGAAAGGGATCAATGTTTCAAAGGTCTCTTCCACAGTCTCCAGGAACTTTTTCCCGTCTGATAAACGAGGGTCGCCAATCGGTAAATGTTGGCCAATGAGAAATTCAGCTTTTTTTACATCCCGGAACCGTTCCACATCTTTCAGTTGGAGTTTGTCCAATTGAATGGCATCCCTCTTTGTATGGTCCAAAGAAACCATGTAATCTCCTGGTATAGATTTCAATTCTTGGAAATTCTCAACATAAGTTTCGGCTATCTCTTTTTTAAAATCCAGTTCATAAATCAAAGCAAGCCAAATAAATACATGGTCATCGAATAGGCCTACCTGGAAGTGAGGATGCTTCTTATAGCCCCTTTTATTATCGGCAAGAGCCAGCCATGTATCCTCTGGTGGATTGACGGTTCTTCTGGCATGTTTCGCAATATGGAGAAACATTTCATTTTCCAATTTAGCGGAAAGAAAGTTGGCAAAATGATTGCCGATTTCCTCAAATTTAGGTTGTATTCTTGTCTGGATTGCTTCCATTCGCTCATCAAGGCCGTCAATAGTAAAGGTATTAAAATCCTCTTCGGTAAATCCTTTGAATGTCATTATGTTCACCCTTTCGACACTAGAACTTGATAATAGTGATTATTAGGGATGGGAGACAGTGTTGTCAAGAAATTAAATGGGGCGATGTTTAAAAGGTACACAGTTAGGGGAATGTTAAAAAATAACTAAGCCACTTTCAGAAAATTATTGAACCAAAATTTCAAACAGCTCATAAACATATTACAAGAATACCGAGAGGGTGTGGACAGTGAAATATGTAATGGAAGCCTTGAGAAAAAAAGAAGCTGAAGAAAAACTGCCAGTGATAAAGATGGAAATTGACTACGAACTGGTGACGCTTTATGATGCGCTACAAGAGAAAGATAAAGTCCAGATCATCAAGTCAAAGGAAAAGCTGAGCCAGTTGAGAGATCAAATGATGAAGGTGGATAATGAGTAGCATTAATCGTGGGGTCCCACATGCTGGCAGTAAGCATATGGGACTTCTATTTTTTATATAGGGATCGTTCCTCTTGGAATGACGCATCTATAGAAAGTCTGGTAGTATAGAGGTAGTAAAGATGTGGAGGAAGGTATTTATGAATAAAGAAAAACGGGACATGCTGTTTAACCAGGCCAAAGACTGGGTACTTGAAGCAGGCAGGAATATTCGGCACAAAATCAAGGATCCGCTTCATATCGATACGAAATCGAATGCCAACGATCTGGTTACAGCAATGGATAAAGAAACCGAGGAGTTCTTTGCTGACCATATCAAAGGGAAATACCCCGATCATTCCATATTAAGTGAGGAAGGTTTTGGAGATGATCTGAATTCCCTGGAAGGGGTTGTCTGGATTATTGACCCCATTGACGGCACTATGAATTTTGTTCACCAAAAAAAGAATTTCGCCATTTCCTTAGCAATTTATGAGGATGGAATAGGGGAAATAGGACTGATTTATGATGTAATGTCAGATGTCCTCTATCAGGCTAAACATGGGGAGGGTGCCTATAAGAACGATATCCCTCTTACTCCATTGGATAAAGACAAAAAGTTCGAGGAAGTGGTGTTCGGCCTGAACCATTTTTGGCTCTGCGAAAACAGGCTAGTAGGAGAAAAATACATGCAGCAGTTTGTGAAGGATGTAAGAGGCACGCGGACATACGGGTCTGCTGCTCTTGAGTTCGCCTTTGTAGCGGAAGGTGTGCTGGATGGATACTTATCAATGAACCTTGCTCCCTGGGATGTGGCAGCAGGCATGGTGATTGTGAAAGAAACAGGTGGAGTTACTACTAATATTGACGGAAATCAGTTGAGCCTGCTTGATAAAGATTCCGTACTTACTGTGAATCCAAGCATTCAGGAAAGACTCTTGGATTCGTATATAAAAGTAGGGAGAAAGTGACAATAGCGTCACTTTCTTTTTCGCTTGCGAGCAATTCCATAGACCATAATGGCTGAGCCAGCAATAACGAATAAAACAATCAACCAAATATTCCTGAGAGCGATAGCAAAACCTACCAGTAAAAACATCAGGATAACCAGAATAGCCATTAAGAGTGCCCGTCCATCAATTTTCTTCATCAAAACACCTCTATCTAGTATCCCTTCAAGTATATAGCAAATTTATTGGTTGTTCAAAATTTTCTTGTGCAGGATAGAGACGCACACGGTACCGGTTCATATGATTCAGAAAGCAATAGGTTGAGATGCAGGTTCTATAGGCTTTTTCATACTAGCAAGAATGGCCAAGTTCTAGTATGATATACAGGAGTCAAACAATGGCATTTTTTGCAATCAGCATAATGGGGGATACATATGGAAGATATTAATTTTACTTTTCTATTTGACATTATTTTGGAAACTTTCGGGACGGACCACATATTTTCAGTATTCTATGTACTTAATTTAATATTCTCAGCGGGAGCATATCAATTGGGTTTCGCCAGGAAACTATCTCCAATCAAAACGATCTTTGTCTATATCCTGTTGGCAATCGGAACCTATATCATTACGATCTTCAGTATATTCAACCTGCCCATTACGGAAAGTCTCATCATTATTACAATTGTGCTTGCCATCTACCGTTTTCGGTTGTATCAACAGCGTAAAAAGGAAAACAGCTACTAAAAAACGCCCTTCCTGGGCGTTTTGTAGGTATTCAAGAATCCGGAAAAGTATTTCATGAAAAAATGAATCTATATTAAATCTTTTTTCTTCTTTCTTTCTCTATACAAATGAAAATTGCCTGTAGCATGCCGTTTGTTAGTTTTTTCCTCAATCCGGTCATGGCACATTTGGCAGAGATACATATGGATCCTGCGATTGCGGAGTCTTTTTGCCTCCAAGCAATCATCTTCCAGTGTATGGATGTTGTCGCATATCGTACATTTTACCTGCATGTTGTCACCTCAATAATCAGTGCTTACAGTTACTATATCATAATCACCTAATTCCTTAAAGAAGCTCCTCCATATGTTTTAGAGACAGATAATAGGGTACATTATAAAAAAACACAATGGAAAGGGAGATTTGATGGATAAACGTAATATGTTAACGGCAGCTGGAGTAGCAGGGGCTGTGGCGGCAGGTTATCTCATGAAGGACAAACAAAACCGTGAAAAAATATCCCAGAAAGTAAATACGGTCAAACAAAAGGTGAAAACATACTATCAGGCTGATGACTCTACATTTGAAGATGCTGGTGTTCCAGACCAGACAGATGGGCAAGACCCTGCACTCAGAGCGAATTCCAAAATGGTATCAGAGGGTTCGCAGTTTGGCGTGCAATATTATAATGAGAAGAAAGATGAAAATAAGCTGGAAAATCAGCAGAACTAGAAACAGGCGGATGCCCGAGCATCCGCCTGTTTATTTCTTATTCGCTTGGAGGTTTGGATTGTTCTTCCTCTATATCCTCTAACTTCTGTTCCTCATTTTCCGGGATCATTTGTTTATTTTGATCTGGTTCTTGTGGTGCGTTTTCATTCATAGGGAAATCAGGCATGTACCGGCCTACAATTGCCGCAACTTCATCTACTATTCCTTGTACCGGGTGTCCTTGGCTGATTTTATCTGCCATGTCACGAATTCTTTCGTTGGCATCGGCATCGGCCACTACGACTGCTGTCTTCCCATATGGATCATGATAAAGTGCTTCCAATACGGAATATTTGATGGTACCGACTCTTGACCGATCCAAGTCTTTGTCTACGTCAATTCCTACTACAGCATAAGGGCCAGCCACCACGGCAGTTGCATCTTCGACATTAGGCACGTCATCCGCCAAGTTTGCCAGACGATCGGCAATCTGCTCGTTATCTAATTCCTTTCGCTCAGCAGGTGCTGAATTCTCCACCTGCATCATATCACTATTCTCATTTTCCTGTTGAGCCAGCGGTTCTTCTTCTTCTTGCTGGCAACCTAGTAATACGAAAAACAAAGACAGCAAAAGTATTCCCATTCGTATGACCATGAAGCATTCCTCCTAGTATTGTATCCGATAGGGATAGTTTATGGAGGAAGAAAGCATTTATACGGATAATCATGGGGAAATACCGTTTCTCGCCGATGATGACAATAAGGGTGCAACACAAATTAAATGCTGCACCCTTACTAGTTACTAATAATTATTCTTTTACTGGACTTATTCGATAATAATCTCAGAAACATTTCTAATCGGATCTTCCTGGTTGGAGCCATCGCCATAATATAAGTGGACTGGGCCATCTTCTTTCAGCGGCTTACCGTCAACTGCAAATAGAAAATATGATTGATGCAGTTCATCCAGTGTTAATTGGTGGGTCCCATTTTTGGTAACAATGGTCGCCGCAGTGGCATCACTCTTGACTTCGGCGTTCTCAAGGAAATCACGGATTGGCATAACATAAGAATTCGCCAAGATTTCTTTGCCCTCCATTCTGGAGACGCTTCTGTTGACAGGGGGTTTGATTTGATGCTCGTATACTTCCCGATTAAATCGTTCGGAGGCAGCTTCTGCTTCGTCTTTTTCTTCGATAGGAACTGCACTGGCGTTGAAAGCATCCTCCAAAAGTATTTTTCGATCATCGAAAATCCAAACGGTCGGATCCAAAGTAATAGTATAGAAAACATTCCCTTTAATTGGTACGATCATTTTACTCACTCCTCGAATATGTATCACTTTCAAGGATAGCAGAGAGATGGCCATTTTTCATCAAGTAAATTCCTCATCGGCCAGGTTGTATTAATTTTATTTGCATTTTCCCGCTTCTACCGCTAAGATAAATATAGAAAGAAGTCTTTTCGCGGGAGGGATTAAGTTGATGCCTGAGGTGACCTTGAATCATCGTGAAAAAGCTCATGCCCTTCTCAAGGCTGATGCTGATAAAATTTTACGACTGATAGAAGTTCAAATAGAGAATCTGACCATGCCGCAATGCCCTGTATATGAGGATGTCCTGGATACCCAGATGTTTGGTTTGTCTCGGGAAATCGATTTTGCTGTTAGATTGGACCTGATCAGTGAAGAGGAAGGCAAAGAGCTTCTCGAGAATCTGGAGAAAAAGCTTAATATACTGCATGAAGCAGCACAAAGAACGCTTTAACATGGTATTCGTATCATGTTAGGTGCTATGTGAAAAAGCAAAAACTTTGCCTGCATGTGTAATGGCAAGGTTTTTTTGCACACATTCAATTCACAAGGCTGAACACGGATCCTGCACGCAGATATGGCTCGACTGATATTCAAAGATACCTTCGACCAGATAAAACCCAGAATTTCCTGGAAGAGCCATGTCCATAGCTGGCCCATACCCGAAGATGAGGAGCAGAATATTTACATTTTACATATTTGGGGAGAAGAAAGATGTTGAAAAAAATAAAAGATTATGACTTTACTCTCATTTTTACACCTATTGTTTTAGCAGCGTTTGGATTGGTCATGATCTACAGTGCCAGTATGGTGGTGGCTGTGGTCGAAGGTCATGATAGTACACATTACCTAGTCAGACAGTCCATTTGGTTCAGCATCGGGCTTGTTGCCTTTGTGCTATGTGCCCTATTTCCGTATAGGTACTATCAAAAATTAATGAAAATAATTATAATTGGTGTTATTGTATTATTAGCAGGTGTCTTAATATTTGGAACAACCGTCAATAATGCCCGTTCTTGGTTTGTTATCGGTCCACTCAGTCTGCAGCCTGCAGAATTTGCAAAATTGGCATTGATTATGTATTTGGCTTCTGTCTATTCCAAAAAACAGAATTATATCAGCCAATTCTCCAAAGGGGTCCTCCCACCGCTGATCATGACAGTAGGAATACTTGGTTTGATAGTCCTGCAGCCGGATATCGGAACAGCAGCAATTATTTTCCTGATAGCATGCACAGTAATATTCAGCTCGGGCATACGACTGAAGCATCTGATGCTTCTTATGCTGTTGGGATTGACTATCGTAGCTCTAGCATTGCCAAGCATGATAACAGAAACCCGGATTGATAGATTCACAGGTGCCTATCAGCCGTTTCAGGCACCGGATTCAGGTGGTTATCAGCTAATTCAGTCGTATCTAGCCATTGGCGTCGGAGGATTGACTGGAGAAGGGCTTGGACAAAGCGTCCAGAAGCTGGGTTACTTAATGGAAGGGCATACTGATTTCATTATGGCCATCATCGCCGAGGAACTCGGGTTTCTAGGTGTAGTCATTGTCATCAGTCTCCTTGCCTTGATCGTTCTCAGAGGGCTATTCATTGCCCGCAAATGCAAGGACAGCTTTGGTTCACTGCTTGCTATAGGAATCTCTTCTATGGTAGGCATTCAGGCATTTATCAATTTAGGCGCAATTAGCGGAATCCTGCCAATCACCGGTGTACCTCTTCCTTTTGTAAGTTATGGCGGATCTTCATTGCTTGTCTTGATGGCATCGATGGGGATTTTGAACAATATTGCCATGTCTGTCAATAAGGAAGGTACCAGACATGAGACAGAAAAAAGGAATAACGTAGCGACTACAGAAAGAGAGATTCATAGAGGAGGAAAAAGATGGGTGAATTACAACAGATAAATAAAGTACTAGTAGCTAACAGAGGTGAGATTGCCATACGTGTATTCAGAGCTTGTACCGAGCTGAATATCCGTACAGTCGCAGTCTATTCCAAAGAAGACACAGAAGCATATCACCGTTTTAAAGCGGATGAAGCATACTTGATTGGGGAAGGCAAGAAACCGATTGATGCCTATCTCGATATTGAAGGGATCATCAAATTGGCAAAAGAGGTAGGCGTGGATGCCATTCATCCGGGCTACGGATTCCTATCCGAGAACATTGACTTTGCACGCAGATGTGAAGAAGAGGGGATCATCTTTATTGGTCCTACAAGCGAGCATCTCAGCATGTTCGGGGATAAAGTGAAAGCAAGGGAGCAGGCAATTGATGCAGGTATCCCTGTAATACCAGGAACAGACGGAGCAATCAGCTCATTGGAAGAAGCACAGGCGTTTGGTAGTGAACATGGATATCCGATTATCATCAAAGCTTCTCTCGGCGGCGGCGGACGAGGAATGAGAATTGTCCGCAACGAAGAAGAATTGTCCGAATCTTACGACCGGGCGAAGTCTGAAGCTAAAGCTGCGTTTGGGAACGATGAAGTCTATTTGGAGAAATTCATTGAAAACCCAAAACACATAGAAGTTCAGATCATTGGAGACCAAAGCGGAAATATTGTGCATTTATATGAAAGGGATTGCTCTGTTCAGCGCCGACATCAAAAACTCGTAGAAGTTGCACCAAGTTTGTCTCTCGCTGATGAACTCCGGGAAGAGATTTGCAAAGCGGCTGTCGATTTAATGAAAAATGTCGATTATATAAATGCAGGGACGGTCGAGTTCCTTGTGACCGACAAGGAATTTTTCTTCATTGAAGTGAACCCAAGAGTCCAAGTGGAACACACCATAACTGAAATGATTACGGGTGTCGATATCGTTCAAACCCAAATAAAAGTGGCAACAGGACTTGGTCTGCATACTTCCGAAATTGGTATACCGGAACAGAAAGATATTAGGACCAGTGGTTATGCCATTCAGTCAAGGGTGACTACAGAGGACCCGCTGAACAATTTCATGCCTGATACTGGACGTATAATGGCTTATCGTACAGGCGGCGGCTTTGGTGTTCGTCTGGATGCTGGCAACGGATTTCAGGGCGCAGTGATTTCTCCGCATTACGATTCATTGCTAGTGAAAGTTTCAACATGGGCCTTGACGTTCGAACAAGCTGCATTGAAAATGGTGCGTAATCTAAAGGAATTCCGTATCCGCGGAATTAAGACCAATATTCCTTTCTTGGAAAATGTCATCCTACATGAGAAATTCCTGAATGCGGAGTATAACACCAATTTTGTAGATGAAACACCGGAATTATTTGTCTTCCCACGACGGAAAGACCGTGGTACGAAGATGTTGAATTATATCGGCCATACAACAGTAAATGGGCTCGATGGTATTGGAAAGACAGGAAAGCCGGATTTTCCTAAGCTGATTGTTCCGAATGTTAATAAGTTGGAAAAAGTTCCAAACGGCACAAAGCAGATTTTGGACGAGCAAGGACCTGAAGGGGTTGCCAAGTGGCTGAAAGAGCAGAAAGAGGTACTCCTGACAGACACTACTTTCCGAGATGCACACCAATCATTGCTCGCTACACGAATTCGTTCCAAGGATCTTGAGCGGATTGCTGAGCCGACTGCACGTATGCTGCCAAACCTGTTTTCTGTGGAAATGTGGGGAGGAGCAACCTTCGATGTTGCATACCGTTTCCTGAAAGAAGACCCGTGGGAGAGACTCCTGAATATGCGACAGAAGATGCCGAATGTTCTTCTTCAAATGTTGCTTCGCGCCAGCAATGCTGTAGGGTATAAAAACTATCCGGATAATTTGATCAAGGAATTCGTAGATAAGAGTGCGAATGCCGGTATTGATGTATTCCGGATATTCGATAGTCTCAACTGGGTAGAAGGCATGACTCTTGCTATTGAATCGGTCAGAGAGAGCAATAAAATTGCGGAGGCTACGATGTGCTATACCGGGGATATCCTGGATACGGGCCGCAAGAAGTATGATTTGAACTACTACAAAAATCTCGCGAAAGAGCTGGAGCAGTCTGGTGCCCACGTACTTGGCATCAAAGATATGGCTGGACTTTTGAAACCGGAGGCCGCTTATCAGCTGATTTCCACTCTTAAAGAAAGCACTGATCTGCCGATCCATCTCCATACTCATGATACAAGTGGAAATGGCACCTTCATGTATGCACGTGCTGTTGAAGCAGGTGTAGACGTAGTGGATGTAGCAAATGGTCCAATGGCCGGTTTGACTTCACAGCCAAGTGCCCAAACACTCTATCATGCACTTGAAGGAAATGGACGTCAGCCTAAGGTGGATATAGGGAAGTATGAACAACTATCCCATTACTGGGAAGGAATCCGTGAATACTATAAGGACTTTGAAAGCGGAATGAAAGCGCCGCATACGGAAATATATATGCATGAAATGCCTGGAGGACAGTACAGCAACCTAAAACAGCAGGCTAAAGCAGTAGGGCTGGAAGACAGGTGGAATGAAGTCAAGGTAATGTTCCGGAGAGTAAATGATATGTTTGGCGATGTAGTCAAAGTAACACCTTCTTCCAAAGTGATCGGTGACATGACCCTATTCATGGTACAGAATGATCTGACGGAAGAAGACATCTATGAACGCGGGGAATCTCTTGACTTCCCAGAATCGGTCATAGAGTTTGTTCAAGGCTATATTGGTCAGCCATACCAGGGATTCCCAGAAGAATTGCAGAGAATCATTCTGAAGGGGAGAGAACCAATTACCGTACGGCCGGGTGAACTGCTGGATCCGATTGACTTCGACTCACTCAGGGATGAACTATATGAAATGCTGGGCCGTGAAGTCACCAGTTTTGACTTAATTGCATATGCACTTTATCCGAAAGTTTTCAAAGAATATAACGACTTCTATGACACTTATGGGGATATGTCTGTATTAGATACGCCGACATTCTTCTATGGAATGAAATTAGGAGAAAAAATCGAGGTTGAAATAGAGAAGGGTAAAACATTGATCGTAAAACTTGTTTCGGTTTCAGAAGCAAGGGAAGATGGTACCCGTGTCGTTTACTTTGAACTGAATGGCCAGGGCAGGGAAATAGTGGTCAAGGATGATAGTATTAAATCAGCTGTGGCTACTAAACAGAAAGTGGACAAGTCCAATAATAAGCACATTGGGGCCACTATGCCTGGTACAGTGTTGGAAGTGAACTGTTCAAAAGGGGATCAAGTGAATAAAGGCGATTATTTGCTGATCAACGAAGCAATGAAGATGGAGACCACTGTACAGGCGCCATATTCTGGAGTGATCAAAGAGGTATATGTCAGCAAAGGTGATACCATTGCGGTAGAAGACTTGCTGGTAGAATTTGAATAAAACAGCATAGTTATTATAAAAGGGGAAGTGACCATTATTTGGTCACTTCCCCTTTCTTGATACACGGAGCTATTTTATGATTCCTTTTCATACTTTGAACTTCTGGACGAGAGGAGGATGAAATAACATAATAAGCCGAAGAAACAAGAAATGATCAACGCATGCAATAGAGCGATCCCGAGGTTGAGCATGGTAAAAATGATCAGTGCACCAGATAGCACTTGTAGGCTGATCAACAAAAGAATTATTCCCCATCCTCCACGCATAACTCTGGAATGGCTATAACTTTTCATGAGACGGATGCATGCCGTGAGTGTCCAGATGAATAAAACTGCGGCGGCAAGACGGTGTCCCATCTGTATCCATTGCTCAGCACTGTAATTTGCAAAGTCCAGGGGAGCGGCATTATTGCAGAATGGCCAGCTTCCACAGACTAAATTTGATTCTGTATGCCTGACCAGGGCGCCAGTATATACGACAATAAAAGTATAAAAGCTGACTGCATAAATTTCCAGTCGGTGTTTTTTTCTTATAATAAGAGATTTGGAGTCAAATTTCTTGTCAACTTCGAATATTAGCAGTGTCAACAGAAGAATGGAGGCAAAGGATATCAAAGAGATGCCAAAATGAATGGCAAGGACGAAATCATTTTGCTCCCAAACTACCGCAGCAGCTCCTATGAGTGCTTGGGCAAAAAGGAAGAATACAGAGAGAAAGGCAAGAAACTTCACTTCTCGAACATGACCGATCTGCCTCCATGCAAGCACTGCAAGAATGACCACTAATATTCCCATGCCACCAGATACCAGTCTGTGGCTGAGCTCGATTACTAACTCAGGTGTTATCTCACTGGGTATAAGCTCGCCATGACACAGAGGCCAGCTGTCGCCACAGCCGTCCGCAGAACCGGTCTTGGTAACAAGCGCTCCCCCGGTAAGAACGAAAACCATCCCTAATGTTGAAAGGACGGAGAGCCACTTTAATAGTTTCATTGTATGCATCCTCACTTTGTATGTATTATATATAATAGCTAGGTGGTTTTTAGGCAATACTATTATAATAATATCATTTCATATAGGAAAGCAACGGAATTTCAAGAAAATATGGTAACTGACACATAATTGTTACAGTTGCACGTAAAATTTGTCATATCTTTGACAAAAAGAGAATAAACGCTTGCATTATACCCCTTTGTTTGCTAGAAATAGTCTAAAGAGGTATGCTATAATTCATCTATATGTAAACGTTATGTACTTGCATTGGTTGCACTCGGTTTATTACTACATAAGCAAGTGCATATCCGTCCAGGAGGGATCACGACACAAAAATTGGTTAGATTGTCTTCTGGTTCCGTGTTACAATTGATGCGGTTATACGCATACGAGAAAGAATATCGGCTTAGAAGTGTTCCTGATAGATGGAATGCTTAGAAAGCGGGGAGTGAAGGGGGGAAATATAGATGGACAATGTGGAGACAACTTCTTCACAGCTCATTAAGAAAGAAGCTGTTATAGAAGAACCGAAAACTTCCATAATAAACGAGTTCAAGGCCTTGATAAAAGTAGGCATCATCAATTCGAACTTGATTACAGCATTTGCCGGCTTTTGGTTGGCATTATATTTTACTGGTTCTTCCATAACTGCTATGTGGGATGTGTTTCTCCTAGCCATGGGTGGTACAGCATTTGTAATTGCCGGTGGATGTATCTTGAACAATTGGTATGATGTAGACATAGACCCACAAATGACACGTACAAAAGGCCGACCGACAGTAACAGGCAGCTTCTCTCTCCACACTGTATTGTTTATGGGAGTGACAGCTACCATTATAGGCCTGGTCATGTTGCTTTTCACTACAGTAGAAGCAGCTGCACTTGGGTTGTTCGGTTGGTTTTCTTATGTCGTGCTATATACCATGTGGGCTAAACGCAGATTTACTCTCAATACAGTTGTTGGAAGCATTTCTGGAGCCATGCCCCCATTGATCGGGTGGACAGCAGTGGATCCTTCTTTCCATGTCGTGCCGTTAACCTTGTTTCTGATTATGTTTATTTGGCAAACTCCACATTTTTTAGCACTTGCTATGAAGAAAGTGGAGGACTATAGAGCCGCAGGGGTACCGATGTTGCCTGTTGTACATGGTTTTGAATTTACCAAACGGCAGATTGTGGTATATATAGCATGCTTGATACCACTGCCATTCCTGCTGTCATCACTTGGCACCGTTTTTGTAGTCATCGCTACACTGTTGAACCTGGGCTGGTTGTTTATCGGTCTTAGGGGATTTTTTATGAAAGATGCACTGAAATGGGCAAATATCATATTTATTTACTCCTTAAATTATTTAACCGTTATGTTTTTGATGATGATTTTGGTAACATTGCCAATTATCAACTGACGGTCCTTAAATAATTTTTATATAAGGAATTCATAAAGAGAAAGAGAGGTATGGATACATGAAAGGTTGGATGGGAAATGTCAAAAAAATCTTTCCTCTGGTGTTTGCAGCCCTATTGTTAGCTGGCTGTGGTAAAGAAAATCTGTCGGCATTCATTCCAAAAGGGTATGGTGCTGAGTCTTCCATGGACTTAATCATTCTTTCGACTATCGTCATGATCTTTGTATTTTTGATAGTAATGATTGTCTATGTTCTTGCGCTAGTTCGTTTCCGTAGGAAGAAAGGACAGGATGATTACATACCGAAACAGGTGGAAGGGAATAAAACGCTGGAAACTGTCTGGACAGTTATTCCCATTATTCTTGTACTTGTCATCGCTGTTCCTACGGTCACTGCCACATATGATCTGGCAGATGAGTCTGCAAAGGAAGACGGGATTACCATTGAAGTTACTGGTAACCAGTACTGGTGGCATTTTAATTATGAAGGGCAAGAGATACAAACCAGCCAGGATATGTACATTCCGGCAGGTGAGAGGGTCTACCTTGATATGGTAGCTTCCGATGTTATCCACTCCTTCTGGGTGCCTGCAATTTCAGGGAAGATGGATGTAAACCCTGAAAATGAGAACACCATGTACCTTGAAGCGAATGACGAGGGTGTTTACTGGGGTAAATGTGCCGAGCTTTGCGGGCCGGGCCACTCCTTGATGGACTTTAAAGTAGTAGTAGTTAGTCCTGAAGAGTTCGATCAATGGGTGGAAGATATGCAGAATGTAAATACTGATTCTGAACCTCAGGATGCGGTGGCACAGGATGGTAAAGCACTCTTCGAAGAAAACAGTTGTGTAGCTTGCCATGCGATTGGATCTTCGCCGAACAATGTCGGTCCTAATCTTTCCAATTACGGAAACCGTACAACTGTGGCGGGAGTCCTGGAACCTACCAAAGAGAACCTGGTGGATTGGTTAATGGACCCAGAGGCAATCAAGCCGGGTAATAAGATGACCGGCAACTACCCACAACTTTCCGAAGAGGAAGCAAGCAGTATCGCGGAGTATTTGATGCAGCTTGAACACTCTGAAATCACTCCTGAAAGTGCAGGAAATTAATCTAAACGTCATCTAGGGATGGAAGAAGTTAAAAGGGAGGTTTAAACTTTGAGTACAGCTACTCAAAACAGAGGCTTCGGCGCTGTACTGTGGGATTACCTGACCACTGTTGACCACAAGAAAATCGGGATACTCTACCTGATCGGTGGCGGGTTCTTCTTCATACTCGGCGGTCTCGAAGCAATGATTATACGTATTCAACTTATGGTACCTGAAAATGATTTTATTAGTGCAGGTCTCTATAATGAGATGATCACGATGCACGGAACTACCATGATATTTTTGGCAGCCATGCCGTTATTAGTCGGTTTAATGAACTATATAATGCCACTCCAGATCGGCGCCAGGGATGTAGCCTTTCCATTTTTGAATTCACTGGGATTCTGGCTCTTCTTTCTGGGTGGAGTCGTACTTAATTGCAGTTGGTTCCTAGGTGGAGCACCTGACGCTGGCTGGACGTCCTACGCTCCATTGTCGATTCAGTCACCTGGCCATGGTGTGGACTTTTACGTCATGGGTCTACAGCTATCCGGTGCCGGTACATTGATCGGGGGTATCAACTTCCTCGTTACTATAGTGACGATGCGTGCACCTGGTATGACCTACATGCGTATGCCATTGTTTACATGGACTACATTCGTTATCAGTGTATTGATTCTATTCGCTTTTCCAGCATTGACAGTCGGCTTATTCTTGCTGATGTTTGACCGTATGTTCGGTTCTGCTTTCTTTGATGTAGCCTTGGGTGGAAATGCTGTAATATGGCAGCATTTGTTCTGGATCTTCGGACACCCGGAAGTATACATTTTGATTTTGCCTGCGTTCGGGGTATTCAGTGAGATATTCCCGACATTCTCAAAGAAAAGGCTGTTCGGTTATACAGCTATGGTGTTCGCTACCATACTGATCGCCTTCCTTGGCTTCATGGTTTGGGCACACCACATGTTTACCGTAGGTTTAGGGCCTACTGCTAACGCGATTTTTGCCATAGCCACCATGGCGATTGCGGTACCGACAGGGATTAAAATTTTCAACTGGCTAGCCACCATGTGGGGTGGTACCATCACGATAAATTCGGCAATGTTGTGGACATTAGCCTTCATTCCTTCCTTTACAATCGGTGGAATGACTGGTGTTATGCTTGCTTCGGCAGTTGCTGATTATCAGTACCATGACACATATTTTGTTGTAGCTCACTTCCACTACGTAATTGTCGGTGGTGTAGTATTTGGAATTCTGGCTGCACTGCATTACTGGTGGCCTAAGATGTTCGGAAGAATGTTGAATGAAGCAATGGGCAAGATTTCTTTCTGGCTGTTCTTCATTGGTTTCCATCTTACTTTCTTTATCCAGCACTTCCTTGGGTTGATGGGGATGCCACGTCGTTATTGGGTCTTTCTTGAGAACCAGGGACTGGATACTGGAAACTTGATCAGTACAGTTGGTGCTCTATTGATGGGGCTTGGCGGTCTGCTCTTTGTTATCAATATCATTTACACTTCTGTAAAAGGAGAGAAGGCGCCTGCTGATCCTTGGGATGGCCGTACATTGGAGTGGGCAACATCTTCTCCGCCAAAACATTACAACTTTACACAAATGCCATTGGTTCGTGGACTCGATCCACTATGGATTGAAAAGATGGATGGCAACACGAAGATGACCCCGGCGGAACCTATAAGTGAAATCCATATGCCTAATGGTTCTATTTTGCCATTAATCATGACGATAGGGTTCACGATTGCAAGTTTCGGGTTCATCTACCAGACAGACAACAGTGCATGGCTGATTGCAGTTTACGTCGGGATGGCTATTGCTTTGGGATCTATGTTGATCCGCTCCCTGAAAGACGACCATGGTTATCATATTTCCAAAGAAGAACTTGAAAGGGAGGCTGAATGAGATGAGTCACGATCATTCCCTAAATCCTGAAACAATGCCGCAGGAACCGGAAAAGGCCACCCATGAAGGGAAAAATAAATTCCTGGGCCTTTGGTTCTTCCTAGGTGGTGAAACTGTACTATTCGCTTGTCTGTTCGGGACATACTTGGCGTTGAAAGATTCGACTGCAGGTGGTCCAGGCACCCAGGATTTATTCGGTATGGAGCTTGTCTTCATCATGACAATTCTGCTGTTGACAAGTTCATTGACAAGTGTTTATGCCGTATACCATATGAAAAACAACGATTTTGCTAAGATGCAGCTTTGGCTGGGAATCACGGCTCTACTGGGTATTGCTTTCCTTGCCTTTGAAATATATGAGTTTGCACACTATATCCATGATTATGGATTTACTTTCCGGTCATCTGCATTCGGCTCTGCCTTTTATACACTTGTCGGCTTCCACGGCGGGCACGTAGCATTCGGCTTGAGCTGGCTGATTGCGCTGATGGTGCGGAATGCTAAAAGAGGCTTGAATTTGTATAATGCTCCTAAGTTCTACACATTCAGTCTTTACTGGCACTTTATCGATGTTGTATGGGTGTTTATCTTTACTGTCGTATACTTGATGGGGATGGTGAGCTAATTATGGCTGAGAACTCAAATACCAATAAAATGGATACCTTCCGCAGACAAAAGAAAAAAGAAGAAATGAAGAAGCAGCTGATATCCTTTGCGCTTATGATTGGTTTTACACTAATTGCCTTCGGGCTGGTGGCCTCTGAGTCTCTTGACAGCATGTTTCTCATCCCGATTCTGCTTATCTTGGCAGTAATTCAGGTAGGCTTTCAATTTTATTACTTCATGCACATGAAGGATAAAGGTCACGAAATGCCAGCAATTATGATTTATGGTGGGATTTTTGCGGCGTGTTTAACGCTTGCAGCCCTCCTTGTAATTACATGGTGGTAATAGACAATAAGGCCGGGAACTACTCCCGGTCTTTTTCTATGGCCAGAGGAAGGGCAGCATGGTCATCTATCTTGTGCTAAAATCGTCATATATATGCCTGCTATCTATGTGTCGAGTGCGTTATAATGAGTGAATATGAACATCCTGAGGGCAGGTGAATGTGTGCAGGTTTCTTCTAAAAGTCCCTTAAGCATTGTCTTTCATTGAGAGTGCTTAAGGAATTGAATGGGGTGGCTTTTTCAACAGTCACTGGGAGGTCTGTCCACTATACTGTCGACATAGTATGTTTTTTATTCAAGAGAAACCGGTATCGATTTGCCGATGAAGGGAGAATCAAGTTTAGTATATGCCTTTATTGCCGACACTCAGTACATTATTTATTGTTTTAAGTGCCATTTTAGTGGCTGTAGGATGGAGATTGATTTGGAAGGGTAATACGGAAGGACATAGAAAAGTGATGCTTGCAGCAGCAGTCAGCGCATTACTGTTTTTCATCATATATATGTCCCGTACTATTTTCTTGGGTAATACAAGCTTTGGAGGACCTGAAGAACTGGAAATTTATTATACGATCTTCCTGGTATTTCACATTATCCTGGCTACTACTGGGGCCGTTTTTGGCATTGTATCTTTGACTCTGGCATTTAAACGTAACATTATCAAACATCGTAAGATTGGACCATATACAAGCATTATCTGGTTTTTCACTGCAATAACCGGGGTGATGGTCTATCTTCTGTTGTACATACTATATGATGGCGGAGAAACTACCAGCATGCTGAAAGCAATATTTGGATCATAAAAAAAGGTAAAGCCTCGGCTTCACCTTTTTTTATATTTTAATTTTCCCTTTGATGATTCCCGCTTCCCTTGCAGAGTTAAATGCGATAACAAGAAGGGGACCCAGGATAAAGCCGAGTATACCGATTAATTGAAGGCCGAGGAACATAGCGATCAACGTTGCCAGAGGTGACAATCCGATATGTTGGCCCATCACTTTTGGTTCAACGGTTCTGCGGATAGCCAAAAGGATGATAGCCAACACTGCGAGCTGAATCCCTGTAGGCATATTGCCTGCCAGCAGCAGGAACAGAGCCCATGGTCCGAGTACTGCAATGGAGCCGATAATCGGAATCAAATCCACCAGCCAAATGATCAGGGCCATGATTAGGGCCACCTCCGGTACGATTAAATAGAGCCCGATCAAAGTCACTGCAAGGATAATGAGACTTACCAAGAATTGAGCCTTGAAAAAGCCGAAGAAAACACTTTTCAAACGCTCGTTCATAAAAGAAACTTTTTCTGCTGTTTCTTTGGTAAGCATATGGTATGTTTTAGATTTCAAACTCGGAAGTTCCAGCATGAATAAAAATAAAGCAATGAGATATACGATGAAGCTGACTAGATATTGTGGTACTTTTGCGAATATCTGTGCGATATTATCGATGGTAATGATCTCTTTGGCAGTATTACTTAGAGAGGTCAAACTGTCCTCTATGCTTTCAGAAGCTTGGTCAACAAATTCAGGTGGTAAAGTATCTGTATATTGCTGTATACGGTTTTCCCAGTCTTGGTAAATATGGTTCATTTGATTTACATAGGTTGGGACGTCTTCCACAAAGTTAACCACTTGCGTGACGGCTTTGGTAACGGTAAACGTTCCGACGACCCCGATGAATAGAATGAATAGGAGGAAGACGCAAGTGACCGAAAGTTTTCTGTTCATCCTTCCTTTTCGCTGTGTCCACCTGATCAGGGGGTTCAGCACGAGTGCTGTAATAAAGGCTATGATTAAAGGGATGGATACCGGCAAAATAAAAATGGCTGATAGAAGTAGCAATACTGCCAATAATATCAAAGTCCATTGGCGCTTTGTTATAGAACGGAACAAGTTGGTACATTGCCTCCTTTAGAGTAATCAAATTATAGGTAAAAAAATAAGAATGCGTTCAGCGGTAACTTCCATATAGGAGAATCGGCGAATAAAAACCAACTGCCCTACAATTTTTGAACAGTTGGTTTTACCATACGTTATTTTTGATATTGGGCGATGTCTTCCGCAAGTTTGGAAACCAAGTTATGGGAACGTTCCACCAAGTTTTCAGGAAAGTTCTCTTCCTCTCCGTATTCCACTCCATGTGGATAGTAATGTTTACCGAGCAATGGGGGCATCAGTTTTATGATGGCATTGCCTCTATCTACATCACCTTCGATTGCGTAACCCTGGACACGGATATAGTATGTAATATTTTTCTCGTTGGAATTTATTTTATAATCGTATGTCACTCTTTCATAGTCCCACTGTCCAGCACGTATGAATGCATGGTTCCCTGTAATATGGTCCAGGGGCTTTAAGTCGATGGTGATATCTTCTAACCCTGTATTTTCCAATTTCATCTTCTTCACCTCTCCTAATTATCCTTCCTTATTTATAATAGTACGAAATCCTTTAACTTGCAATGGAAACGAAGTGCGTACTCTCCTGCAGTTTTTCGCTATGGCTGTTTATTTTCAAATACTTTCATCTATAATAGATAGAATAGAATGCAAATCCGTCACTAAGCATACAAGTTTATTATATATGAAGAAAAGGAGCTTTGAATGATGCGTTTTCTTAAATCCATGTTTGTCCTGGCTGTGTTGGTGTACGGCGGCTCTTATTTGTTCGATCGTTATGGGTTATCTGCAGAAGGTTCGATCGAAAAGATGGTGGAGTTGGTGGAAGAGAAACGACTTCAGCTGGAATCAAAAGAATCGGCACCACAGCAAGAGGATATCCCATGGGAAGGCAGTCTGTTCGAATGGATGGGGAAACCAACTGCCGAACTGGAAGAACAAATGGGTGACCCTGACCGAAGAGACGACAGTCCGTATGGCTATACGTGGTGGGTATATACTGATCAAGCAAGTCATTACCTCCAATTCGCTATAGAGGAACAAAAAATCATAAGCGTCTATGCAATTGGGAAAGAGGTGGATATAGAACCTGTATCAATAGGGGATAGCTACACCCAAGTTTCAGAGCACTTCTCCTTTACAGAACAGGTATCCTATCAGGATGGCTTATCATCCTATACATTCCACTTAAGTCCAGAGGATTTGCAGAAACGGCCGCTGGCAAAAATATCCGATGATTTATATGTTCAAGCCTATTTCGATACTTTTACCGACCAGTTATCCTCTATAAGAATCATGAATGGTGATGTACTGCTCACCCATAGACCTTATCAAGTGGAATACAGGGGGAGTCTCCCTGAAGAGCCGGAGTTGACTGATCAACAATGGACAGAAATTGAAAAGGGGATGGAACAACAGGTCTTTGATATCACAAATATTATCCGTCACCAATTTGAAAAGTCTTTGGTGCGATGGGAAGAGAATGTGAGTGAAGTTGCTTATGGGCACAGCAAGGATATGGCTGAACAGGATTACTTCTCACATACCAGTCTGAATGGTGATGGGCTGAAGGAAAGGCTCGCACTCCTCGATATACCCTACATGGCCGCAGGGGAGAACATAGCTGCACAATATCCGGATGCTCCATCTGCAATGCATGGATGGCTCAATAGTGAAGGACATCGCCAGGCACTGCTGAATGAAGATTATACACACTTAGGGGTTGGTGTTTATCATTTCCATTATACTCAGAATTTCATTAAGCAACTTAGCTACTAGTTCTCACGCCTCCTTGCAATAGGGCATAAAATACCAGTACAGGTGACCATGCAGGTAAAGGGGTGAGACAATGAGTGAGGGTAAATTGCATCCATCGGTGATCGAATTCAAGAAATTCATCAATAAATATCCATCGTTAAGAGCGGAAATAAGAAGAAGCGGCAGGTCATGGCAGGAATATTATGAGAAATGGGCCCTGCTTGGAGAAGATGATGAGTTCTGGGCACCATACAAAAAAGAGAAGGAAGCAAAGGACACTGACGGCCCGAACGAGAAGTCGCCTGAGCTGTTCCGCCAGCTGATGAAAGTCGCGGAACATATGGATATCAACAAAATTCAAAGCCAGGTCAGTCAGTTGAACCATTCCATAGCTGCGGTACAGGAAATAATCCAACAATTCCAAAAAAGCAAGCACACACCACCACGACCAAGAGACCCTTTTGACTGGTTCGGTGATTAAGGAGGATAAATGATGGACCCCTACACGTACCACTATTTAGAATCCCGGCCGGATTTGCTGCATTTCATTCGATATAATCCAGTCTGGTACCGATACCTATCACGTAATCCTCAACGTATCCGGGAGATGGAAAAGGAAGCAAAATTCTTCCATGGCAAAACACTTCCGCAGAAGCTGGAGAAGATGAACCAACAGGTACAAATGGCTGGCATGATGCTTCAATTCGCTGAGGCGATGAAAGATTAAGATCTCCCTGTTGTTTTCTTACCGAAAATAAAATGGTATGATAACAGTGGAGGTGTTCCTGTATGATAGCAACCATGGAATATGTAGATATTCTTGATCGCTCGGAGCAATTAGGTAAGATGGTTCTGGAATCCGAGGTAATGGAAGCATACAATTATTCCCGCAAAGCACTGGATGAAGATGAAGAAGCCCAAAAGCTGATCAAGGCTTTTGCTGATATAAAGAACCATTACGAGGATGTTCAGCGTTTTGGCAGATACCATCCTGATTATAATGATATTATGAAAAAAGTGCGTTCTACCAAACGAGAAATGGATATGAATACAAAAGTAGCCTCGTTTAAAATAGCTGAAAGAAATCTGCAAAACTTGTTGGATGAGATCAGCCAGTATGTGGCCTCAAGTGCAAGTGATCAGATAAAAGCGCCGAAGGATGGAGCGGCCTTGACAGACAGTGGCTGTGGATGCGGCAGTGGCGGAGGATGCGGGTGTGCATCCTAACCGTCCCTTGTAACACATATTCAATGAATAATGGGGAGAGTTTATGAGAGTAAATCGTCAAGGGTTGATTGTCTGGTTCCAGCATATGAAAAACATCAAACAATTAAAACGTTATGGTCATATCATCTATACATCGAAGCGGCTGAAATATGCAGTGATCTATGTAGATCAAACGGAAATAGAAGAAACAGAACAAAAACTGAAGAAGCTATCCTTTGTTTTTAAAGTCGAAAAGTCCCATAAACCGTTCGTAGAGACCAGTTTCGAAAATAAAAAGCCGGATGAAGCGAAACAGTTTGATTATAAAATGGGCATTTAGCAGAACCTGTGCGGATTCGTCCGACAGGTTTTTTGCTTCTAGACATCCTCTTTAAAAAAATAAACCTGCAGAGATAATCTCTGCAGGCCCCTTTCGATAAACAAAAAGGCAAAGGGAGAGGAGAAACCGGAGGAAGAACTTATGGGGAAGTTTAAGTCTTCTCCGAGTTTTGAAACAGCCAAGCTAACTACCAGCTGTTTCATTAAGTTATTATAGACAAAAGAGAAGATTATATACACGTGGATGCAAATTTTTTTACTGAAAGACAAGATAATGTTATCTGAGGTCATATGCTTGCCTGGCGGGTTTTCTGGTTCTTTTCACTGTCAGGATGGATAGGGTTATGGTACGATTAGGTTCGAATAGCTGTGTGATGGGGTGAGCTGATGCGTGTAATAGCAGGAGAACATAAGGGTAGACAATTGAAGGCAGTAACCGGCAAATCTACAAGGCCGACAACTGATAAAGTAAAAGAAGCAGTTTATCAAATAATGGGTCCATTCTTCCAAGGCGGGGCAGTGCTTGACCTCTTTGCAGGCAGCGGTTCCCTTGGAATCGAAGCTCTAAGCAGAGGGATGGACAGTGCCGTTTTTGTTGATAAACATCCGAAAGCCGTTCAGACAATATATGCGAATCTCAAAATGTTAAAGCTAGAAGAACAGGCGGAAGTGTTTCGAGCGGATGCATACAGGGCAATCCAAGCAGCCGCGAAACGAGGTCTGGAGTTCGACCTTATCCTTCTTGATCCCCCGTTCAGAAAAGTGGACTACGAAAAGCTGCTTCACGAGATTATTCGGCTGAGGTTGATTGCGCCAACTGGAATCGTCTATTGCGAGCATGACCCAGCTGATGTATTGTCTGAACTACATACTGGTTTCACCCTCCTCAGACAGGAGGATTATGGGGGAAGCATTGCGGTTACAATTTATCGAAAAAATTAAATTAGCAGCATTCAAGTTGGTATATTACAAGGATGAACAGTTGGGGGTCCCTACAGGCTAGCTTATGCTGTCAGCTGTTAGTTTCTCACGAGAAGAAATAGAAGGGAGCTAATTTTTATGAGTAAGAAAGCAATATGCCCAGGGAGTTTTGATCCGATTACCCAAGGGCATCTCGACATTATCCAGAGAGGTTCAAAGATTTTCGACGAGGTAGTAGTGACGGTGTTCAATAATCAGTCTAAGTCCCCACTGTTCTCGGTGGAGGAGCGGATGGAACTGATCAAGGCTGCTACCAGCAACATTCCGAATGTTTCTGTTGACTCCTCCGATCATCTCCTTATGGATTATGCAAGAGAGAACCAGGCACATGCCATTATCCGTGGACTCCGAGCAGTGAGCGACTTTGAATATGAAATGCAGATTACTTCTATGAACCGCAAACTGGACAAGAATATTGAGACATTTTTTATGATGACTAATAACCAATATTCATTTTTGAGTTCCAGCATTGTTAAGGAGATTGCCAAATATGGGGCAGATGTGTCCGATCTCGTTCCACAGGCAGTCGAAGAGGCTCTGAAGCAAAAGTATAACTACTAGTGCCAGACTTATGTCTCTCCAGCAAACGAATAGAAAGCAGGTTGTGTCTCTTCATACTGATACAGCAATAAAGGGTATGCAAAATTCTGAGGTGAATTTTGCATACCCTTTAGTTTGTAGTGGTAAATTTCCCTCATTACTTGCTGGATGGCGCAGCATTTTTCCTCATTCTTCGATACAATAGGACTACCGCCAACCCTAGACTTGCTATAGTAAACAGGGGGCCCGTTTGTACCAGTGAGTCAAGCAGGATGGTCCAGGTATCGGATGAGACACGAGGAGATGTTACCGGTATAGGATCCATATGGGACACTTGCTTATCTATATATAATGGTTTATATAGAATAAGTGTCAGCATGCTGGCTAAAACCCCATGCAAAAACCTTGCGAAGAAATATGGGGCAAATCGAATATCGGTTCTGGCCAGTATACTGGCGACTTGTGCCTGTACGGAAAACCCATTGAAACCCAGGATGAAACTGACAATGACAGCTTTTGACAACATGCTGTCTGCTGGGGTTTGAGAAATCATCTGAGCTCCCAAAGTAATTTCAAAAATCCCTGATATAAATGGCAATGTCATATCAGCAGGAAGGGAAAAGAGGACAAAAGCACCTTCAATTAGGTTCGCAAATATCGATGAAACACCTGACAAAAAAAGGAGCTTCGTCAAAACAGAAAACAAGATGATAAATCCTCCGACCATGAGCAATGTCTGGATAGAATTCAGCACGGCGTCACTGACTGCTTCCCCCAAGGGTCGCTGATCTTTCATTCGCGTCTCATGCATCTCCAAAAATGCACGCAGAACAGCGGGTTTATCCTTTTTATTTTTGGAGTTGTCCGGCTTTGTGTCTTTATTCTTCTTATAAAACCCCATACATATGCCAACAAGAGCATTGCCGATATAATGAGAGGCAGCCAGTAGTATTCCCAAGGTGGCATCATGAAAGAAACCGATGGAGACAGCGACGAAAATGAACAGGGGACTGGAAGCGTTGGTAAATGAAACTAGTCGTTCGGCCTCTACTTGTGTCAGTTGTCCTTCTTCTCGAAGTCTTGCTGCTATCTTGGCCCCCGTAGGATAGCCGCTCACCATTCCCATAATCCAGCCAAAGCTTCCTGTTCCGGGAACATTAAAAAGTGGGCGCATGATCGGCTCAAACAGTACGCCTATAAATTTTACAACACCAAAAGCAATTAACAATTCGGCTGTAATGAAGAACGGCAGCAGGGAAGGAAAGACGACCTCCCACCAAATATTCAACCCACGTATGCTTGCTTCAAATGCCTGATCCGGGAAACGGATAAGAGCTATTGTCAGGAAACTGGCGAACCCAGACAAGAGAATTGTTTTTATTATTTGTCTCAATTAGTAAGCCCCCTACAGGCAGAGCCTTGGTCTGTACATCCTCAAATGTTAGTAGTAGAATAATGCTAGCTTGTTTCATACGCTGTACAAGTCTATATCAATATACGCCACTACCTCTCCTATTTATGCCAGATACTTTTCTTTGTAATAACATATTATTTTTTTAGATCTGATGAATAGCTATTAACAGTGGACGCTACAGTACAATCTTTATTTTGTTCTATTTTACCGGAAGGGGGTATCTGATGAGGTTTACAAAGGGACATATTCTATTACTGCTGCTGGTGGTGCTGACTGCTTATTTCCTCTCCGTATACCAGCTCGATTATTATATTCAACGGCCCGGTGGGGCAGACGCACTCGACCCAATCGTCGAAGTCAGCGGTGGATATGACAGTGGTGGCGATATGCATTTGGTGACGGTGAGTGGAAGCCAAGCAACACCCATTCAATATATGATGGCGAAGGTGCTCCCGCATCATGACATTCTACCGTTGAACCAAGTCCGTCCACATGGCATATCGGAAGAGCAGTATATGGAGGCTCAGTTAGAAATGATGGAAAGTTCCCAAGAAGCATCTACCGTAGTCGCCTATCAAGCGGCACAGGAAAATATCACCATAAAGTATGAAGGGATTTATGTAGTTTCCGTAATGGAAGGAATGCCTGCTGATGGAAAACTTCAGACAGGAGACCGTATTATCGGGGTAGATGGAAGGGAAGTAAGAGAAGCAACTGATTTAACCAGTTATGTAGAAACAAAAGATGTTGGTGAAACTGTTAGCTTGGAGGTGGTCAGGGAAGAAGAGGTCTCCACTAAAGAATTGACACTTGCCCAGTTCGATGGGAACAACAGCAGAGCCGGAATTGGCATCAGCCTTGTTACCGATAGGAACGTGGAAGTGGATCCAGAGGTCAATTTTTCCAGTGGGCGAATAGGGGGTCCTAGCGCTGGGCTGATGTTTTCCCTGGAGATTTATGATCAATTGATGGAAGACGATATTACGAAAGGGTATCATATAGGCGGTACAGGAGAAATCGATTATGATGGCACTGTATACCGAATCGGTGGGATTGATAAAAAAGTGGTTGCTTCTGACCGCGAGGGGATTGATATATTTTTCGCTCCTAATGGAAGTGGAACAGAAAGATCCAATTATGAAGTGGCTAAGGAAACAGCAAAGGAAATCAATACGGATATGAAAATTGTACCGGTGAAGACGTTTGAAGATGCACTGGATTATTTGAATCAGCTTGAACCCAAAGGATAAAGGGGGCAGTCTTCCCTTTATCCTTTGGGTTCTTAGATTCTGACAGGCGGGCTGAGTTCCTGTTTTTGGAACTCTTGTCTTACTTTTGGTGGCAGAATACTGTAGTAAGCATATGCTGCCTTCTCCTCCATGGAAAGCATGGGATGGGCATTCCCACCCAAACTTGTAATTAGGGGGGTCTCCAATCCTTTTTTTACCTGACTTAGATAGGACTGTCCGGCCTGTGACATACCAAGGAGGCGGACGTATGGGATAGAAGCGGCACCCATGATACCCTCCATATCCTTTTTCGTTGTATTCGTTAAAAGGTGGGTGAACATGCGCTGCAACCTTGTCCATGTATATCGTTTCGTTTTTATTGCGTGGAGCCACTCATTCATGTTGATTGCTTGTTTTGCAGTCTTTTTGAGTCGATATTCAAGTCCTTCATCAACTCCCTGGATGCGAGAAAGCTGACTCGTCGTCATCGTCATGACCTTGTAATGCAGTAGATGAAAGTATTTTTCCCAGTGATGCCAAGCAGATGTTGCTGTTCTGTACTCCTCCAGCAGGTTCAGTGTTTCTTTTGGCAATGTCTTGGTTGCTTTGTCGGTGATTAAGCCTGAATTCAGTATTTCTCTGCGTATGCTGGTTGCACTGGAGATCTCTCCCGAAAGCGATTGATCATGGTATTGGCTATTCGTCCGTTTAATAGTCGATGGAGTTATTTCCAGTCCATTTTCCAGGATGGCTTTGACATAGCTGAAGCCGAGTATGTTATTTGGTTGAGTCAAATCCATCGATTGTCTGGCTAGACCAATCTCCTGATATGCTTGTCTGCTGGCTTCCGGATAGGCAACTCCCTGTTCTAAGTGACTTTTCAATGACTGCTGAAATCCTCTTTCATTTTGTTTGAAAGTATGGTAGCTTGAAATGAAGTCATGTATGTCGCCAGACTCGCTTCCAAAACATATAGTAGATACCCCCATCTGCGCTAAAGTGAATACAGAGCCTTTTGCAAAAAGGTCACTGCTTTGCACGGCAAAAGCATAAGGCAGTTCAAGGACTAGATCGACACCGGACAAAAGAGCAGCTTTAGCCCGATAATGTTTGTCCATGATGGCAGGTTCTCCCCTCTGAAGGAAATTTCCGCTCATTACCGCTATCATACAATCCGACCCGGATGTTCTCTTTGCTTCTTTCAAGTGATAGAGATGTCCATTGTGGAATGGGTTATATTCGACAATTAACCCGCATGCATTCATGAAAACAGCTCCTGTACTATATAATGGTAATAATTGTATCAAAAATATACACGAGAATCACGCATGTAAACGATAGGAAGCTTGAGGGAAAAGGATTAATGCCTACCAGAAGGGGAATCATATAATTGGCTACTATCTTTAACCTGTAAAGAAAGTATGTTGACAAAAGTCTTTTTTTCTTTTAAAATTACTCTTGTTGCCTTGAGGTGATTAACTTGAAATTTACATTGGGCCAAATCAAAAAAAATGCTTACAATGAACCTTTTACATTCGATGAAAAGGTGGACGTTTCCGAATTGGAGACAATGAACAATGATATACGTGAGATTGGGCCTGTTCGTGTTGCCGGCAAATGTTTCCTGCAAGGGGAACAAATAATTTTTTCCTTTCGGATCAACGGGGAAATGATATTGCCTTGTGCAAGAACGTTGGTTGATGTGCCTTATCCTTTTGATATCGGAGCAGATGAAGTCTTTACAACTTCTCCGCATTATAGCAAGGAAGAGGAAGAAGATGAAATCCATCCGATTGAGGGAGAAGTACTTGACTTAACCCCGTATATCAAGGAAAATATCCTATTGGATATTCCGTTTCGTGTGTTTTCCGATGGGACAAGTGACCAAGAGGAAGCGCCCTTGGAAGGTCGCGACTGGAAGCTTGTGACTGAGGAGGAAAAGGAACAGACGGTTGATCCGCGGTTGAAGAAGCTGGAATCTCTGTTCAAGGATGATAACGGCAGACAATAAGCAGAACCACCTGGTTTTGCTTCGTAAATATGAAGGAGGTGTAGCAGGTCATGGCAGTACCAAAAAGAAAAACTTCTAAAAAAGTTAAGAACCAACGTCGTACTCATAAAAAATTGCATGTGCCTGGCATGGTTGAATGCTCAAACTGTGGTGAATTAACAAAGCCTCACCATGTATGCAGATCATGTGGACACTATGATGGCAAGGAAGTTGTCAGCAACTAAATGAACGACCAGAGAACAGATCACAACAGCCAGTGATCTGTTTTTTTATATACAAAGTTGGAGTGTTTATTTTCCATTTAGTTTTGGAATATGTTGGAGGGGGGATTCGATTGTCTGAAAACGTCACTTATCAAAAAGTGTCAGAGGATTACGCGGAAATTCGGCTGAACAGACCAGAGAAGCACAATGCCATTTCAACAGAAATGGCAGAAGAGTTGTTGGAAATGTTGGAGCAAGCAAAACAGGAATCTATCAAATTTTTGGTCCTCACAGGTACTGGTGATGGAATGTTCTGTGCCGGTGGTGATTTGAGTGAGCTCCATGGCAGGTTAACTATGGAGGAAGCATATGCCCTTCTTCACCCGATGAAGCAAGTATTGTATAAAATTATATCTTTTCCAGTACCGGTGATTTGTCTGCTTAACGGCAACGCAGTAGGAGGAGGCTGTGAGATAGCTACAGCTTGCGATATCCGTATAGCCAAGGAGACGTCGGCTTTTGGTTTTGTCCAATCCACTCTTGGAATTCTACCTGGTTGGGGAGGGGGTGCCGTCCTCTATGAAAAAGTGTTGCCGTCTTTTGCCTTTCAATGGTTGACAGAAGGAAGTATATACAGTGCTGTCGATTTAAGGGAAAGGGGGTGGCTGCATCACCTGGTCAGCGAGCAGGACTGGCATAACCAGGAGGATGTGTTACACCCCTATATCACTAAATCCCTGGGACAGATGAAACTGTTAAAAAGTCAATATAAAAAGAAGCTTTGCAGCAGGGAACTGTCTTCTTTGATGAATGAGGAAGTGCAAAATAGTTCCTCTCTATGGGATTCACCAGAACATGTAGCTGCTGTAGAAAGGTTTGAATCACGAAAGCGGGGATAAGAACGACTGAAGAAGCGATTCATTTGTCGACCTAAAGAATTCTCTATTCTAGTGTCCCTATTTTTTGCATATATTGATAGCAAATGCATAAGGAGGGGTGCTATGAATGCGACTCGGCAGGATGCGTGGTCGAAAGAGGAAGACCTTCTTTTGGCAGATACTGTCTTAACTTATATTCGAGAGGGAAGGACGCAATTGGAAGCATTCAAAGAAGTTGCCGGAAAGTTGGACCGAACTTCTGCCGCATGTGGCTTCCGATGGAATGCTTCCATACGTAAGCAATATGATGAAGAAATCCAAAAAGCGAAGCAGGAGAGGAAACTTGGAGGGAGGGGGAGTGGCCGAACTACTTCGGGGGATTTGGGTCATGATAAAACGACCATAGAAACAGCTATATTGCTTTTAGATAAAATGAAAGCTTATTTTCCAGTAGAAGATAAAGGGCTGTTGAAGGAACAGGAGTCATTGATGAACCGCCTCCAGCAGGAAAATAGAGCCCTTAAACAACAGCTTAATTTATATGAAGAGACATGGAAGGAAATGGAGAAGTTATGGAAGAATGCAGGAAATGGCCAATCAGAATATCGTAAATAAGTTTTTCAGCACAAAAAAGACATGAATGGAAAAGCATTCATGTCTTACTATATATCGCGCTTTTTTAGTCCTTGCTTGATCCTGTAAGCACAGACCCTATTTCTCATGTCTCCCGGACTGACTTAATCTCGTGTTGTCTCTTGCTCGGATCCCTGAGATTTTTCTTCCACTCCGTCGGGGAGCCAGATCAGTGGATTTTCTCCTAGGTCTCTTTCCATTTCATAATGGGCTTTTTGGAAGCCCATTTTTTCCCAGAAACCATGGGAGTTAATTCTTGGATTTGTCTTGATCGGCAACTGGAAGCTCTTGGCGAACTCCACCATCGCTTTTCCATATCCCTGCCCCTGATAGTCTGGAAGCACTTCTAGTTTCCAAAGCGTCAAATAATCTTGTGGCGGCTGGAAATATTGATCATATTTAGCATCTACTCGGTAAAGACTCATCCTTGCAATCAAGTTATTCCCGAAATATATCCCATAAAAAGGCGACTCACTGTTATTTTCCACGATGTTATTCTGCAAGTCCTCCATCATCGAAAGTTCTTGGTTCCCGTATTCTTTAAAGCGCTTAAATTTTTCGAGTGTCTTATAATTAATTAGTAATCTTTCCACTTTCACTCCGGTCATCATAGATAATTCTCCCCCTCTGATGTCTGAATACTTACCCTATTTATATATATTATTATAATACAAATGCATGTGGAATGAAATAGAAAGCACATGAGTAAACAGACGGAATAAATACCCCTAAAACCTTGCTACATTTGATACAATAGATAATTATGCAGGAATATTGATTTTCTGTTGAGTAAAGAAGCTGTCTTGGGCAGAAGAAAGGATAGGACGATGGCCGAATACATTATTTATTTTACAGCTTTTTTCATAGCTGCACCAATTATTGCCTCATTGCTTGTCTATCAAGTTTCCCTCGCTATGGGAACTAAAAAGCGGAAAGCATTGCATCGCACGGTGAATTGGACGACCATTTTTTATATTGCTGCTGTGGGAATCGAATTATCAATTGTTTTTGAGGTCCAGCTGTGGGGAATGATCTTATCCGTGATGCTCAGTATTCTGGCCGCCCTTATTTTCCTGCAATGGAAATTGACCAGTGAAATTATTTTCAGCAAGGCATGGAAAATTCTTTGGCGACTGTCCTTTTTGCTTTTTTCCTTTCTCTATGTCATCCTGATTTTTATCGGGATTGGAAAGTTCATCATTCACTGATATAAACGGATCTAAACAGATTACATGAAATAATTGGATGATTTAGGTACAATACATGATGGAATGGACTTATCAATAATGAAGGAGCATGAAAGTAATGCAAATGGACTCTATAACTATACATAACCAAAGTAAACTGATAGAAAATTACCGCTCCGTGGACGGGGATATAAGCTGCTTCTTCGATTACCATCCTTTTAATGATTACAGAAAGAGAGCAGAGGACTTGAGAAGCAGGGAGTTTAACCGTACTGGACTGGCAGATGTCCTGCTAACGATGAACCGGAAGTGGAACGCTCCTGAATCGGCCTTGGAAAATATCGAGCGGCTTCGGGGAGACGACAGTATGGTAGTTGTCGGTGGTCAACAGGCAGGCATTTTGACAGGGCCTTTATATACGATAAATAAACTGATCTCCGTCATTACTCTGGCTCGGAAGCAGGAGAATGAATTGGGTAAACCTGTAATACCTGTCTTCTGGATTGCAGGAGAAGATCATGATTTCGATGAAATCAATCATATCTATTTGTCGGAAATTCCAAGGTTGAGAAAAAGCAAAATACCTCAACAGCAGTATGGGAAGCAATCTGCTTCCTCGCTCCTGATTGATAAGGAAAACAGCGCAGAATGGGTCGATTTCATCTTCTCCCAGTTGAAGGAAACCATCTATACAAAAGATTTGTACAAAGCAATTAAAGAATCCCTGGAACAGTCCTTGACCTATGTCGACTTTTTTGCACAATTGATCTTTCGTTTGTTTGAAAAAGAAGGGATTGTCCTCGTTGATTCTGGGAGTACTGAACTGCGGCAGCTGGAAAGCAGCCATTTTGTTCAGATGGTTGAACGGCAGCAAGAAATCAATGGAGGGGTAATGGAAGCATATGAACAGCTTCGAAAAAAAGGCTACTCCATTTCTCTTGAGATAGAGGAAGACCAGGCGAACCTCTTCTATCATCTGAATGGTGAACGAATATTATTATACCGGGATGAAGAAGGGAACTGGAAAGGCAAGCAGGATGAAGTGAAGATGACCACGGAAGAGTTGATAGCCGTTGCTAAGAGTCATCCAGAACAGCTGAGCAATAACGTGGTCACCCGGCCATTAATGCAGGAATTGCTTTTCCCGTCCCTTGCATTTGTGGGAGGACCGGGGGAAATAGGTTATTGGGCGGCATTAAAGCCAGCTTTCCGCTCCCTTCGTTTGAACATGCCGCCTGTTGTTCCCCGCTTGTCCTTTACGCTTGTAGACAGGAAGGTACGGAAGGCAATGGATAAGTATGGCATATCTGCAGAAGAAGCGGTTAACAAAGGAATTGCAGAACAGAGGGAGAATTGGCTTGCTTCCCTGAACAACCCGCCAATTTCCAAGATTGTTGAAGAATTGAAAAGCACCCTTGACCAAGCACATAAGCCTTTAAGGGAAACAGCACAGGACATACGAGCGGATATTGGTGATTTGGCAGATAAAAACTTGGAACATTTGAACCGAGAGATTGACTTTCTTCACAAGAGGATGGTAAAAGCTGTAGAAGAGACTCATAAGAAAGAATTCCATGAATTTGATCATATCCAGGCAATGATGTTTCCGAATGCCGGTCTTCAAGAGAGGACATGGAATCCTCTGCCGTTTTTGAATGAAAACGGAGAGACTTTCATCCAGGAGTTGCTGGCAGCGGAGTGGTCGTTTGAGAAGGATCATTATGTGGTTTGGCTATAGTCCTCCACTTATCACCACCAATTGAAATATTGATGTGTAAAGCTGCTCTTCCAAGGGAAGGGCGGCTTTTTTGTGTGTGCAATTGATAGCTGTTTCTGTAACTTGAATGTAATGAAATTTTTAAGTGAAATTTGGTGGTGAATAGTGGGGGGTTGTGGTAATATGGAAACATGAAAGTGGGGCGGACTATATGTTCATGGGTGAGTTCCAGCATAATATTGATGCCAAAGGACGAATCATAGTACCTTCCAAGTTTAGAGAAGACCTGGGAGAGTCCTTTGTTGTTACCCGTGGACTTGACAAATGTTTGTTTGCCTACCCCATGGATGAATGGAAGACATTGGAAGAGAAATTGAAGAAACTCCCACTGACCAAAAAGGATGCAAGGGCATTCACACGCTTTTTCTTTTCCGGAGCAGTTGAATGTGAAGTGGATAAACAGGGAAGGATAAACATTCCTCAACCATTAAGGTCCTATGCTTCATTGGAAAAAGAGTGTGTAGTCATCGGTGTTTCCAACAGAATTGAATTTTGGGCAAGTGAGAACTGGGATGACTATTTTGAGGAATCCGAAGAATCATTTGCAGAGATTGCAGAAAATCTCATGGATTTTGATATTTAAAATGGTATACGCAGAGAAGTTTTAGAACTGCAGACAAAGGAAAATGGTCAGAAGCGGGTGTAAGAATGTTTGAACATTATAGTGTATTAAGAGATGAAACAATTGAGGGATTGAACATGAGGCCGGACGGTACATACGTTGATTGTACAGTCGGTGGTGGGGGACACTCGGAACAGATTGCTTCCCATTTGGGTCCGTCCGGGCTCCTTATTGCATTTGACCAGGATTTGGATGCACTGGAAGCTGCGAAGGAAAGGTTGAAACCGTATCAAGACAGAGTCTTGTTCATTCATTCCAACTTTCGGGGTCTCCAGACCGAATTGGCAAAACATCAGATTGAACGTGTAGATGGCATCTTGTTCGACCTGGGGGTATCTTCTCCACAGTTGGATAGAGGAGATCGAGGATTCAGCTATCAGCATGATGCTAAGCTTGATATGAGAATGGATCAGTCTGCTGAAAGGACTGCTCATGAAGTTGTCAACCATTGGCCATACAATGATTTGGTTGCTATTTTCTTTAAATATGGAGAAGAGAAATTCTCCAAACAAATTGCCAGAAAAATTGAAGAGCATAGAAAAACCAAAGAGATCGAAACGACTCATCAGCTAGTGGATATTATTAAATCCGGCATTCCTGCACCGGCCAGGAGGAAAGGCGGGCATCCGGCCAAGCGTATTTTCCAGGCCTTACGGATTGCGGTCAATGATGAATTGGAAGCTTTTAATGATGCACTTCATCAGGCGGCTGAAGTAGTGGATGTCAATGGCCGTATAGCTGTGATAACTTTCCACTCACTTGAAGACCGTCTATGTAAACAGGCCTTCAAAAAATGGAGTACTCCAAAAGAAACACCTAAAAATCTGCCGGTGCTTCCGAAGGATCATGAAGCCCCATTTGAATTAATAAATAGGAAGCCGATTGTTGCCGAAACTGGTGAGTTGGAGAAAAATAGGAGATCTAGGTCAGCTAAGCTGCGTATTGTGAAAAAAGTAAATAAATGGAGAGAAGAATTTACCTATGGGGAAGGGTGGAAAAAACGATGAGTGCAAACCATGCGAGAAGCTGGCAGCAGATGGAACCACAACATACACCGGATCATAAACAAAAAGTGAATGTAAAGGTCCGTAAACAAGGGTGGGTCACGAAAGGTGAAAAAGTGCTATACTCCATGATGAGCGCCTGTCTGGTTGGGGCTGGTGTGTTTGTGGTGTCCTTTTCTTCCAGCACAGATACTTTGAACAGAGAGGTCCAGTCACTAGAGCAGACAGTTCAACAACAGAAGGCAGAGAATGAAAGTCTGGTGTTCGAGGTAAAAGAATTGAGCAGGCCGGAACGTATTACATCAATCGCCAAAGAGAACGGATTGAAAGTACAGGATGCCCAGGTGAAACAAGCGGAGGGGTTTAGCAACTAAGTGAGGAGAACAACGAGATGAGGAAGAATAAGAAAACCAATTTAATGGCAGGTATTCTGATGATCCTGTTCATTGGGGTTTTCCTTGTCCTGACAGGCCGATTCCTGTATATACAAGCTTCCGGGGAAGTCGATGATGTTTCTTTGGAAGAATGGGCGGAAGAAAAACGAACCTCGAGTTATACTCTTCGGGCTGAAAGAGGGAAGATTTACGATCAGAATGGAATGACATTGGCCTATGATCGACCTGCGTTTTCCCTCTATGCAGTGGTGGACGAGGCCCATTCCGAAAACTCGACGGAGCCATTGCACGTGACTGACCCGGAGCATACAGCCCGGACGTTGGCCCCCATCTTGGAGGTAGAAGAGAGCTATATCCTTGAACAACTCCAGCAAGGAATACAGAATAACCGTTTTCAGGTGGAATTCGGCAACGCAGGCAAGGAAATGTCCCAGCAGGAAAAAGAGGAAATAGAGGCGCTGGACTTGCCCGGAATATACTTTGATGAGGGATCTACCCGTTATTATCCAAATGGATTGTTCGCCTCTCATATCATTGGATTTGCGAGAGAGAATGAAGTGAAAACAGAAAATGGATACAGACAGGAAATACAAGGTATTGCCGGGATGGAAAAGGAAATGGACGAGTTGTTAGCCGGTGAGGATGGTTTTATTTCCTATAAGCGTGATCGGTATAATACCAAACTTCTCGATCCTGATGAAATCATACAGGAACCAGAGGATGGTAATGACGTTTATTTGACGATTGACCAGAAGATACAGACATTGTTGGAAGATACGCTTTCTGAAGTGGAGGAAGAATATGATCCAGAACGGATGACAGCGGTGGTAATGGATGCTGATACAGGGGAAATTGTTGCTATGAGTTCCCGTCCCAGCTATAATCCCAACAACCCTTCCGATGTGGAGAATTGGTATAATGACGCTGTTTCAACCCCTATTGAGCCAGGTTCCACTGTGAAAATGTTTACATGGGCAGCGGCCATTGAAGAGGGAGTCTACAATGGCAATGAGCAGTTTCAATCTGGTAGTTACCGGCCGAACGAACGCATCGCACCGATTCATGACCATAATAATGGTGAGGGTTGGGGAGCCATTTCCTACAATGAAGGTTTCAGGCGATCTTCCAATGTAGCTGCAGCAAAGCTGCTTTGGGAGAAAGTAGGTGCAGATACCTATCTGGAATATCTGAAAGCTTTTCATTTAGACAGAGAAACTGGAATTGACCTTCCTAACGAAGAGATTGGACAGATCTTATACAACTGGCCTTTGGAAAAAATCACCACTTCGTTTGGTCAAGGCTCGACGATGACACCTATACAGCTGATGAAGGCGGCAACAGCCATTGCAAATGATGGGAAGTTGCTTCAGCCATATGTGATTAAGCGTATAGTAGATCCTTCTAATGGAGAAGTTGTCGAGGAAAAGGAACCGAATGTCGTAGGAAACCCGATTTCCAAAGATACGGCAGCACAGGTAAGGAAGTTGTTGGCTGATGCAGTAAATGGAGAGGATGCTACTGGCAGTAAAAATCAGCTCGACGATTATGTCGTCGGAGGTAAAACTGGCACTGCCCAAATGCCCGGGCCAGACGGCAAATATTTGACTGGCAGGGAGAATCACATTTTCTCTTTCTTCGGGATGGCTCCGATAGATGATCCGCAATTAATGATGTATGTTGCTGTTCAACAGCCCGAGTTAGAGCCGACCCAGTCTGGATCTGATCCGGTCTCCTTCATATTCACTAATGTAATGGAAAATAGCCTCCATTATTTGAATATCGACCCGGATGCTTCAGATGCACATGAGGTTCATCAGAGTGAACTCCCACAAGTTATAGGTGAAGATGCCGATGAGGCAAAACGGAGGATGGAAGAAGCCGGATTGAAAGCAGAAATCATCGGTTCTGGTAAAGTGGTAGATAGCAGTGTGGAAGAAGGCAGTAAGGTTCTTCCGAACGATAGAGTGCTATTAGTCACGGATCAACCTGTCATGCCCGATATTAGCGGCTGGTCATTACGTGAAGTAAGGCGCTTTGCAGGTTTATTGGAGCTGCAAGTGGAGACATTTGGAAACGGCTATGTGGATGTACAGCATATCGAACCGGGTACACCGTTGAACAAGGGTGACTACTTGGGTGTAGAACTTTCACCGCCGGGAGCTGAAGAAACCGGAACTGAGGATAGCGACAGTGAGGAACAGTCGGATATGGAATAGAGTTGACAGACAGAGAAACAGTGTTCTATTACGTTTTTGCCTTACATATAGTGGATACAAGCATACCTGAAAAAAGGGGATGAACCATGAAACGTGTATCTACTGTAACGGTTAAAAAACGAATAGTAGCTGTTTTTCTTTTTGGCATTTTGATTTTTTCCATCATTGATATACGACTTGGCTATGTTCAATTCGTACTTGGTGATGAGTTGATGTCCAGAGCTGACAATTTATGGACAAGGGATATTGTATTTGAGCCGGAGCGTGGGAATATATTGGATACGAACGGGGAAGTGCTTGCAGAGAACGTTACAGCACCATCTATTGTCGCAGTACCAAGACAGATCAAGGATCCTGAAGAAACAGCACGGAAGCTAGCAGAAGTACTGGACATGCCTAAGCAAAAGGTGTTGGAAACATTGACAAAAAATGCCTCCAGTGTCAACCTGCGACCAGAGGGAATCAAAATCTCCGAAGAGCAGGAAGAACTGGTTCGGGCGTTGAACTTGGATGGAATTTACCTTGCGAAGGATTCCAAGCGCTATTATCCCTTTGGTGACTATCTATCCCATGTACTTGGGTTCACTGGTATCGATAACCAAGGGCTCATGGGTCTTGAACTGCATTACGACGAAAGGCTTGGCGGGGAAGAAGGAAGCCTGTCCTTTTATTCGGATGCGAAGGGGAAAAGGCTGGATAGTCTTGCTGATGTCTATTCTCCCCCGAAAGATGGGCTCAACTTGAAGACGACAATTGATTCAAAAGTGCAGACAATATTAGAGAGAGAATTAGACCTGGTCGATTCCAGATATAACCCAGATGGAGCATTGGCGGTTGCAGTCGACCCCGATACAGGTGGGGTACTGGGCATGTCATCCAGGCCGAATTTCGATCCGGAGAATTACCAAGAAGTGGATGCTGATGTATTTGACCGTAATCTGCCAATCTGGAGTACATACGAGCCTGGGTCAACATTTAAAATTATTACGCTTGCTTCTGCTCTGGAGGAAAATCTGGTGGATTTGGAAGAAGATCATTACCATGATGATGGCCACATTGAAGTGGAAGGTGCCAACCTGCACTGTTGGAAAAGTGGGGGGCATGGGGAACAATCATTTTTGGAAGTGGTACAGAATTCCTGTAACCCCGGGTTCGTCAATTTGGGTCAAAAGCTTGGTGAACAGCGTTTGTTCAGCTACATCAAAGATTTTGGTTTCGGCAGGAAAACGGGGATCGATTTACGTGGGGAAGGAAACGGAATATTATTCAAGCCGGAAAACGTCGGGCCGGTAGAATTGGCCACGACAGCTTTTGGTCAAGGGGTTTCAGTGACACCAATCCAGCAGGTAATGGCGGTATCTGCTGCAGTTAATGGGGGATACCTCTATGAACCGCATATTGCAGCAGAATGGGAGGACCCGATTACCGGTGATACGGTGGAAGAATATGAACCGAAACTGAAGGATCGTGTGATATCTGAATCTACGTCCAAAGAGGTCAGGCATGCATTGGAAAGTGTTGTGGCACAAGGTACAGGCCGTCCTGCATATGTTGAAGGGTACAGAGTAGGCGGAAAAACAGGGACCGCCCAGAAGGTGGGGCCTGACGGCAGGTACATGGAGAATAATTATATTGTTTCTTTCATTGGCTTTGCACCAGCTGACGACCCCGAAATTGTCGTATATCTCGCAGTGGATAATCCAAAGAATACTGTCCAATTCGGTGGTGTAGTTGCGGCCCCTGTGGTAGGTACTATTATTGAAGACAGTTTACGGGCTCTGGAAGTGGAACCGCGCACGGGAGGGATGGAGAAGGAATACCAGTGGCCAGAACAGCCAAAAGTGGAAGTGCCTGACTTGATTGGACTTTCTAAAAAAGAATTATCGGAAATGATGATCAATCTCTCTGTCGAAGCCAACGGAAACGGCGATATCATCATGGATCAGGAACCAAGGCCAGGGACAAAACTGGATGAGGGGTCAAAAGTCAGAATATATTTATCCGACGAAAATGATCGAGATGCAAGGTGAATTTTGCTATAATATATAAATTGGCAATACGAAGCCTGATTGGCTTCTGGTTTCTGGAAAGTGATGTTATAAGGAATTTAAGGCAGGGTATTAATAAGAATAGGATGGTTCTACATGAAATTGACAGAACTGCTTTTAGGCATACCGTTCTATGAAACTGCATCTTCCATTGAAAACATCGCGGTTCATTCTATAGAAGTAGACTCTAGAAACGTTAAACCGGGAAGTTTATTTGTTTGTATTGAAGGTACGAAGGCGGATGGACATGAGTATGCAGGGGAAGCTTCTCATAATGGGGCCACAGCTATCATCTCTGAGAGACCCTTGAACCTTGCAACACCGACTATTGTTGTCCCTGATACCATCAGAGCGTTGGCAATGTTGGCTGTCCGCTTCTATGATCACCCAACTGGCAATATCCCCCTTATTGGAGTGACAGGAACCAATGGGAAAACAACGGTCACTTATCTATTGGAATCCATCTTTGGCCAATGGCAAAAGAAAACAGCCCTTGTCGGAACCATTCAAATGAAGGTGGGGGATAGCACATTCCCAGTACCGAACACTACACCTGATGCTCTGTTTCTCCAGCGTGCTTTTCACCAAATGGCAAGTGATGGAGTGGATCAGGCAATCATGGAAGTCTCCTCCCATGCCCTTGATATGGGGAGGATCTACGGTTGTGATTATGATGTAGCAGTTTTTACCAACCTGACACAGGATCACCTGGATTATCATCAGAACGTGGAAGATTATTTATGGGCAAAAAGCCTTCTCTTTTCTCAATTAGGAAACACATACGACTTGAAAAAACCAAAATTTGCAGTGTTAAACGTGGATGATGATAACTTTAAAAAACTCTCCAAGAGTACTGCTCATCATGTAGTGACATACGGGCTGCACAAAGAGGCCCAAGTAACTGCAAAAAATGTCAAGGTCACCGCTGAGGGAACCTACTTTCAATTATCGGCACCGTCAGGTACGATATCAATTAATAGCAGACTGATAGGGATGTTCAATGTATATAATATGCTGGCTGCATCTACTGCCGCTATTGTGTCGGGTGTCCCACTCACCGTCATCAAAGAAGGACTAGAAAAGATAACTGGGGTCAGCGGGAGGTTTGAGCCTGTTTACGCGGGTCAGAACTATTCGGTCATCGTTGATTATGCACATACCCCAGATTCACTTGAAAATGTCCTTCAAGCCATCAGTGGTTTTGCCAGAAGAAAAGTATTTGTAGTTGTCGGCTGTGGCGGTGATCGGGACCGCACCAAACGCCCTTTAATGGCCAGGACTGCATTGAATTTCGCAGATTATGCAATTTTTACATCAGATAACCCACGTACAGAGCGTCCATCTTCTATTCTGGCCGATATGACTGAGGGATTGACAGAGACGAACTTTGAAGTGGTTGAAGACCGACGAGCGGCTATTGAGAAGGCTGTGTCCTTTGCTGATGAAGATGATATTGTCTTGATTGCAGGAAAAGGACATGAAACTTATCAGCAGGTAGGATATGAAACATTCAATTTTGACGACCGGAAAGTTGCAAGAGATGCGATATTGGCTAAGGAGAAATGAAAATGACATTTACAATCGAATGGATCTCCCATATTTTCGAGAAGTTTGACGGGGAAGTAAAAAACGTAAAAATCAATGAAATAATGACAGATAGCAGAAAAGTAACAAAGGATGCTTTGTTTGTGCCAATAAAAGGCGAAAATTTTGATGCACATGATTTCTTGATGCAGGCTGTTGAAAATGGAGCGGCTGCCACGCTGTGGAACCGGAAGAAGAACCTGCCGGAAGATCTGCCGGCAGGCTTTCCGGTTTTTTATGTGGAGGATACTACCGTTGCCCTCCAGACCTTGGCACAGACATACCGTGAGGAAGTTGACCCTGTTGTCATTGGTGTTACAGGATCCAACGGAAAGACAACAACCAAGGACCTTATTGCTTCGGTGATGAAGACTTCCTATCGTACGCATTATACAGACGGCAATTACAACAACCATATCGGACTGCCCTTGACCATACTATCCATGCCTTCAGATACAGAGGCTTTGGTACTGGAGATGGGGATGAGTGCCTTTGGGGAAATCGACCTGCTGTCCAGGTTATCCAAACCTGATTATGCCGTTATAACGAACATAGGTGAATCGCATATCGAATATCTGGGGTCCCGGGCAGGAATTGCCAGAGCGAAGTTGGAGATTACCAGTGGACTTAATGAAGAGGGTCTGCTGCTTATTGATGGCGATGAAGAACTACTTAATGATGCAAACAGACGAAAAGGCACCATTGCCTGTGGATTTGGAAGAGACAATGATGAAGTGATCAGCAATGTGGATATAGGGACGCAATACACAACGTTCAAACTTGGTGATATGGAATACAAGGTTCCATTGCTTGGGAAACATCATGCATTGAATGCAGCCTTTGCAGTGATACTTGGGAGAGAGCTTGGTATACCGATAGAAAAACGAAAAAAGGGATTAAGCTCTTTGAATCGCACAGGCATGCGTTTTGAAATGCTTCAGGGAAAAAAAGGTGCTTATATTATCAATGACGCATATAATGCATCTCCAACATCCATGAAGGCAGCTATTGAAGTGGTCAAGCAATTGCAAGGTTACCAGGAAAGGGTGCTTGTACTGGGTGATGTGCTTGAACTGGGAGAAGATTCTGCTGAATATCACCGGTCTGTTGCAGAAGTCATAGAGGAACCGATTACTGCAGTCCTTACCTTTGGAAATGAAGCAGAATACATAGCAGAGGCGGTCAAACAACAGCACTCAGATATATTCTGTCAGCATTACTCTGACAGAAAGAAACTGTCGGAAGACTTACCTTCTTACCTTCAAAAGGATGCTTTATTACTATTCAAGGCTTCAAGAGGGTTGAAATTCGAGACATTTATAGAAAGTTTAATCCAATCATAAACTAGATGGACGGTAAAGTCTGAGGAGGAAATTATTGTGAGTATTACTGTAGCAGTGATTACACTAGCCATTGCATTTCTAATAACCGTCCTTTTATCTCCAATCATCATTCCATTTTTAAGACGTTTAAAGTTTGGACAGAGTATTCGAGAAGAAGGACCACAATCACATATGAAAAAAACCGGTACACCGACGATGGGGGGAGTTATGATTGTGTTCAGCATAACTGCCACCTCCCTGATCATGGCATGGAAGGCAGGAGAAGCCGGAGTCGGGTACGAGTTATGGCTCCTCCTGTTCGTACTGGTAGGTTATGGATTGCTAGGATTTTTGGACGACTTCATTAAAGTTGTCATGAAACGGAACTTGGGTTTGACATCTCTTCAAAAACTTCTGGGACAGATTGTCATTGCCCTTGTATTTTATTTTATTCTTCGCAGTCAAGGCTTTCCCACAACAATCCAATTCCCTGGCACAGATACCCAATGGGAACTGGGATGGGGATATGCCCTTCTGATCATCTTTATGTTGGTCGGTGCTTCAAACGCCGTCAACCTTACAGACGGACTGGACGGGCTGTTAGCAGGTACAGCGGCTATCGCCTTCGGAGCTTTTGCCATTTTAGCCTGGTATGGTTTCCCTTCGAGTGAAGTCACGACCTTTTCTCTTGCCGTAGTGGGAGCCTTGCTTGGTTTCCTGGTCTTTAATGCACACCCCGCAAAGGTTTTCATGGGGGATACAGGGTCTCTAGCACTCGGAGGAGCCATAGCAGCTATCGCTATCCTTGCCAAACTGGAGATTATTCTCGTCGTAGTTGGCGGTGTGTTCGTATTAGAAACCTTGTCTGTAATCATACAAGTTATTTCCTATAAAACTACCGGTAAACGAGTGTTTAAAATGAGCCCGCTTCATCACCATTATGAGCTTAATGGCTGGTCAGAGTGGCGGGTAGTCACTACTTTCTGGCTGGTTGGACTAATATTTGCCGTGCTCGGCGTCTATATCGAGGTGGGTATAGGATGATAAAACAATTGAAGAATTTCCGTTATTCTCATGTTTTGGTTATGGGGTTGGCAAGAAGTGGATCAGCGGCTGCAAGGCTTTTGCTTGGTAATGGAGTGAGGGTGCGGGTAAATGACAAGAACGTAGCGGAAGAAGACAGCGTTGTGAGGGAACTGAAGGCTCTGGGGGCAGAAGTGATTGTAGGCTCCCATCCTGTAAGTGTTCTCGATGACATCGAACTGTTGGTCAAAAACCCAGGCATCCCTTATGAAAATCCTTTAATAGAGGAAGCACAAAGCAGGGGGATACCGATAATTACAGAAATTGAACTGGCCGGGAACTTGGCTGGGAGTTCCATGATCGGTATCACGGGATCAAATGGAAAGACCACTACGACTACGTTGACCGCTGAAATGCTTGCCCAAAGTCGCCAGCCGGTGAAAGTGGCTGGCAATATCGGAACAGTAGCATGTGAGGTTGCACAAACTTTGGCGCCAGAGGAGAGAATGGTTATAGAACTCTCGTCCTTTCAATTGCTGGGTATTGAAAGCTTCCATCCCAAAATTGCCGTGCTACTGAATATCTACGAGGCGCATCTTGATTATCATAAGACAATGGAGAATTACCGGAGAGCCAAATTTCAAATTTTCAAAAACCAAAAAGCTGACGATTATCTGGTATTTAATGCGGATGATCCAACTTTGAAGGAGGCGGCAGGGGAGGCTGCATCTATAAAGGTTCCATTTTCATCCCGTCGGCGTCTTGGTCATGGTGTATGGGTTGATGAGTCGAACATTTATTTCGGGAATGATAGGGTGGTGAAACGTTCGGACATTGTGTTGGTCGGTGAACATAACCTTGAAAATATTTTAGCTGCAGTAGCAGCTGCCAAACTGGCTGGAGCGTCAAATGAAGGAATACAGTCTGTGCTGAAAACGTTCTCTGGCGTAGAGCACCGTATGCAGTTTGTTGATGAGGTGAATGGTCGATTGTTCTACAATGATTCGAAGGCCACCAATACTCTTGCTACGAAAAAGGCTCTTTCATCATTTAAGCAGCCCGTTGTTCTTCTAGCAGGCGGATTGGACCGCGGAAATGATTTTAACGAGTTGAAGGAGTACCTTGACCATGTGAAAGCAATCGTCCTTTTCGGAGAGACCAAGGATAAGCTTCAGTCGCTTGCTGCGGAAGCAGGAGTTCCATTCATCGTAAAATCCACTAACGTCGAGCAGGCTGCAAAAATGGCGTACGATCTTTCTGAAGAGGGAGATATCATTCTGCTTTCCCCAGCCTGTGCCAGTTGGGACCAATATAATAGCTTTGAAGAAAGAGGAGACATGTTTATACAAGCCGTGCATAAGTTAAAGTAGGGGGCTTGTATAACAGTTAGAATAGGAAACAAACATGAATAATCAAGCACCCCTTTTCAAGTTCAGGATAAAGGGGTGTTTTTTATTGAAGAAAACAGGGAAATATGTACCTGATTATGTGCTATTAGGGGTGATTGGCGGTCTCCTATTGGTTGGAATCATCATGGTATACAGTTCCTCTTACGTATGGGCAGAATATAAATTTGGTGATTCCTTCTACTATGTAAAAAGACAACTGTTATTTGCCGGTGCTGGTGTTATTGCAATGTTCTTCATCATGCGTTTTCCATATAGTCTATGGAAAAAGTACGCGAAGCATATATTGCTTCTTTGCTTTGTGCTTTTGCTGCTTGTTTTGATCCCAGGCATAGGGATGGTACGAGGAGGGGCCCAAAGCTGGATTGGCGTGGGAGCATTCAGTGTCCAGCCATCTGAGTTCATGAAACTCGGCTTGATTATTTTCCTTTCAGCATTTTTAGCAGCAAATCAAAAGTACATCACCTCCTTCAAGAAAGGATTTTCGCCGACAGTTCTGCTGGTCTTTACAGCCTTTGGCTTAATCATGCTCCAACCGGACCTTGGTACGGGGATGGTGCTCGTGCTTACATGCATGATGCTTATTTTTGTTGCAGGAGCCCGTTACTCCCATTTTATTGGACTGGGGCTGATAGGGTTGGCCGGTTTTGTTTTTCTGATTGCTTCAGCTCCATATCGTATAAGCAGGATCACAGCCTTTCTGAATCCATGGGAAGATCCTTTGGGGGATGGTTTTCAAATTATCCAGTCTCTCTATGCTATTGGTCCCGGAGGTTTGATGGGACTTGGATTGGGAGAGAGCCTTCAGAAATATTTCTACCTTCCAGAACCTCAGACGGATTTCATTTTCGCCATATTGGGCGAGGAATTGGGCTTTATCGGGGGAACCGCGGTCATCGGATTATTCCTCTTGCTGTTTTGGCGGGGAATCAAAATTTCTTTAGATGCCCCTGATTTATTTGGCCGGTTTCTGGCCCTTGGCATTGTATCTATGCTGGTGATCCAAACCATGATCAATATCAGTGTCGTAATCGGTCTGATACCAGTCACAGGAATTACCCTGCCTTTTCTCAGTTACGGGGGATCCTCTCTTACACTTACATTGTGTTCCGTAGGTATTTTATTGAATATCAGTATGTATTCCAAAATTTAGGGCGTTTGGGATGGGCTGTAAACAATGGAAAAAATTATCAGTTATGACGTGAAAAATCCGGGAATACAATAGGAGGTTGACTATATATTGGGTCATGTTATGTGATATAATTCTTATATCATGGAAGAAACAGGATACGTGGTTCAGTTTCTTTCGGTAAATATGTGATAAAGGAAGAAATAGATATGAGCCAAGAAAAGATTGTTTCAATTGAAGAGCGTATTCCAAAGTTGAAACAAGCTAGAAAAAAGAAATCAAACCGAAGGCTGGTTTTTTATTTATCTATTTTTTTTATTTTGATTTCCGTTATCATTTACTTGCAGTCTCCACTCAGTCATGTGAGGGAGGTTGTAGTTAATGGAAATTCCCTTTTGGAAGAGGAGGAAGTCATTAGACAGAGCGGGCTTGATGACAGCACCAACATCTGGACGATTGACAAGCCTGGGATTACTTCTGCACTGACCTCCAACCCGATGGTGGAGTCTGCAGAAATCAGCAGGAAATTCCCCTGGACAGTGAAAATCAGTCTGCAGGAGTACAAGCGAATTGGCTATATAAAGGAAGAAAGCAGCTATTTTCCGGTGCTGGGTAATGGGAGGGTCTTAACTCAATTGGAAAATGTGCCCTTTAAAGGGGATGCTCCGCTGCTGTTCAATTTTACCGAAGAAGAACATTTACATAGGATGACAGCTGAACTGGATCAACTTCCTCATAGTTTGCTGAATCTCATTTCAGAGATTCATTGGCAGCCTAATGAGTCCAGTAAAAATAATATACTGCTCTATATGAATGATGGCTATGTAGTAAGCGGATCTATCCGGAGTTTCGCGGAGAAGATGCAAGTGTACCCTTCTATTGTTTCTCAGCTGGATCCAGATAGTGAAGGGATCATCCATATAGGTGTCGGTGCTTATTTTGAAGAACTTGGAACAGGGGAAGCTGAAGAAGGACAGGAAGGTAGTGAAGAGTGACTTTTTCTGATAGTTTACCTTCTATCAGTCAGAATTGACGAGTTTCATACGTAACCTATGATATGCCTGCTAAAAATAATAATAAATGCAGGAAATAAACCCTTTATATAGAATAACCTATATATGTTTTCTTTTTTCGGTAAAATCCTCTAAAATAGTAGATTAGGGTATGCCAAAACATTTACAGCTAATGAATAGGAAAAAATCGGCTGAAAGAGATGCTAAGGAATCAGGAGGTGCCTTTTGTTGGACAACAGTGAAATTCTGGTTAGCCTTGATATAGGAACCAGCAAAATAAAAGTTATCATTGGTGAAGTGTTGAACGATTCACTGAACATTATCGGTGTTGGAACTGCTAAGTCAAATGGCATGAAGAAAGGTGCCATTGTAGATATCGATCAGACTGTACAGTCAATCCGAAATGCGGTAGAACAGGCTGAACGGATGGTGGGAATGCAGATTGAACGTGTCATTGTCGGAGTTAATGGCAGTCATGTTCAATTACAGCCTTGCCATGGAGTCGTCGCTGTTCAAAGCGCAAACAGAGAAATCGGCGAAGAAGACATCACCAGAGTAATCGATGGAGCCCAGGTGGTTTCAATTCCCCCTGAAAGGGAAATAATTGATGTGGTGCCGAAACAGTTTATCGTGGATGGGCTCGACGAAATCACTGATCCGCGGGGGATGATCGGCGTGAGGCTGGAAATGGAAGGAACGATCATTACCTGTTCTAAGACACTTTTACATAACATATTGAAATGTGTGGAACGTGCAGGACTTCAAGTGGCAGATATATGTCTGCAGCCGCTTGCTGCCGGTACAAACGCCCTTTCAAAAGACGAGATGAATATGGGAGTTGCACTGATAGATGTAGGGGGAGGCTGTACCACTATTTCTGTCTTCGGGAACGGCCATCTCCTATCCACAAGTGTGGTGCATCTGGGTGGTGACAATATTACGAAGGACCTATCCATTGGCCTACGTACTTCTACCGAAGAAGCAGAAGATATCAAACTGAATTACGGGCACGCTTTCTATGATACAGCCCAAGAAGAAGAGACTTTTGAGGTTTCCATCATAGGCAGCAACACCAAACAGACCTATAACCAACTGGAAATTTCTGATATGATTGAAGCGAGAATGGAAGAAATTTTTGCCTTCGCTGAGAAGGAAATTCGCAAGATGGGTATACGCGAGCTGCCGGGAGGTTTTGTCCTGACTGGAGGAGCCATGTCCATGCCGGGCGCCTTGGAGTTGGCGGAAGACCTGTTCCAGTCGAATGTTCGGATAGCCATTCCTGATTATATAGGTGTCAGGGAAGCTCAGTTCATCGCAGGAGTAGGAATCTTGCAATTTGCCTATCGTAATGCGAGAATACAAGGAAAAGAATTGTTTCCTGCCGTGGCAGCGGATCATTATGAACAACAACCGAAGCCTAAGCGTAATAAAAAGCAGCAGGACCACCCGAACCAGTCGAAAGAAGAGACGAAAAAAGAATCCAAAGTAGCCAATTTGTTCAAATATTTCTTTGATTGACAGGCAATGTCACGCGTCATATCATTGCCCGGCAAAGAAGGTGAGGAATCACTTCGATCAGAAACAGATGTAATTTTGCATATTAGGAGGAACGGAGAATGTTAGAGTTTGATACAAATATGGAGGAACTGGCGTCAATAAAAGTAATTGGGGTAGGCGGTGGCGGCAATAACGCCGTTAACCGTATGATCGAGCACGGTGTAGAGGGTGTTGAGTTCATTGCCGTCAACACGGATGCACAGGCACTCAATCTCTCCAAGGCAGAAGTGAAACTGCAAATAGGAGGAAAACTCACCAGAGGGCTAGGCGCCGGTGCAAACCCCGAAGTCGGTAAGAAAGCAGCGGAAGAAAGCAAGGAACAAATCCAAGAAGTCCTCCAGGGTGCAGACATGATTTTTGTCACGGCAGGTATGGGCGGAGGAACAGGTACCGGGGCAGCCCCTGTCATTGCTCAAATTGCCAAAGATCTCGGAGCCTTGACAGTCGGTGTGGTGACTAGACCCTTCTCCTTCGAAGGAAGAAGAAGATCAACACAGGCGATTTCCGGTATTGATTCCCTGAAGTCCGCGGTTGATACACTAATTGTCATTCCTAATGACCGCTTGTTGGAAATTGTGGATAAAAACACACCAATGCTGGAAGCTTTCCGTGAAGCTGACAATGTGCTGAGACAAGGTGTTCAAGGCATCTCCGACTTAATAGCAAAACCAGGGTTGATTAATGTTGACTTTGCCGACGTAAAAACAATTATGATCGATAAAGGGTCAGCATTAATGGGAATTGGTATTGCTACTGGAGAAACACGGGCAACGGAAGCAGCCAAGAAGGCAATCTCCTCTCCATTATTGGAAACTTCCATTGACGGTGCGCATGGGATTCTGATGAATATTACCGGTGGGACCAACTTGAGCCTATATGAAGTACAGGAAGCCGCCGACCTTGTTACTTCAGCTGCTGATAACGAAGTGAATGTGATTTTCGGTTCTGTCATTAATGAGAATCTCAATGATGAAATAATCGTTACTGTAATTGCTACGGGGTTTGATGAAAATGTCAAAAAGGCTGAAAAGCAGCCAAGACAGCAACGTCCGGTCATCAATCACAATCAACAGGCAGCGACCAGTGCACCTGAAGAAAGCCCAAGAGAAAGGGAGACAGGTCAACAGCAGCAACCGCAACATCAGCAACAATCACAGCGCTCTAAACCAGAAGAGGATACACTCGATATTCCGACTTTCTTGAGAAATCGAAATCGAAACCGTAATCGTTAAGAAAGACATGATGGTGAAAAAAGCGGCCAGTCCGATAGGACTGGCCGCTTTTTTTGGTTAGAAGAGGCTTTACATAAGCGATTTTTCGTCAAGTTTCACTGGTGCTTTTTATGGGAGACGGTGGGGATTATTGTATCCGAAGGGTTATTTCATTGGAGATGACCGACAAACACCCCGATAACTTGTTAAAATTAGCCCCTCATAACCTCCAGAATGTGACAGACTTTGCTCCTCCGCTCATATATACTTCTCCTTACACATATAATCTATCAAAATAGTAATAACCATTCTGCAGAGGGGAGATTACGTGGCCATATATCTAGATGCCGTCTGGGTGTTGAACTTCTTTTTGGACATGATGCTCCTTTTACTGACCCAGGCACTTGCGAGGGACAACACACATAAATGGAGGATCTGTTTGGGTGCATTCGTCGCTTCGCTGCTCGTACCCGTTTCTGTCTATTATCCTGATTCATTGATCAGCAGCCCCGCGGGAAAGTTTTTGTACTCAGTGGTCATCATTGTGTGCGCTTTTCGTTTTGTTAGTGTCCACCGATCTATAAAGCTCTTGCTATTATTTTATTTTACGACTTTTGCAGTAGGTGGTGGAATGGTAGCTGTTCATTTTCTCCTACAAAGTCCTGTAGAGGTCCATGCTAATAGTCTAACCACCTATAATACTGGTTTTGGAGATCCAGTCAGCTGGCTGTTTGTACTTATTGCCTTCCCAGTCGCCTGGAAATTCACGAAAATTCGTATGGACAAGCATGCAGTAGAGAAAATCAGATATGATCAAGTTTGTCCTGTAACCATTCTAGTCAAGGAGAGAACTTATCATACGACCGGTTACATTGACAGTGGAAATCAATTGATTGATCCAATCACTAAGAAACCGGTGATCATTTGCGATGAGACGATCCTTCGCCAGTGGTTCACGGAAGAAGAGTGGCTTGCTTTAAAAAAAGCGGAAGAAAATTTGGATATACAAAGTCTTCCTGCCTCTTGGGATCATCATATCCAGCTTGTTCCCTATCAGGGAGTACAAGGAAGCAATGGGTTTCTTTTCACTATCCGACCGGACCAGTTAACAGTCTATTATGACGGACAGAAAATTAGTACGGATAAAGTGTTGATCGGCATGCAATTCGCTAAAATGACAAAGGATGAAAGTTATCATTGCCTGCTTCATCCACAAATCATCAAACTCGAAACTTTACATTCTGCATAAGGGGGACTCTTCATGATCATAACTAAGGTGCGTCTACGTCTGCGTTTGTGGTGGTATAAAGCATTAATGAAACTGGGAATCAAATCGGAGGAAATCTATTACATTGGAGGAAGCGAAGCGCTGCCTCCACCGTTGTCGAAGGAAGAAGAGCAGGAGCTCCTCACTCTTCTTCCTAAAGGTGATAAGACAGCACGTGCCATGCTGATAGAGAGAAACCTTCGTCTGGTCGTCTATATTTCTAGGAAATTTGAAAACACAGGGATCAATATTGAAGATCTAATTAGTATCGGAACCATCGGCTTGATAAAAGCTGTAAACACTTTTAACCCAGAGAAGAAAATCAAACTGGCAACCTATGCATCGAGATGCATTGAAAATGAAATACTCATGTATCTGCGCAGGAACAATAAGTTGAAATCTGAGGTCTCATTTGATGAGCCGCTGAACATCGACTGGGACGGCAATGAACTGCTGCTCTCGGATGTGCTTGGCACGGATGAGGACATCATTACAAGGAATCTGGAATCCACGGTGGATAAAACACTGCTGAAGAAGGCACTCTCTCAGTTGAATGACCGGGAAAAGCAAATCATGGAGCTCCGATTTGGACTAGTGGGGGAGGAGGAAAAAACGCAGAAGGATGTAGCAGATATGTTAGGGATTTCCCAATCCTATATTTCCCGCCTGGAAAAGAAAATAATCAGACGTCTGAAAAAAGAATTTAATAAAATGGTTTAACCTTGTCATGTGAACCCTTCACGGCCTTCCCACCCTCTTGAGGGGGATAGATGTCTGCATAAAAACCCCCCCTGTCGGTGATACTGTCCATGAACAGCATCACCAACTGGGAGGGTTGAACAGAATGACAAGACATAAGGTTGAGATATGTGGTGTTGATACATCAAAATTGCCTGTATTGAAAAATGAAGAAATGAGAGAACTCTTTAAAAAAATGCAAGAAGGAGACGGCGAACTTTCTGCCCGAGAACAATTGGTAAACGGCAACTTAAGGCTTGTATTGAGTGTCATCCAGCGTTTTAATAATCGCGGCGAGTATGTGGATGATTTATTCCAGGTTGGTTGTATTGGTCTAATGAAATCGATTGATAACTTCGATTTATCACATAATGTCCGTTTTTCAACGTATGCTGTTCCGATGATTATTGGAGAAATCAGAAGATATTTAAGAGATAACAATCCGATCCGGGTATCCAGATCTTTAAGAGACATTGCCTACAAAGCATTGCAGGTAAGAGAAAAGCTGATCAGTAAAACGTCTAAAGAACCTACCCCGATGGAAATCGCAAAAGAAATGGATATTCCGCATGCTGATGTTGTTTTCGCATTAGACGCCATCCAGGATCCAGTATCTTTGTTTGAACCGATTTATAATGACGGCGGTGACCCGATCTATGTAGTGGATCAAATCAGTGATGATAAGGATAAAGACTCAACATGGATAGACAAGCTTTCTCTGAAGGAAGGCATGTATCAATTGAATGAGCGTGAAAAGATGATATTGAATAAAAGATTTTTCCAGGGCAAAACACAAATGGAGGTTGCCGATGAAATTGGCATATCCCAAGCACAGGTATCCCGCTTGGAAAAAGCAGCAATCAGTCAAATGAATAAGCAAATGTTTGAATAATTATGATCAGTGTCATTTTCATAAGCAGGTGACCGAAGAGCATATTCATTCCATGTGAACCGTGTCCCTGCTTATATTAGCACAGCTGTAAGTGCAAACTAATCAAGAAATACATAGTTCTCAGGCAATCGGATATCCGATGCCTGATTTTTTTGGTTAATTTATGCTTTTACAAGCAATATTCTTATTTTAATGAAAAAAACTGCCATTATCGCATATATTGTATAAAGCAGGAGGTGCGAAGATGGTGAAACTTTCAGAACTGCAAGTCAAAGAAGTGATTATGATTGATGACGGCAGACGGATCGGCCATATCTCCGACCTGGAAATCGACCCGGATCATGGTAAAATCCTGGCCATTATTCTGATTGTCAAGGATAAAAGAGATAGCCTATTCAGTAAATCGGAAGAACTTGTCATCCCCTGGAATAGGATCGTACGGATCGGATCAGATGTGATTCTGGTTAGAGAGGTTCATACCCCTTTGTTATATGGGAATCAATCGTATGCCGAGAAAGAATAAAGAAAGGAGTTATGTTAGAATAAGGCAGATAGATTCTTAGGGAGGAGATTTTTTGCAGGAACCTTTTATCAACCAGGACGGTTTCCATTTACAGATAGAAAAATGGCAGCAGATTCATCCGGGTCTCCGGGCTGGTATCTCCACCAGACTGCACGGTTCTAGTAAACCGCCTTTCCATTCACTGAACATGGGACTGCACGTAAATGACGATGTCAATGATGTGATTACTAATCGGCGGCAGCTTGCTGAACATCTGAAAATTCCCCTGGAACATTGGGTTGTGGGCGAACAAGTGCATCAGACAAAAGTAAAGAGCGTGACAGCAGAGGATAAAGGACGAGGGGCGCTTTCCCAGCAGATGGCTGTGCCTGGTACAGATGGGCTTATAACTAGTGAAGAAGGTCTCTTATGTGCGGCCGTTTTCGCCGATTGTGTACCGTTATTCTTTTTTGACCCGACTACAGGCTTTGTAGGTGTGGCACATGCAGGGTGGAAAGGAACCGTGCAGCGCATTGCTGAGAAAATGGTTGAAGCCTTTCAAAAGCTGGGTTCAGACCCGTCTAATCTTTTGGCAGTGATTGGCCCGTGTATATCACAAGAAAATTATGAAGTCGATGAGCATGTCGTTCGGTATTTGACTTCGGATGAAAAAGAGACTGCTGTATATGAAAAGGGAATAAATCAGTATTTCTTGGATTTGAAACAGTTAAACGCAGAAATTCTTTTACAAGCAGGGCTGGTACGTAATAATATAGATATAACAAAATATTGCACCTATGAACATAAAGAGCTATTTTTCTCGCATCGGCGTGATCAGGGAAGAACCGGAAGAATGCTTGGTTATATTGGCTATCAGCCATAAATGTACAGGGAGGAGCAAGGAGAAACAATGGATGTAGCAGCAAACCTGGAAGATATAAACCAGAAAATCAGACAGGCATGTGAAAGAAGTAATCGAAATCCTGATGAAATAACCATTATAGGAGTAACGAAATATGTTACAATAGAACGAACAGAGGAGACGGTTCAGGCGGGGGTTAAAAATCTTGCCGAAAACCGCATGGAAGGTTTTTTGGAGAAATACAACCATCTAAATAATGAAGCTATATGGCACTTTATTGGCACACTTCAGTCCAGAAAAGTGAAAGAAGTAATTAATCAGGTGGATTACCTTCATTCTCTCGACCGCAAGTCTCTGGCGAAAGAGATCAATAAAAGGGCATCTAAGCCTGTTGATTGTTTTGTCCAAGTAAATGTGAGCGGGGAAGACACGAAGCACGGCATGGCTCCGGATGAGGTGGTGCCTTTCCTCCATGCAATCGAATCTTATGATAAAGTGCGCGTTGTCGGGTTGATGACAATGGCCCCTCATATTGAAGATGAAGAGCAGATTCGAAGGTATTTTCGACAGCTATCCGCTTTAAGGGATGAAGTGCAAGGATTGGAACTCCATCATGCTCCATGCAATTATCTTTCTATGGGCATGAGCAATGACTATGAACTTGCTGTAGAAGAGGGAGCTACCCACATTCGCATCGGTTCCAGCCTGGTTGGTTCACAAATATGATAGCGAGGTGACAAGATGAGTATCAAAGAAAAACTCAAAAATTATTTCACTGTAGATGATGAGTACGAGTATGAATATGTGGAAGATGCCACCGAACAGGAGAACGAACCAATGGTTAAACAGAAGGGGCAGAATGTTGTCAATTTGACTAGCATGCAGCAGCCTTCTTCCAAGGTCGTGCTTTGTGAACCACGCACGTATAATGAGGCACAGGAAATCGCGGATAATATCGTCAACCGCAGAGCTGTAGTGATTAACCTGCAGAGAGTGGACACGCAGCAGGCAAAACGGATTGTCGACTTTCTGAGCGGAACCGTATATGCGGTGAATGGGGACATTCAAAAACTCGGTGCAGCTACGTTCCTCTGCACTCCGGATAATGTAGATGTGTCCGGTACCATTACAGACACATTAATGGAAACCGATGATTATAACAAAGGATGGTAGAAGATGGGTTTTATTTTTAGTGTATTGAACACTGCATTAACGTTGTACAGCTATGCCATCATCATTTATATCCTGATGTCTTGGTTCCCGGGTGCCCGGGAATCTTCGTTTGGGGAGATGCTGGCAAAAATAACGGAACCTTATCTTGAAGTGTTCCGACGTTTCATTCCTCCGCTGGGAATGATCGACCTTTCGCCGATCGTGGCAATCATTGTCTTGCATTTTGCAAGGTATGGACTGGTCGAATTATTTTACATGGTAGGCATGTAGGAGATAGATATGGAAATTTATCAGCATTTTAGGAAAGAAGAACAGCCGTTCATCGATCAGGCATTTTCATGGAAAGAGAGTGTGGAGGACACCTTTGTCCCCAAGTTGACGGATTTCCTCGATCCGAGGGAACTGCAGATTCTGGAAACGGTCATCGGAAGCCAGAATGAAGAACTGAAGCTGCTCACGAGTGGTGGAGGCATTCATGTGGAAAGGAAGCGGGCTATCATTGCTCCTTACTATGAAGAGATAACTGAAGCAGACTTTCAACTTTCTCTATTGCAGGCGGAATATCCAACTAAGTTCATATCCCTCTCCCACCGTGATGTTATGGGAGCATGCATGTCACTTGGTATCAAACGCAAAAAACTGGGGGACATGCTAGTGGATGAAGGAAAAATTCAGGTAGTGGCGGCAGACGAGATTGCACCATATATCGTGGCAAACTTGACCGAAGTGAAAAAAGCAAAAATCAGCCTGGAAGAAAAGCCTTTTACATATTTTCTGGAAGAGGAGAAGGAGTGGAAGGAATCCGACCAAACGGTTTCCTCCTTACGGCTGGATGCTGTGTTAAAGGAAATCTACCGTATGTCGAGAAAGGACGCGGCAGCACTCATTTCGAGTCAGCAGGTGAAAGTAAACTTCAGGCTTGTAGATGACAGTAAGTTTATTCTGCAAGAGGGGGACCTCCTTTCTGTCAGAGGTAAAGGAAGAAGTAAATTGGTTGCGGTAAACGGTCGGACCAAGAAGGACAAGTGGAGGATAACTACAGCAATTCTGAAATAACCATTGTTGCAGGACATTTGCAAGGAATGGCGAAAGAATATAGTAATCCATTCTTTTATAGGAGGTGGCGGGGATGCCATTAACACCGTTGGATATTCATAATAAAGAATTTACCAGAGGGTTCCGCGGCTATGATGAAGACGAAGTGAATGAATTTTTGGATCAGGTTATCAAGGATTACGAGGCAACAATCAGGGAGAAAAAAGACTTACAGGAGAAAGCAGCACGGTTGGAGGAGAAATTGAGCCATTTCACTAATATTGAAGAAACGCTCAATAAGTCGATCCTGGTAGCACAGGAAACAGCTGAAGAGGTTAAAGGAAGTGCTTCCAAGGAATCGAAACTCATTATCAAAGAGGCGGAAAAGAATGCAGATCGAATCATCAATGATGCATTGAGCAAGTCGCGGAGAATCTCCATGGATGTAGAAGAATTGAAAAAGCAGGCAAAGGTTTTCCGAACACGTCTGAAGATGTTAGTGGAAGCCCAATTGGAAATGATTGAGAATAATGATTGGGAGGATCTTTTTGACGAAGAAATCGGTGATGAACTTGAATTGATTGAAAATCGCTCACAGACTTGACTCACAATCAAATATTACATATAATTCATACAGATATATCTTCAATTGAATACTTTTCAATTACAATGATGGAGACAGTACAGTAGTTAAAGCTGCCAAGCGAGCCGGGAAATGGTGGAAGCCCGGCACAGCGAAGCTTCTGGAATATCACTCCTGAGTATCCATTATGAATGATAGTAATGATGGACGGTCTATTCCCGTTACGAATATCGAGTGAATTTAAAATAATCTTATAGTATTTTAAATTTATAAGGGTGGTACCGCGAGTCTTCTCGTCCCTTTGGGGATGCAGATGCTCGTTTTTTTTATCTCATACACCTTTTTCAAGTTGAGTTCAAACCATGTTAGTTGAGAGAAACAATCGCAACTGATGGAAACACATGCTGGAATTTACTAAAGAACAGGAGGAACAGCAATGGATTATAAAGAAACGCTGCTCATGCCGAAAACAGAATTTCCAATGCGAGGAAATCTGCCGAATAAAGAGCCGAAGAGACAGGAACAATGGGATGAAAACAATATTTATGAAAGAGTACAGGAAAGAACCAAAGACCGTCCATTGTTTATTCTTCATGACGGACCTCCGTATGCCAATGGGGATTTACATATAGGCCATGCACTCAATAAAGTGCTGAAAGATTTCATTGTTCGCTATAAGTCAATGAGCGGCTATCATGCGCCATATATCCCGGGATGGGACACACACGGGCTTCCGATTGAAACAGCGTTGACAAAAAAGAAAAAAATCAAGAGGAAAGAGCTGGGCATTGCTGAGTTTCGTGAAATGTGCGCGGAGTATGCGATGGGACAGGTTGATAGTCAAAGAACGCAATTTAAACAAATGGGTGTCCGAGGAGACTGGGACAATCCGTACTTGACATTGACAAAGGATTACGAAGCGGCACAAATCCGGGTGTTCGGGGAAATGGCTAAGAAAGGCTATATCTATAAAGGTCTGAAGCCTGTCTATTGGTCGCCTTCATCCGAATCTGCTTTGGCAGAAGCTGAGATAGAATACCATGATAAGCGCTCTCCATCCATCTATGTATCATTTCAAGTGAAAGATGGCAAGGATCTCTTGGAGGGAGATGAAAAGTTCGTAATTTGGACCACTACTCCTTGGACGTTGCCAGCCAACTTGGGAATCAGCATCCACCCTGAATTGGAGTACAATGTCGTTCAGGTAGGACAGGAAAAATTCATTATTGCCCATGCACTATTGGAACAAGTGTCAGAGGAACTGGGATGGGAAGATGTGCAGATTGTAAAAACCTTCCAAGGCAAGGAAGCTGATAGAATCGTAGCACAACATCCATTTTATGATCGGGATTCCTTGATCATGCTGGGAGAGCATGTAACTACCGATGCAGGTACAGGGTGTGTCCATACGGCACCTGGGCACGGGGAAGATGACTTCATTGTGAGCAAGGCCTATGGTCTTGAACCTTTATCTCCTCTTGATGACAAAGGTGTATTTACTGCAGAAGCACCAGGTTTTGAAGGACTCTTCTATGACACAGCAAACAAGAATATTACAGAAAAACTGGAAGAAGTAGGAGCGTTGTTGAAGCTCACGTTCATTACTCACTCCTATCCGCATGATTGGCGTACAAAGAAGCCGACCATCTTCCGTGCAACTTCCCAATGGTTTGCTTCCATTAAGGATTTCCGTCAGGATATTCTCGATGAGATCAACCGAATTAACTGGTATCCTTCATGGGGCCAGACACGTCTGCATAACATGGTGCGGGACAGGGAAGATTGGTGTATTTCCCGCCAGCGGACCTGGGGAGTCCCAATTCCTGTCTTCTATGCGGAAGATAATACGCCAATTATCACGGATGAAACGATTGAACATGTCTCCAATCTGTTCAAAGAGCATGGTTCTAATATATGGTTTGAGAAAGAAGCGAAGGATCTGCTGCCGGAAGGCTTTATCTCAGATCATAGCCCAAATGGCAAATTCACGAAAGAAACGGATATCATGGACGTTTGGTTCGATTCTGGATCTTCCCATGAGGCGGTGCTGATGAACCGTGAAGACCACCGCCGTCCTGCTGATGTTTACCTTGAAGGAAGCGACCAATACCGTGGCTGGTTCAACTCTTCAATTTCTACAGCTGTTGCTGTAACAGGAAAAGCACCATATGAAAATATCATTAGCCATGGATTTGTCCTGGACGGAAATGGCCGTAAAATGAGCAAGTCATTAGGCAATGTCATCGTGCCATCCAAAGTGCAAAAGCAATTAGGGGCAGATATCCTAAGGCTATGGGTTTCTTCGGTAGATTACCAAGCGGACGTTCGTATTTCCCAGGAGATACTGAAACAGACATCGGAAGCCTATCGTAAGATCCGTAACACATTTAGGTTCATGCTTGCTAACCTGTCCGATTTCAATCCAGAAACAGACAGGGTTGCAGAGGCGGAGATGGAAGAAGTGGACCGTTATATGCTGCATAGGCTGCAGCGGCTGCTTGCAGATGTGAGGGAGAGCTACGACAGATTCGAATATTCACCAATCTTCCATCAGATTCATAATTTCTGTACGGTTGATCTGAGCTCCTTTTATCTGGATTTCGCCAAGGATGTACTGTATATCGAAGCAAAGAACAATAAACGCCGTCGCAGTATCCAGACAGGCTATTATGAAATCCTGACGACATTGGTAAAACTTCTCGCACCGATCATTCCTCATACTACGGATGAAGTATGGGAGTACATCCCGGGAGTGGAAGCGGAAAGTGTCCAGTTGACTGACATTCCGGAGCCGAGGGACATTGCCGGATACGAACAGATTGAAGATAAATGGGATCATTTCATGAATGTTCGTGATGATGTTCTGAAAGCCCTCGAAGAAGCCAGAAATGAAAAAATAATTGGTAAATCCCTGGAGGCAAAAGTTACTTTGGCACCTAAGGATGCTCATACGAAACAGGTTCTTCAGGAGATGGAACATCTACATCAGTTCCTAATTGTTTCTGAAGCGGATATCAGCAATCAAACCGCCTCAGGCAATGATTATAAATACGTGGAGGTTTCCGTGGAGAAACACCCGGGAGAAAAATGTTCTCGTTGCTGGGTAGCTTCAGAAACGGTCGGTCATGATCATGACCATCCAGAATTATGCTCTCGATGTGCAGAGGTTGTGAAAGAACATTACGAGAGTTAAAAAACGTCCCCCTTGTATACGGCAAGGGGGATTTTTCATTGAAAAAGGATCTCGTACAGTATAAGATAGTGAAGACGCAGGAAATGGAATCGGGGGAAAAGTAATGTATGTGTACTATCTCTTTGCATTGATCGTGATCATCCTTGATCAGTTGACTAAATGGGTGGTTATAAGAACCATGGAGCTTGGTGAGCAGATCACTGTAATGGAAGGATTCTTCTATTTTACTTCTCACCGGAATTCGGGGGCTGCTTGGGGCATATTCCAAGGACAAATGCTGTTTTTCTATATTGTCACCCTACTTGTGGTGGCGGGCGTTATATTTTATATGCAAAAATATGCCAAGAACGATAAACTGCTTGCAACAGCCCTAGGCCTTATATTAGGAGGTGCCCTCGGCAATTTTATCGATCGGCTGGTGCATCGAGAAGTGGTCGACTTTATTGATGTGATTATTTTCGGGTATGATTTCCCCATTTTCAACATAGCTGACTCGGCCCTTACCATCGGTGTGATCTTGATCATCATCGGAACAATACTGGAGGAAACGAAGAAAGGAAAGACAAATAAATGAGCTCATTCAGCCATCTGGTAACAGAAAACCAGGCAAATCAGCGTTTAGATAAATTACTGACAGAACTTAACCAGGAAAACTCCCGGTCCCAGGTCCAAACCTGGATTTCGGACGGATATGTCCAAGTGAACGGCAGAAATATGAAGGCCAATTATAAATGCCAGATTAATGATGAAATCGTGTGGTCTATTCCGGAAGCGGAACCACTTGATCTAACTGCCGAGGATATCCCGCTTGACATCCTTTATGAAGATCGCGATCTGCTGGTCGTCAATAAGCCGAAAGGAATGGTTGTCCACCCTTCTGCAGGTCATGAGAAGGGAACATTGGTGAATGCTCTCCTTCATCATTGCCATGACCTTTCAGGGATCAATGGCGTAGAGCGTCCGGGCATTGTTCATCGTATTGATAAGGACACCAGTGGGCTATTAGTTGTTGCAAAAAGTGACTATGCCCATGCCGAATTATCGGAACAGCTGGCAAACAAGGAGATCACCCGTAAATACGAGGCTGTCGTTCATGGAGAGATTCCCCATGAGACAGGGATGGTGGATGCCCCAATCGGCCGGGATCCCAAAGACCGGCAGAAAATGGGGGTTGTGGAAGGCGGGAAAAATGCAATTACGCACTTCCGTGTACTTAAAAGTTATCCGGATTACTCGCACATTGAATGTCAATTAGAAACAGGACGTACCCATCAAATCAGGGTACATATGAAATATGCGGGTTTTCCATTGGTAGGAGACCCGAAATACGGCCCGAGAAAGACACTGGGAACAGACGGACAGGCACTGCATGCCAGAACTTTGGGGTTTGTCCACCCTCGCTCTGGTGAATGGATGGAATATGAAGTGGCTCCACCCTCAGCTTTTCAAGAGATCTTGTCTTATATTGAGAAATTATATTGACAGGTGACACAGAACCTGCAATAATATAGAGAGTTGAATATGACCTTTTAATAAAGTCCCGTGAGGCTGAAAAGGAACCGAGATGTTTGATGGTGTAACAAATCCCTTTTTCCTCATGGAAAAAGGGATTTTTTTGAACGGAGGTAATGTCCATGAAAAAGAAAACAGAAATTCTGGATCAACCTGCAGTCAATCGGGCACTTACAAGGATAGCACATGAAATCCTGGAGAAGAACAAGGGTGGAGACAACTTGCTGCTCGTCGGAGTGAAAACTAGGGGTGTTCCGATTGCCAAGAGACTGCAGGAAAAGATAAACCAAATAGAAAATGTCATTGTCCCAATTGGTGAGTTGGATATCACTCTTTACCGGGATGATCTGGAAAAGGTTACGGACAATGAAGATCCGGAACTCAAGGCAGTGAATATCGAAGTGGACGTGACAGAGAAGAAAGTAGTCCTGGTGGATGATGTCCTTTACACTGGGAGAACGATTAGGGCTGCAATGGATGCTGTTATGGATAGTGGACGACCGTCCGGAATCCAGTTGGCAGTACTTGTTGATCGCGGTCATAGAGAGCTTCCGATACGGGCAGATTATGTGGGAAAGAACATCCCGACATCCGAACAGGAAGTGGTCGTGGTCCGGCTAGATGAGATCGATCATGCTGATCAAGTGAGCATTTACGAAAAAGAATAAGATGTACCGGGGCCCCGTGAGGCTGAGATGACCGGAAATGGAAAAGACCTTTAAATAAATCCAGAGAGGTTTATAAGGTTGTATAAGAAGACGTGCGGTTTAGTATACGCGTGTACCTCTATGCAATCTTATGCAGGAGGTACACGCTTTTTTTATGGCTCTTAGCAAGGCATCAAGATTTACACAGAAAATACTGGAGGGATTCAGAATGGCAGAAAAAGAGATGGTAATGGATGTACATGAAAGGCCTAAGCTTAATAAATGGTTGTTGTTGAGCATACAGCACTTATTCGCTATGTTCGGATCGACCATACTCGTACCGTTTTTGACCGGCTTATCACCGGCGGTTGCACTGATATCGAGCGGAGCAGGGACGCTGGCGTATATTTTAATCACCCGTGGAAAAATACCGGCATACCTAGGCTCTAGCTTTGCCTTCATTGCTCCAATCCTCGCAGCCAGTGCTGCCTCAGGACCTGCAGGAGCAATGATCGGGAGCTTCATGGCAGGTATTGTTTATGGTCTGGTAGCGATGCTGATAGCGTTCATCGGTACCGATTGGCTGATGAAAATTCTTCCGCCAGTGGTTGTCGGTCCGGTCATCATTGTCATCGGGCTTGGACTAGCGCCAACTGCCATTGATATGGCAATGAACGAGAATGGAGCATATAACGGTACATTCATGATGACTGCATTGGTAACTTTATCGGTCACTGTCATCGCGTCGATTTATTTCAAAGGGTTTTTCAGTCTTGTTCCGATCTTAATCGGAATTGTGTCAGGATATGTCTTCGCATTATTCCAAGGCATTGTTGACACAACGGGAATCAAGGAAGAGTGGGCAGAAATAACAGGGGCCGCATCTGTCGGTGACTTTTTCACAGCAGTGTTCCAGATGCCCGAATTCATTATCCCGTTTGTTGATTACGCACCTGCAGAGGTCTTCAGTATGCAGATTCTATTCATCATGGGTCCGGTAGCACTAGTCACTATAGCTGAACATATCGGGGATCAAATGGTGCTTTCAAAAGTAGCCGGACGTAACTTCCTGAAAGAACCAGGATTGCACCGTTCCATTCTAGGTGATGGGATTGCAACGATGATCGGTTCAGTGCTCGGTGGGCCACCGAATACCACTTACGGGGAAAATATCGGTGTGTTGTCCATTACCAGGGTTTTCAGTATCTTTGTTGTCGCTGGAGCGGCCGTGCTAGCCATCTTCTTCGGCTTCATCGGAATTATTACGGCAGCTATCAGCTCTGTGCCATCACCTGTTATGGGCGGGGTTTCCATCCTGCTTTTCGGGATCATCGCTTCCAATGGCTTGCGCATGCTGACGGACAGCAAGATCGACCTTGGGGATAATAGGAACCTTGTCATAGCATCAGTCATCATGGTGATCGGTGTGGGTGGAGCCTTTATCGAGATCACTGACGAAGTGCAGATTGCAGGGATGGCTTTATCGGCAATAGTAGGTGTCCTTCTCAATCTTGTTCTCCCACAAAAGGAGAAAGCAGGGCAAGGAGAGGAATTGTTCCATAATGAAGAAGCGCCAGAAAAAAAGAGGAATATATCCTAAAAGACGGGAGTGGTTTGATGAGGCATTTTATCTCTGTAGATCAATTCACTGAGGACGAAATCCAGGATCTACTCCAGACGGCGGAACACTATCGGATGGGGGGCTCCCCGGAATTTTCAAAGCCATTGTTTGCAGCAAATCTATTTTTTGAACCAAGTACCAGGACAAAAATGAGCTTTACCATGGCACAGAAGAGACTTGGGATAGAAACGTTGGACTTCCATATGGATACGTCGAGTACCAAAAAGGGAGAAACACTGTATGATACTGCTAGGACGATGCAAGCAATAGGAGCGGATTTGTTGGTTATCCGCCATGCTTCTGACACATGGTCGAATGAACTTCAGCAGAAATTATCCATCCCGATCATCAACGCGGGAGCCGGTAAGGCAGAGCATCCGACACAATGTATGCTAGATCTATTGACAATATATCAGGAGTTTGCTAGATTCTCAGGCTTAAAGATTGTAATTGCTGGAGATATAAGGCATAGCAGGGTAGCTCAGTCCAATGCCAAAGCGCTGAAGCAACTTGGGGCCGACGTCTATTTATGCGCACCGCCAGGGTTTCAGGATAAATCCCTCGATTTTCCTTATGTAACTATGGATGAAGCTGCTGAAATAAGTGACGTGTTAATGCTGCTGCGCATCCAGCATGAGAGACATCAAGGTGAATCGGGCTCTTCCGATGATTATTTGAAGAACTATGGACTTACGAAAGCAAGGGAGAGGAAGATGAGGAATCATTCCATTATACTCCATCCTGCCCCAGTCAATCGTGGGGTAGAGATAGATTCGGATCTAGTTGAATGCAGACGGTCTCGGATCTTCAAGCAGATGCAGAATGGTGTCTATGTACGAATGGCCGTAATAGCGAGAATGTTACAAGAGTGGGGGATGACAGGTGAAGATACTATTAAAAAATACCAACCAGTTTTGGCAAGCAGATGAGAAGCGTAAATGTGACATCTTGATAGAAGATAAAAAAATCCAAAGAATTGAAGAGGGGATCGATGAAGAAGCGGATCAAGTGATTGATTGTGAGGGAAAACTTGCTGTCCCAGGTTTTGTTGACGTGCATATCCACCTGCGCGAGCCAGGGGGAGAACATAAAGAAACAATAAAAACTGGAAGCATGGCAGCGGCCCGAGGAGGCTTCACTACGGTTTGTGCCATGCCAAACACGAACCCTGTTCCTGACAACTCCAAAGACATCCAGGCATTGCAGAAAAAAATAGAACGGGATGCGCTCGTACGTGTATTACCTTACGCAGCGATAACAAAAGGGTTGAAGGGACAAGAACTGACGAATATCGATGAACTGGCCAAGCAGGGCATCTTTGCCTTTACGGACGATGGTGTCGGAATCCAAACGGCAGATCAGATGTTTCGTGCTATGAAGGAAGCTGCAAAAGCCGGCAAGGCTATTGTTGCTCATTGTGAAGACAACTCCATTGTTTACGGAGGTGTTCTCCATGAGGGTAAAGTCAGTGAACGATTAGAACTTCCAGGCATTCCTTCCATAAGTGAATCTGTACAGGTTGCTCGAGACGTTCTGCTGGCGGAAGCGGCTGACTGTCATTACCATGTTTGCCATGTCAGCACAAAAGAGTCTGTACGTGTTATTCGGGATGCAAAGAAGGCGGGAATTAAGGTAACAGCAGAAGTGACCCCCCACCATTTATTGCTTCATGAAGAAGATGTGCCGGAAGACGATGCAGACTATAAAATGAACCCGCCCCTTAGAGCCAAGGAGGATCAGCTAGCACTAATGGAAGGTCTTCTGGATGGGACCATTGATTTTATCGCTACCGATCATGCACCACATGCTTCAGAAGAGAAAGCAGCCGGTTTTCTGAAAGCTCCATTCGGAATTGTCGGACTGGAAACTGCATTCACCCTTCTCTATACCAAATTGGTGCAAACGAACAAAATGAGTTTAAAACAGTTAATCGACTGTCTGACCATCAAGCCGGCAGGAGTATTCAACCTTCCGTTTGGCACTTTGAAGGTGAACGGAGCTGCTGATGTTACGATTATCGATTTGGAAAAAGAGTCTACCATCGACAAAGATGGTTTCTTTTCAAAAGGAAATAACACTCCTTTCCATGGGTGGAAGGTGCAGGGAATACCTGTGCTTACTATAGCGGAAGGAAAAGTTGTATACAAGGAGGATGACAATGACTGAACGACAATTGGTTCTGGAAGACGGCACTGTATTTGTTGGTGAAAGTTTTGGAAGTGAATGTGCTGCGTCAGGAGAAGTGGTTTTCAATACGGGTATGACGGGCTATCAAGAAGTGATCAGCGATCCCTCCTATTGCGGTCAGATCGTGATGATGACTTATCCTCAAATGGGGAATTACGGCATTAATCGGGATGACTTTGAAACAGTCCATCCTTTCATCCACGGTTTCATTGTCAAAGAAGTATCTGAGGATCCTTCAAATTTTCGCAGCAGTGAAACATTGAGTGAGTTCTTGAAAGTTCATAATATCCCCGGCATATGTGGTATAGATACAAGAAAATTGACAAAGGTCATTCGAAAGCACGGCACCATGAAAGCGGCAATCCGACCTATAGACGAAACAGCAGACGATATTGTAAGGCAACTGAGCAGTTCTCAGCTGGAGAGGAACCCGGTGGAAAGAACTTCTACTGTGAAGCCCTATGTCGTGCCAGGCAGAGGGAAGCGAATTGTTATGGTGGATTTTGGAATGAAGCATGGAATATTGAGGGAACTGACAAAACGTGAATGTCATATTACCGTGGTCCCCTACCACTATGATGCAGATGCCATCCTACGACTGAAACCTGATGGCATTATGCTGACCAATGGACCGGGAGATCCGAAAGAGGTTCCTGAGGCAATCGAGATGATTAAAGGTATCCTTGGTAAGGTGCCTCTATTTGGAATATGTCTTGGACACCAGCTCCTTTCTCTGGCATGCGGAGCAGATACAGAAAAATTGAGATTCGGCCACAGAGGTGCAAACCACCCGGTGAAAGATTTAGCATCCAATCGTACATACATAACTTCACAGAACCACAGTTATGCGGTTCGTAGGGAATCCTTGGCAGGGACACAGCTTGATCTCACCCAAATTGCCTTGAATGATGACACAGTGGAAGGGGTAAAGCATCAGGTATATCCTGCATTTTCAGTACAGTATCATCCCGAAAGTTCTCCGGGACCGGAAGACACTGGACATTTATTTGATGAATTCTTGCAAATGATAGCAGACAGTCAACCGAAAAAGGAGGAGAATATCTATGCCTAAAGAGAGAGACATCCAAAAAATACTGGTCATCGGGTCAGGCCCCATCATTATCGGCCAAGCTGCAGAGTTTGATTATTCAGGAACACAAGCATGCCAAGCACTTCGTGAAGAAGGGTATACAGTGATTTTGGCGAATTCCAACCCCGCCACAATTATGACAGACCATACGGTGGCAGACAAAGTATATATGGAGCCACTAACCGCTGATTTTTTGGCGAAAATCATCCGAAAAGAAACGCCCGACGCTTTACTTCCTACACTTGGCGGGCAGACTGGACTTAATTTAGCCATGGAACTGGATAAGGCCGGCATTCTCGACCAATATGGCGTCAGCCTTTTAGGTACTTCTTTAGAAGCTATTCAGAAAGCAGAGGACCGGGAACAGTTCAGAGCATTGATGAGAGAGTTGAACGAGCCCGTACCTGACAGTTCCATTGTCAACTCCGTGGATCAAGCGTGCGATTTCGCGGAGGAAATCGGGTATCCCGTCATCGTTCGTCCTGCATATACTCTCGGTGGAACAGGCGGCGGCATGTGCAATAATGAAGAGGAACTGAAGGAGACAGCGAGGAATGGCTTGTCCCTTTCACCGGTGAGCCAGTGTTTAATAGAAAAGAATATCGCCGGATATAAAGAGATCGAATATGAAGTGATGCGGGATAAGAATGACCAGGCAATTGTTGTTTGTAATATGGAAAATGTGGATCCAGTCGGTATCCACACGGGAGATTCCATAGTAGTTGCGCCGTCTCAGACCTTGAGTGACCGGGAGTACCAGTTGCTCCGCAATGCCTCCTTAAAAATCATTCGGGCCTTGGAAATTGAAGGAGGCTGTAATGTACAGCTTGCACTCGATCCTGACAGCTTCAATTATTACATTATAGAAGTGAATCCACGTGTATCGCGATCTAGTGCACTTGCTTCTAAAGCGACAGGGTATCCAATTGCCAAAATGGCAGCAAAAATTGCGGTTGGTTTGACATTGGATGAAATTACCAATCCAATTACCGGAACAACATATGCCATGTTTGAACCGTCTTTGGATTATGTAGTCACAAAGATTCCACGCTTCCCATTTGATAAATTCAGTACAGGGGACCGTTACCTGGGTACTCAAATGAAGGCTACCGGTGAAGTAATGGCGATTGGCAGGAATTTTGAAGAATCCTTTCTGAAGGGTATTCGTTCCCTGGATATTGGTACAGAAGAGTTGGGATTGTCAAGTGTTGAAAGCTTATCCGATTCAAAGATCATCAAACATTTGAAAAAGCCGGGAGATGAGCGTGTCTTCATGCTGGCTGAAGCATTCCGCAGGGGAATGGCCATCGATGATATCTTCCAATTGACCAAGATCGACCGGTTCTATCTCGTCAGGATACAAAAGTTGATTCAATTTGAAGAAACATTGAAACAGAACAAATTTAATGCTTCCATAACAAAACAGGCGAAAAAACTGGGGATTCCGGATGCACATTTGGCAAGGCTCTGGAGTGTAACTGTAGATGACGTCTATCAATATAGGAGAGAAGAACAACTTCAGCCTGTATATAAAATGGTAGATACCTGTGCAGCAGAATTCGAATCGGAGACACCTTACTTCTACAGCACGTATGAAGAGGAAAACGAATCCCATGTGACAGATAGAAAGAAAGTACTCGTGCTAGGTTCCGGGCCTATCCGGATCGGTCAGGGTATTGAATTCGATTATGCTACAGTGCACTCTGTACTAGCCATCAAAGAAATGGGCTACGAAGCGATCATTATGAATAATAATCCAGAAACGGTTTCCACTGACTTCAGTATTTCCGATAAGTTGTATTTCGAACCTCTGACTTTAGAGGATGTCATGCACGTGATCGACCTGGAAAAACCCGAGGGAGTCATCGTCCAGTTTGGCGGACAAACAGCAATCAATCTAGCCGCAGGCCTTGAACGCCGGGGGGTCAACATCCTTGGCACCAATTTGGACGCAATAGATCGGGCAGAAGACCGAGATAAATTTGAAATTCTTTTGAATGATTTGGATTTACTCCGTCCTGAAGGTAAGGCTGTCAAACAGCTGGACCACGCAATGGAAGCAGCAAACTCGATTGGCTATCCTGTGCTTGTCCGTCCTTCCTATGTCATTGGCGGAAGCAGAATGGAAATTGTCTATAATGACACGGAACTGGAAGCCTATCTGAAAAAATCAGCAAAAGTCCAAAGTGAGCATCCGATTCTGATTGATAAATATATTACAGGCATTGAAGTGGAGGTGGATGCCATCAGTGACGGAGAGACAGTAGTTGTTCCTGGTATTATGGAACATATTGAACGGTCAGGAGTTCATTCCGGGGATTCCATCGCTGTCTATCCTCCACAGCGTCTAAGTGAAAAGGTAAAGGATAAATGCATGGAAGCTGCCTCCAAGATTGCCCAAGGTCTATCGGTGAAAGGTTTAATCAATATCCAGTTCATCATCCAAGAAGACGAAGTATATGTGCTCGAGGTAAACCCGCGTGCAAGCAGAACCATCCCATTCCTGAGCAAAATTACCGGAGTCACTATGGCAAATTTGGCAACAAAATGTATTCTTGGGGAAAAACTTTCCGCTTTCGGCTATAAAACAGGCATCCTTCCAGAGGCGGAAGACGTGTCCGTGAAAGTACCTGTCTTCTCTTTTGAGAAGCTGCAGAGAGTGGATACGATACTAGGGCCGGAAATGAAATCGACAGGAGAAGCTATCGGACATGATAAGACATTGGAGAAGGCATTATACAAAGGGCTGATTGCTTCTGGTGTGAAAATTCCGCAGGAAGGGGCCATCCTTTTGACTGTGGCTGATAAAGATAAACAGGAAGCAGGACAGCTTGCAGAGCATTTTCATCAGCTCGGATTCCAGCTGTACGCAACAAAAGGAACAGCTGATTTTCTGAGACACAGCAGAATCCCGGTAACGGAGGTGGCAAAAATTGGCTCAGGTGATCCTGATGTACTTTCAATTATCGAAGAAGGAAGAGTACAATTTGTCATCAATACCCTTACTTCCGGGCAGCAACCCCGTTCGGATGGCTTCAAGATTAGGAGGGGAGCTGTCGAACATGGGATTGCATGTTTGACCAACCTGGATACAGCCAATGCCATCCTGCATGTCATTGATTCAACGACTTTCACTGCCAAAGCCATAGTAAACAAAGAGGTAGTGTTGTCATGATTAATAAAGAAAAGATGTGTATCCAGAGTCGGCAGCTTATAGCGGCAGACACCATCGAGATGGTGTTGAAAAATCGACGGGTAAGCCAAGCTGCCAGTCCTGGCCAGTTTCTTCATATTAGTGTGCCTGGTCATACATTACGCCGTCCGATATCCATTGCTGATGTAGACAAAGATGCCGGAACCACGACGATTCTGTTCAAGATCAACGGATCTGGAACAGAGCGTCTGGCCGCATATACGGAGGAAATGCACCTTGACATACTTGGACCATCCGGCAACGGTTTTCCAACGGCAACAGCAAGCATGGAGGATCATACCATCCTGCTGATCGGTGGCGGGATTGGGATTCCGCCTCTCCATTATCTAGGCCGAACATTAGCTGAACAAGGAAAGAAGGTCATTGCCGTTTTAGGTTTCCAATCAAAAAGCCATGTTTTTTATGAGAAAAAATTCCAACAGTTTGCAGAAACCTTTATAGTGACTGACGATGGATCTTACGGGAATTCCGGCCTTGTCACAGATTTGCTTGATGACGTAACACCGTTCGATCGGTATTATACCTGCGGACCGATGCCAATGCTGCAGGCTGTAACGTCTAAGCTTGCACATAAAGATGGGTACCTCTCTTTGGAGGAACGGATGGGCTGCGGAATTGGGGCATGCTTTGCTTGTGTCATACCGGAAGCTGGAACATCTGGTTACCGGAAGATCTGTAAGGATGGACCGGTCTTTCAAGCAGAGGAGGTTGTTCTATGATAGATTTATCGGTACAGCTGCCCGGACTTATTCTAAAAAACCCAGTCATGCCGGCATCCGGATGTTTTGGTTTTGGCAGGGAATACAGCGAATTCTATGATTTAAGCCGACTGGGAGCAGTGATCATGAAGGCGGCTACAGGTGGAGAGAGATATGGAAATCATACCCCAAGGGTTGCTGAAACACCTTCAGGAATGCTGAACGCAATAGGACTTCAAAATCCCGGTGTGGAAAAAATCATCGAAAAGGAAGTTCCTTTTCTGGCCGAATTCGATGTCCCAGTGATAGCCAATGTCGCGGGGAGCACCATAGAGGAATATCAAAAAGTGGCGGAAGCATTCAATGATACAAACGACGTACATGCACTTGAACTGAATATATCCTGCCCCAATGTCAAAGAAGGGGGACTGCAATTTGGTACGGACCCGGCAATGGCTGCAGAGGTGACGAAAACGGTAAAGCGAGTGAGCAAACATCCTGTATATGTAAAACTTTCACCGAATGTTTCAGATATTGTCACCATGGCAAAGGCTGTAGAAGCTGCCGGAGCTGACGGCTTAACCATGATCAATACATTAACCGGCATGCAGATGCATCTTCCGTCTAAAAAGCCATTACTGGCTAATAGCACTGGCGGCCTTTCTGGCCCTGCGATAAAACCGATAGCTATCCGGATGATCTATGAGGTCAGACGGCAAGTTGCCATTCCGATTATCGGAATGGGAGGGATCAGCAATTCCGAGGATGTGTTAGAATTCTTACTAGCTGGTGCAAACGCAGTAGCAGTAGGGACGGCTAATTTTCAGAACCCGCTTGTATGTCCTGAAATCATTGACCAACTGCCGGAGACCCTGCATACTTATGGGTTTGATTCCGTAAAAGCAGCCTCAGGAAAAGGAGTGCCTGTCTCATGACGAAGGATGTTTATATTGCTCTCGATTTCCCCGAAGGCGCAGCAGCGGAGAACTTTTTGAAGCAAAATCAATTGGAAGGTGTCCCAGTAAAAGTTGGAATGGAACTTTTTTATAGGGAAGGACCCATCATAATAGAAAAATTGAAAGATCGCGGGCACCCTGTATTTTTGGATCTGAAGTTGCACGACATACCGACCACCGTCATGAAGGCGATGAGCAACCTGGCAAAACTTCAGGTAGACATGGTCAATGTGCATGCCCTCGGAGGGGGGGAGATGATCCATTACGCCAAAGAAGGTTTGCTTGCCGGCTCTTCTACTGGAAAGGGGCCCAAGTTGATAGCTGTAACAGTTCTGACATCGATGGAAGAAGCAACAATACAAGAGGATTTAAAGCTTTCCGGGAGTCTAGTAGACAACACAGTTCACTTGGCAGAACTGTCACACGAACATGGAGCAGATGGTGTTGTATGTTCCGTCCATGAGGCCTCGCAAATCAAGGAAGCCTGTAGTGCTGACTTCCTCACTGTGACACCTGGTATACGGTTGGATGGAACGGACAGTAATGATCAGAAACGCGTGGCCTCCCCAAGATACGCCAAGGAAAATAATGCTGACATTATAGTTATTGGCCGGAGCGTTACAAAAGCCGATGACCCACGTGCAGCATATGAACGAGCAGTAAAGGAGTGGCAGGTGTGAAAATAAAGGATAATCTGGCAAGAGATTTACTGGAGATCAAGGCAGTCCAAATCAATAAAGATCATTATTTTACTTGGACATCCGGAATAAAGTCACCGATTTATTGCGATAATCGGCTGACAATGTCCCATCCTAAAGTACGAAAGAACATTACCGAAGCATTTGTCAGTCTGGTAGAGAAAATGGAAGAGAAACCGGAAATCATCGCCGGTTGTGCAACAGCGGGAATACCGCACGCAGCATGGCTTGCAGACCGTCTGGCCCTTCCTATGGTTTATGTCCGGTCCAAACCGAAGGGACATGGTAAAGGAAACCAAGTGGAAGGAGAATTGCCAGCGGGTAAAAGGGTACTGGTAATAGAAGACCTCATATCTACTGGCGGTTCTTCCCTGCAGGCGGCAGAGGCAGTTCGTCGGGAAGGCGGGGTAGTTACAGGAGTAGCTGCAATTTTCACCTATGGGTTAGAGAAAGCCGACACGGTCTTCCAAGAGGCGGGAATCAATTTCTCAACCATTACAGGTTTTGATCAACTACTCGAAGCATTGACTGACGATGGAGAACTGAATGAAGAAGACAAAAGGGAACTGCTTTTATGGCGGGATCAATTGGACTAATGGAAAAGATGACCTATATACCAGGTCATCTTTTTTCATTCCTGAAATGCACGAAGGAGTGAGTTATTCTATAATAGAAGAATACTAGTGTTAAAAATGGGAGCTGCGGAGAATGAAGATAGAAGATTATAAGTTACTTCTAAAGATGAATGAGGTTGGAACAATCAGGGGAACAGCTAAAGCGATACTTATTTCACAGCCCGCTGTCACACAACGGCTCAGGTATATAGAAAGTTATTTTGGACACACCATTTTCATTCGGACACCTAAGAAGCTTTTGCCTACCCCTGCAGGAGAATTAATCTTAAACCATGCGAAAAATGTGATGAAGGGAGAGGCGGAACTGGAGAATCACCTGGCTTCCTCAGCAAAGCGGGTGCAGGGCACACTTTCCATTGCTTGTTCCTCCCTGATCAGCCAACGGTTTCTTCCTTCCATATTGGGGGAATATACCTCTAAATATCCTAAAGTGGCGGTCGAACTCGTAACAGGAATCAGTGAAAACATACGCAGGGAGCACAAAAACTATCATGTATGTATCATCCGCGGAGAGAAATTGAAGGAGTGCACCTCAGTGCGACTGTTTGATGACCCGTTATATATATTTGATACCGAGCCTTTCCCGAAGAATAAATTAAAGGAGCGTCCGCTCATCTCCTTTAGCAGTGATGACAGCATGCATGAAGTAGTAGATACATGGCTTTATGAGCATCAGGAGGAAATCAAACCAGTCAAAACCCTTACGGTGGATCAAATTGAAACATGCAAGCAGTTTATGAAACAGGGGATCGGAATGGCTGTACTGCCGGAAAGCGTCTCCGACAGCATGAAGGAAGAATATCCTCATCTTCCGCTGCTTTTGGACGGTAAACCGGTTACAAGAGGCACCTGGGTATGTTATCAGGAGGGTGTCCGTGACCTGCCCCATGTAGACCATTTCATCAATGCATTGACTAATCAATCGTTCCTGGATGTTTAGAATGGTGAGGTGGAAGGAATACTCTTTGGAGAAGCCCTTAAAGGAGGTATTTCATGAGTAACGTACTCTTTACGTCTAAAGCGACAGCAAAAAATGGCCGTGATGGTCATGTAAAATCTGATGATGGATTAATTGATCTGAACCTTGTCAATCCGGTTCATAATAGCAAAGATAGTGGCTCAAATCCAGAACAATTATTCGCTGCTGGTTATTCCGCTTGTTACGATGGTGCGTTAAGCCATGTGGCAGGTGAACAGAAGAAAGAAATTGATTCGGAAACGACGGCAGAAGTCAGTTTCTTGAAAGATGAAGAAGATGGCGGATTCAAAATTGGTGTCACTTTGAACATTGAAATAAAAGGTGTCAGCCAAGAAGAAGCTGAAGAGCTGGCAGAGGCAGCCCACCAGTTTTGCCCTTATTCAAAAGCGACCAGAGGAAATATTGAAGTAGAACTGAATCCGAAGGCAGTATAAAACAAAAAAATGGATGGTCCCCAGCAGGGATCATCCATTTTTAAATGTTCCAGTGAAGATTAGTTATCTTCCTTCAGCGATTGAATGGTTTTTTCTTGGGGCGTTACATAAAGCGTTTTCTGGTTGTCATATGTCACAAACCCAGGCTTGGCGCCATTCGGTTTCTTTACATGCCGTACTCTCGTGTAATCGACTGGAACAGATGAAGAAGCCTGAGACTTGCTGAAATAGGCTGCAATTTCCGCTGCCTCAAGCAAGGTTTCCTCCGAAGGGTCGTCAGAACGGATGATCACGTGAGAACCAGGGATATCTTTCGTGTGAAGCCATATATCGTCACGGTGGGCCACTTTGGTTGTAACATATTCATTCTGTTTATTGTTCTTCCCGACGAGGATGGGCGTGCCATCCGTAGCTTGATATTTCTCCGGTACAGGTTTTTTCGGTTTGTTTTTATTTTTCGAGCGGGTTCTCTGTCTTTTCAAATAACCCTCTTCCCGAAGTTCTTCCCGAATCTCATCAATATCCTCTGTACTGGCAACATCTATTTGCTGCAGCAGCTGATCCAAATACTCCAGTTCCTGATTGGCTTTTTGTATCTCCTTTTCTACTGCCTGTTTCGAATTCTTCAGTTTCTGGTACGACTTATAGTAAGCTTGAGCGTTTTCGCTCGGTGTTTTATTAGGATTCAGTTCAATAGTCATTTCCTTTTTTTCCGGGTCATAGTAATCAACAACATTTACCGAGGAGTCGCCGTTTTTTACTAGATGGAGATGGGCTGTCAGCAATTCACCCAGTTTTTGATACCGGTCGGCACCTTCCGCTTTTTTCAATGTCTGTTTATGTTTTTTCAACTTCCGGTGATTCTTGTCTTTCTCATTCTTAATAAAACGGTAGAGATCTTTTGCCTGTTGTTTAACGCGATCCCTCTCGGCTTTCCCGGAGAAGAATGCATCAAGCATACTGTTTACCCTCGAAAAATCTTCCCTCTCCCCGTGCAGTGAGGAAATAGGAAGGACATGAAAATCCTCTTTGCCATTCCGGTATATGGCCGGATCATATTCATGATTAATCAACTTTCCTTGCAGCTCCTTGAACTTTGCCTCATATTTTCCGACATCACCAAGTCCAGCCTGTATCGTCAATTCTTTGGCAATAAATGGAGAAAAGCCGACAAGTGTACCGACTATCTGTTTGTCCAGTCTACCAGCATTGAAATCCAACTTCTGGGTCAACAGTCCGCTGTCCATTTGGAGAGGGTTCAATTTATCCTGCATGGGGGGGAGCTTGTATTCGTGGCCGGGAAGGATGGTCCTATGGCGGTTCTGGGCGATAGAAATGTGCTTAAAACTGTCTACTATCTGCCTTTTATCATTGTCTACCAGCATAATATTACTATGTTTACCCATCAGCTCCATGACAAGCGACTTATAGGAGATGTCGCCGATCTCGTTCCTCGTACGGACTGAAAACGTGACGATCCGTTCCATTCCGTATTGTTCGATTTCTTCAATGATTGCTCCTGATAGATGCTTTCTCAGGACCATGCAGAACATTGGAGGCTCTTTGGGATTTTGATAGACATCATCCGTCAAGTGGAAACGGGCATAAGTAGGATGAATGGAAAACAGCAGTGTGTGCTTTTTCCCCCTGCTTCTTACCGTGAAAACCAGTTCCGACTCTGTAGGCTGGTGGATTTTTGCGATTTTTCCAGGGAGTAATTCCCTCTTCAATTCTTCCGTTACTGCACGTGTAACTATACCGTCAAATGGCATGCGTTCATCACCTCTTAGGCAATTATAGCATTTTTAGGGACAAGTCTGCATACAAATCATATTACATATCAGGATGAAGAAAATCCCAGGGCTATGCTGGCTGGTTTGGAGGAATTAAATATGAAATGGTATCAATTGGATGTAGAACAAATCGAGCAAAAGCTGCATGTGACTGCCAACAGAGGACTGACAGATAAACAAGTGGAACAGCGGCGGAAGGAGTACGGGGAGAATTTATTGGAAGCACAGAAGAAGACATCCCGTTGGCTCCTATTTATGAAGCAGTTCCAAGATTTCATGGTAATGGTTCTGTTAGCCGCAACACTGATTGCCGGTCTCTTGGGAGAATATATCGATGCCATTGCCATTATGGTCATAGTTCTAGTCAATGGCCTGATAGGGTACTTCCAAGAACAGAAAGCGGAAAAATCACTGGACAAGCTGAAGGAATTATCTGCTCCCATGGCTCAGGTGTTAAGAGACGGGCAGTGGGAAAAAGTCAATTCTAAAGATATTGTGGTCGGTGATATTGTCAGACTTCAGAGTGGCGACAGAATACCGGCTGATGTGCGGATCATCCAGTCCAGCAGTCTGGAGACGGAAGAATCTGCGCTTACCGGGGAATCTCTTCCTGTCACAAAACATGCAACAGCAATATCTGCTGATGAGCTGGATCCTCAAGATCAGACCAATATGGGATTCATGGGGACGATGATCACAAGAGGAAGCGGTACTGGGATAATAGTGGGAACAGGGATGAACACGGTGATGGGGCAAATTGCTTCCCTGATGGTCAACACAAAGAAAATGACCACACCATTGGAAAGGAAATTGGCAGAGCTTGGAAAAATCTTGATCGTGGTATCTCTGATACTCACAGCTCTTGTAGTGGTTCTTGGTGTTATTCAAGGCCATCAAATATATCATATGTTCCTCGCCGGTGTTTCTTTGGCGGTCGCAGCCATTCCAGAAGGCCTTCCGGCTATTGTCACAGTCGCCTTGGCTCTTGGTGTTCAACGGATGATCAGAAGAAAAGCGATTGTTCGCAAACTATCAGCGGTTGAAACATTAGGCTGTGCTTCAGTCATTTGCTCTGATAAGACAGGTACGATGACGGAAAACAAGATGACAGTGAAAGAAGTGTTTGTAAATGGAGACCATCTGTATGTAACCGGAGATGGTTATGACATCCGCGGGGATTATTTTTTACGGGAGAAAAAGGTAGATGGGGAATATCCGAATCTGGAATCGATGCTGTTATATGGCATGCTCTGCAATAACTCTTCTCTCCAAGTGAAAAGAGGCAAATACTTGGTTGACGGAAATCCTACCGACGGTGCCTTGTTGATTGCCGCCAGAAAGATGGGAGTATCAGCAATGGAAGGGGAGAAATATCGTATTGTCAAGGAGCTGCCCTTTGATTCAGATCGTAAACGCATGAGTGTCATTGTGGAGGATTCGAACCATATGAAATTTTTGATTACCAAAGGGGCTCCGGAAGTTCTGCTGCCGAGATGCTCCTATCACATGAGGCCAAATGGCAGAGAATTGCTGAAGGAGCAAGGAAGAAACAAGATAGAACAGGCAATAGATCAGATGGCTGACAGAGCTCTACGAACACTGGCCATAGGAGTGAAACCACTTACCAAGGGGGAAAGAGCAGAGGATGCTTTTTTGGAGAATGACCTAACCTTTTACGGTTTGTATGGTATGATTGACCCTCCAAGGAAAGAAGTAAAGCCTGCAATCGAAGAATGTCGCAGAGCTGGCATAAAGACAGTCATGATAACCGGAGATCACGTGAAAACGGCAAAAGCCATTGCTCAAAATCTGAACATTCTCCCGGAAAATGGGATGGTTCTGGAGGGGCGTCAGTTAAATAAGATGTCTGTTACTGAACTGGAGGATGTCATTGACGATACCTATGTATTTGCAAGGGTTACACCAGAACACAAATTGAAGATTGTAAAAGCATTTCAGCAGAGAGGGCATGTCGTGGCCATGACCGGAGACGGAGTGAATGATGCTCCAGCCATTAAAGCCAGCGATATTGGCGTTAGTATGGGGATAAGTGGAACAGATGTCACCAAAGAGGCATCCTCCCTGGTATTGTTGGATGACAATTTCGCTACCATTAAATCGGCTATACAAGAAGGACGGAACATCTATGAAAATATCCGTAAATTCATCCGGTACATTCTTGCTTCCAATGTCGGGGAGATACTTGTCATGCTCTTTGCTATGCTGCTTGCACTGCCACTTCCATTGGTACCTGTCCAAATCCTCTGGGTAAACCTTGTAACTGACGGACTACCAGCCATGGCTTTAGGGATGGACAGGGCAGAAGGAGATACAATGAGGAAGGGCCCAAGGGATCCAAAAGAAGGTGTGTTCTCCAATGGGCTCGGAAGTCGAATCGTCAGCCGAGGGTTTTTGATAGGAACAGTGACGCTTATTGCCTTTATGCTGGCATACCAAGATGATCCTGCTAATCTTATTTATGCACAGACCATGGCATTCACTACGTTGGTTATGGCTCAGTTGATCCATGTGTTCGACTGCCGCAGTGATCAATCGATCTTTGCGAGGAACCCCTTCGAAAACATGTATCTGGTACTTGCAGTCCTGTCCTCATTGCTTCTACTTCTAGTAGTTATTTATTGGGAGCCGCTGCAACCAATCTTCCATACTACTGCTCTTAGTATGCACGATTGGATGCTGATCCTGGTTCTGGGCGCTCTGCCCAGTGTTCTATTCGGTTTTCAAACGAATCGCAAATAGAATGATTAGTCACTTGTGCAGTATACACCCATGCCTGTAAATGGAAAAATTACAGGCATGGGTTTTCATTTTTGTCTGTTTACCGTTATAATAGAAGGGATACAAGGGTATAATGATATTCAGACGAGCGGGAATGGTTTCTCCGTTCCACCTTTTCATGCTAAATACATAGAATTGGAGCATATATAAGAGAAACGGAGAATTAGGAAGAAATCACAGCAAAGGTCAGGCTTATACTTGAGTTTTTGTAGTATTATTCCTTATAATGAAGTATCAGAGACATACATTGCAGCAGAGCAGCAGCAACAGAGAAGTAACAGAGGGGGAAAACGATTGAGTTTACGTCTAATAAATATCGGTTTTGGAAATGTGGTTTCCGCAAACAGGATCATATCCATAGTGTCTCCAGAATCAGCACCGATTAAGCGGATCATTACCATTGCAAGGGATAATAATAAACTAGTCGACGCCACTTACGGTAGAAGAACTAGAGCAGTGATCATTACGGACAGCGATCATATCGTCCTCTCAGCCGTACAGCCGGAGACAGTGGGACAAAGGGTCCTTACCCACGAAGAGATGGCTGATGAATAGCAACTGATGAACTAGGAGGAACCATTTTGATAGAAGAAAAAGGCATTCTGTTTATTTTATCCGGCCCATCAGGAGTCGGGAAGGGAACCGTCAGAAAAGCACTGTTCGAAAGAGACCCGGATCTGAAATATTCGATATCCATGACGACAAGGGAAAAACGGCCGGGGGAGACCGACGGGATCGACTATTTCTATAAAACTCAAGAGGAATTCCAGGAACTGATTAAAAACAATCAGCTGTTGGAATACGCTCAGTATGTAAATAATTATTATGGCACGCCACGGGCATACGTTGAAGAAACCTTGGAAGCCGGCAAAGATGTATTCCTGGAAATCGAAGTACAGGGAGCATTGCAGGTAAAAGAAAATTTCCCCGAGGGTGTGTTTATCTTCTTGTTCCCTCCGAGTCTGGAAGAACTGAAGAACCGGATTATCAACCGGGGAACGGAATCAAGTGAACTGGTTCTGAACCGCCTGAAGGAAGCACGGAAAGAAATTGAATTAATGGATGCGTATGATTACGTCGTAGTCAATGACAACGTCGACCATGCCGTGGAGAAAGTACAGGCAATCATTCAAAGCGAACACTTGAAGCGGGAACGTATCGCTAAACAGTATAAAAAGTTATTGGAGGCTGAGTTATAATGATGTTGGAACCATCCATCGATTCACTGCAGGAAAAAATCAATTCCAAATATACACTCGTCACTCTGTCTGCCAAACGTGCTAGACAAATCAGTGAAACGAAGAAAACACTGGTAGAGAATCCGAAGTCCCATAAGTTTGTCGGTATGGCTTTGGAAGAAATCATCGAAGAAAAACTGACTACTGCCGAAAAATAAAGTGTGTTTGATCCCCCGCCGGCTGGCTGCGGGGGTTTTTATTTATTTCAAGGGTGGAAGATTGGTATAATAAGTGCAAGAATTTTTAGTGTGATCACGGTGATGGTCTATTCAATGGGAGAGGTGTATAACCATGATGGAAGGTAAAAACATACTGTTAGGGGTCTCCGGAGGAATTGCTGCCTACAAAGCTTGCGCATTGGCCAGTAAGCTGACTCAAAAGGGAGCTGATGTCAGAGTGATGATGACGGAAAATTCCCGAGAATTCGTTGCTCCCCTGACATTTCAGGCATTAACTAGGAACCCTGTTTACATAGACACATTTGATGAAAAAGACCCGGAAAAGATTGCTCATGTCGATGTAGCAGATTGGGCGGATATCATCCTGCTAGCTCCAGCAACGGCAAATATTATCGGGAAAATTGCTGGGGGAATTGCGGATGGGATGCTAGCCACGACATTGCTTGCATCAAAGGCAGATGTTTATATTGCTCCAGCAATGAATGTTAATATGTATGCCCATCCGGCTGTTGTACGGAACATGAAGCAGTTGGAGGAATGGGGTTATCACTTCATTGAGCCAGGTGCCGGATATCTGGCATGCGGTTGGGTAGGAAAGGGAAGGCTGGAAGAACCGGAGCAGATCATACATACAATAGAACAGCATCAGTCCAGGGACCTTTTGTTACTTGGAAAGAAGGTGTTGATCTCCGCTGGACCGACCAGGGAAGATGTCGATCCAGTGAGATTCTTTACAAACAGATCCTCTGGTAGGATGGGGTACGCACTAGCGGAAGAGGCGGCGAATCTCGGAGCCGAGGTGACCTTAGTTACAGGGCCGACTGAATTGAAGCTAACAAACGATGCCATTAAACAGGTGGATGTAATTACGGCAGAAGAAATGTTCCATGTCATGCATGAGCATTTTCCGTCTAGTGATATTGTCATCAAAGCTGCTGCTGTTGCCGATTATCGCCCCAAGCAGGTATATAAGGACAAAATGAAGAAACAAGAGGAAGGTCTCACGATCGAGATGGTTCGGACAAAAGATATACTCAAGTCCCTCGGAGAAATGAAGAATGGTCAATACCTGGTCGGGTTTGCAGCGGAAACATCCAATCCCCTCGAATATGGGAGGAAGAAGTTGACCAGTAAAAACTTGGATGCAATAGTGATAAACAATGTGTCATCTGAGGGAGCCGGCTTCGGAGGGGCGACCAATATTGTCACTTATCTAAACAAGTTCAATCAGCAGCATGAGGTCTCCTTGGCGAGCAAACACGTGGTTGCGGGAGAAATACTGAGGTTTATTGATCGTGATATGAAGGATGAAGAAGGTTGAATATAGCAAAAGTGATTGTAGATGTGCCTGCCAGTAATATCAATCAGACATTTGATTATCGTGTGCCGGAAAAATTTGCCGGTGTTCTGCGGGTCGGCATGCGGGTGGTCGTTCCATTCGGACCGAGGAAAGTGATGGGGTTCGTTGTGGGAGAGGCGGAAGAAACATCTTTTGACAAGGTGAAAGACATTGGTGATGTTCTTGATTTGACACCTGTGCTCACCTCTGAATTGATTCAATTAGGTGAATGGCTGGCCAAAGGTACAATAAGCTTCTATATTACTGCTCTCCAAGCGATGCTTCCTCAAGTGCTTAAGGCTCAGTACAAAAAAGAATTGGTAAGGTTGACCGACGGAGAATTGGATCAACAGCTCGAAAACCTGTTTGCTGGCCGTCATGTTATTCCTTATGAGGAGATAGAAGAGTCTATTGTTGCGTATCGGACTATACAGAAAGCTGTACAGGACGGAGATATTTCGATGGAGTATTTGGTCAAATCCAAAGAAACGAAAAAATTTGTGACAATGGTTCGCCCTGGCAAGGAAGCCTACCTTTTGGAAGAAGCTCATCAAGATTTACCAAGAAATGCGAAAAAACAAAAACAGCTTCTCCAGTACTTTATTGAATTTCCTGATCCGATAGAGAAGCAGCTCCTGCTTCACAAGATAGGCACCACTGGAAGCACATTGAAAAATTTGGAGGGAAAAGGACTACTGGAAACATACAGAATGGAGACCTACAGAAATCCTTATGAAGATGGCTCCTTCCCTCAGACCACCCCACTGGAATTGACAATGGAGCAGGCAACTGCCATTGAGCCAATCAATAAGAAAATCTCAGATAAGGAACATGAAGTGTTTCTCCTACACGGTGTCACGGGCAGTGGCAAAACAGAAATCTATTTACAGGCTATCCAGAATGTATTGGATAGGGGGGAAGAAGCGATCGTTCTAGTACCGGAAATTTCATTGACGCCCCAGATGGTGAAACGTTTCAAGGGAAGATTTGGGTCGAATGTTGCTGTCATGCATAGCGCCTTGTCAGCCGGTGAAAAATACGACGAATGGCGGCGCATCCATCGAAAGGAAGTACAGGTCGTCGTAGGGGCGCGCTCTGCTGTCTTCGCTCCTTTTGAGAACTTAGGGATCATTATTATAGATGAAGAGCACGAAACAACTTATAAACAAGAAGACCAGCCCCGATATCATGCGCGGGATGTAGCCATACAACGAGGAAAGACCCACCATTGTCCGGTAATCCTTGGAAGTGCCACCCCCACTCTGGAGTCCTATGCAAGGGCAAAAAAAGGGGTTTACCATCTGTTGACACTTGAGAAGCGGACCAATGAACAGGCGATGCCTGAAGTGGATATCGTCGATATGAGGGAAGAACTTCATGCAGGCAACCGGACGATGTTTTCCCGCAAACTAAAAGATAAGATGGACCAACGCATCGGTAGGGGAGAACAAGTTGTATTGATGTTGAACCGAAGAGGTTATTCCACCTTTGTGATGTGCCGGGATTGTGGCCATGTAAAGGAGTGCCCTCATTGTGATATCGCCCTTACTTTCCATAAAAATACCCGTAGGCTGAAGTGCCATTATTGTTCTTATGAAGAGATCATGCCTGATAACTGTCCTGAATGCAAGAGTGATTTAATCCGTTATTTCGGCACAGGTACACAAAAAGTGGAGGAAGCTCTTACACAGTTGATGCCCGAAGCCTCCATTATACGGATGGATGTCGACACAACCAGGCGGAAGGGTGCCCATGAAAAGTTGCTGACGAAGTTTGCCAATAAAGAAGCAGATATCCTGCTGGGCACGCAAATGATTGCTAAGGGGCTTGATTTTGAAAATGTGACACTTGTTGGTGTATTAACAGCTGATTCTATGCTGCATTTGCCTGATTTCCGTTCAGCTGAGAAAACTTTTCAGCTTCTCACCCAAGTAAGCGGCAGGGCAGGGAGGCATGAATTAGCAGGTGAAGTGATCGTACAAACCTACACACCCGATCATTACAGCATAGAACTAGCATCCACCTATAATTACCAGGATTTCTTTATGAAGGAAATGAGTGTCCGCCGAACATTCCAGTATCCTCCGTATATGTTCCTCGCCCTGCTTACCGTCTCCCATAAAAATCAGGTGAAAGCAGTACAGGCAACACAGAACATTGCTCAGATGCTGATGAAAGCAGTAAAACCAGAAACCATTGTATTGGGACCGACGCCTTCTGCCATTCCTAGGATCAAAGATAGATATCGTTACCAATGCATGGTAAAATACAAAAATGAACCGCATTTACGTGACTATATGGAAAAAATATTGGATTACTATTCAGATAATATAAAGAAAGATGACCTGCTGATCACTATTGATATGCAGCCATACCATTTAATGTAGCACGATACACAGAAAGAAGGTATATGATGAAACGAATTGTCTTCATGGGCACCCCGGATTTTTCCGTGCCTGTCCTCCAGAAACTTATTGCCTCTGAATACGAAGTAGTGCTTGTTGTTACACAGCCGGACAGACCGAAAGGGAGAAAAAGAAAATTGACACCGCCTCCTGTAAAGATGGAAGCAGAAAGACATGGCATTCCAACATATCAACCGGAGAAAGTAAGGAAGGAGTATGAAGAGATCCTTTCATACCAGCCAGATTTGATTGTCACTGCCGCTTACGGCCAAATATTGCCGAAAGAATTGCTCGATGGTCCGGAATATGGCTGTGTAAATGTACATGCATCCCTGTTACCAGAGCTGCGTGGCGGAGCACCGATTCATTATGCCATAATGCAGGGGAAAGAAGAGACAGGCATTACCATTATGTATATGGCAGAAAAACTTGACGCTGGTGATATCCTCACACAGACGAAAGTGAAAATAGAGGAATCGGATGATGTCGGCACATTGCATGATAAACTTGCAGAAGCTGGTGCCGAATTACTGAGCGAAACGCTGCCAAGGCTGTTCAGCGGCAAATTGACATCCATTGAACAGGATGATACCAAAGCAACCTTCGCCCCCAATATAAAACGAGAACAGGAAAGGATTGACTGGACCCGGTCAAACCATGAGATCTATAACCAGATACGCGGGCTCCGTCCATGGCCTGTAGCATCTACTACCTATCAAGGAAGCAACATGAAGATTTGGTGGGGAGAAAGAGATGATAGCCTATACGAAGGTAGACCGGGTGAAATCATCCACTTGGCGGAAGATTCCTTCACGGCCGTCACCGGGAACGGAAAAGGTATAAAGATCACGGAAATCCAACCGGCAGGCAAGAAACGGATGCCGGTAAAAAATTACCTGCTTGGTTCTTCGGACAGAATTCAAACAGGCATCATATTAGGAGAATCATATGAGTGACTATCAACTGAGGAAAACCATACTCGATGTACTGATGAGAATAGAAAAAGACAAGGGTTTCAGTCATCTGATAATCGATCATGCATTGAAGTCAGGTAAGATAGATCCTAGAGATGAAGGGCTTTTGACAGAGATAGTATACGGAACGATTCAACGCAAGTACACGCTGGATTATTATCTGGAAAGTTTTATCAATCCCCGGAAGAAGCTGGATCAATGGGTAAGAATGCTGTTGAGGATGAGTGTCTACCAAATGGTGTTTCTGGATAAGATTCCTGATCATGCCATTATCCATGAGGCAGTTGAAATAGCCAAACAACGTGGAAATAAAGGAATCGCTTCCTTTGTAAATGGTGTGCTCCGCAGTCTCCAGCGAAAAGGGGCACCTGACACTACAGCTATAAAGGATGATATAAAGCGACTGGCTGTTGAAACGAGTCACCCCGAGTGGTTGGTAAACAGGTGGATCTCCTTTTACGGTTTTAACACCGCCAAAGAAATGTCAGAATCAAACCTTGCAAAAAAAGTGCATTCTGTTAGAGTGCAGCCTATGAGAATATCACGGAACGAAGCAGTTGAGAGATTGGAACAAGAAGGGCTCATTGTAAGACCTTCCGAATTCTCAAGTCAGGGTATAATTGTCGAGCAAGGAAATGTGCTGAAGACCGATCTATATAGAGATGGCTACTTGACCATCCAGGACCAAAGCTCCATGTTGGTGGCGGAAATGCTTCGGCCGGAACCGGGAATGCAGGTGCTCGACGCCTGTAGTGCACCGGGGGGAAAAGCCACTCACATTGCCGAAAAAATGGAAAATGAAGGAACCATTCATGCGTATGATTTGCATAAGAAAAAGGTAAGACTGATTGATGAAAAAGCAGCTGGACTACAGCTCTCCATTATTGATGCCAATTCAGGGGATGCGAGGAAGCTTCGTGAACAACATCCCGAAGAAAGCTTTGACAGGATTCTTGTTGATGCCCCATGTTCTGGCCTTGGAGTCATCAGGGGCAAGCCGGAAATTAAGTATGATAAGCAGGAGACTGATATCGAGCGCCTTTCGCAAATCCAATATGACATCCTGGAACATGTGGCTCCTCTGCTCAAAAAGGACGGTCTTCTTGTATACAGCACATGCACCGTTGATTTGGATGAAAATGAACAATTGGTACAGAAATTTCTTGAAAACCATCCTGATTTTCAAGTGGATGACGCTTTTTTTGAAGAGATTCCTGACCCTATCAAGGAGACCGCAGGGATAACGGAATACGGACTCCAATTATTTCCGCACTCCTTTCAGACAGACGGATTTTTCCTGTCCAGATTAAGACGTATAAGCTAACCAATGCAGGCTGATTTTCCGAAGAGGATCAGCTGTTATATAGGGGGGATAGGATGAAAGGTACATTCCTGACAAATACCGGCCGGGTGAGAAGCCACAATGAGGATGCAGGAGGAATATTCCATAATGCTGCAGGCCAGTGTCTTGCAGTTATAGCTGATGGGATGGGAGGACACAAGGCCGGGGATGTAGCAAGCCGAATGGCTACATCCTTGTTGGAGAAGAAATGGGCTGAAAGCAGTTTATTTACAAAGCCCGACCAGACGGAAGAATGGGTTGCACAGGCGGTAGAGGAAATTAACCAGGCGATCTTTACCAAGTCACAGGAAAATAAAGAGTGTCAGGGTATGGGTACGACGATCGTGATAACCATCTTTGTCGACGATTTCGTAACTATCGCCCATATCGGGGACAGCCGATGTTACCGAATCCAAGACGGAACTTTCAAACAGGTAACAGAAGATCATTCACTGGTAAATGCTCTCGTCCAATCGGGACAAATTTCTAAGGAAGAGGCACAGCATCATCCGAGAAAGAATGTTGTATTGAAGGCTTTAGGAACGGAATCGGATGTCTCTGCAGATATCAAGACACTCAGTCTTGAATCAGGCAGCATCTACTTTCTATGTACGGATGGGCTTACAGACAAGGTAATGGATGAAGAAATAGCGGATTCTTTCCTATCCAGAGATGATTTGACGGATATCGGCGAACGGCTGATCAACGTCGCAAACGACCGAGGTGGGGAAGATAATATATCATTGATCATACTCCATCATGATAACGCATCGAAAGCAGGTGACGGATGATGCTGAACGGACGTTTACTGAGTGACCGCTATGAAATCAGAGAATCGATAGGCGGAGGAGGAATGGCTGATGTCTATTTGGCTCGAGACATCATACTCGACAGGGATGCTGCTGTAAAAGTCCTGCGTCTAGAATACGCAAATGATGAAGAATTCATTGCGCGGTTTCATCGGGAAGCACATGCAGCTACAAGCCTGGCTCATCCAAATATTGTGAACATCTATGATGTCGGTGAAGAAGACCATATATTATATATGGTCATGGAGTTCGTTGATGGGATGACATTGAAAGAATACATACAACGATATGGCCCGATTGATGTACAGGAAGCTCTGGACATCATGCATCAAATTACAGCAGCCATAACACACGCCCATGAAAATGATATTGTCCATCGTGACATAAAACCACAGAATATCCTGATAGATGCTTATGGGCAGGTGAAAGTCACTGATTTTGGCATTGCTATAGCTCTGAGCGCGACCTCATTGACCCAGACGAACTCCATCTTGGGATCTGTGCATTATTTATCACCAGAGCAGGCAAGAGGCGGAATGGCGACGAAGAAATCGGACATTTACTCTATTGGAATTGTATTCTATGAGCTGCTCACAGGAAGGCTTCCCTTCTCTGGTCAATCGCCTGTTTCCATTGCTCTGAAACACCTTCAAAGCGATACACCTTCTGTCAAAAAATACAACCCTGATATTCCTCAAAGTGTGGAAAATATCGTATTGCAAGCAACAGCAAAGGACCCTTTCCACCGTTATGAAACGATCTATGACTTAGAAGATGCTGTTGCCCATGCTCTCGATCCAGAAAGGCTGAATGAAGAAGTATACAGTCCGCCACAAGATGTAGGGGAAGAGACAAAGGCGATACCTGTTATCACAGACGATCAGCTCCAGTCGACTGTTGACCAAGAGACGATGGTCCATCATACTGGCGGAAATACCAAATCCTTTGCAGAAGAAGAGAACCGCCAATCCAATGGAAAGAGCAAACCCAAAAAAGAAAAAGGGAAGAAACCTCAGAAAAAAGGAAAAAAAACCTGGTTATGGCTTATTTCTATCCTGCTTCTGTTGGTTGCAGGTGGGGCAACGACCTACGTACTGGCACAACCTAAAGATGTTACGGTGCCGGATGTCATCGAGCTCGAATATGCCGAAGCAGCTGAGGAGTTGGCTGCATTGAATCTCAATGTTGAAGAACAACAGGTCTATTCTGATGATATAGAGGAGGATTTAGTGGAACGGACAAATCCAAGGGCAGGAAGAACTGTTAAAGAAGGGACAGCGATCACCGTCTATGTCAGCCAGGGAAAAGAAAAATTGTCATTTGATAATTATGTTGGCAGGGATTACGATCAGGTGGAACGAATTCTCCAGGATGCCGGATATACTGATATAAGAAGCTACGGGGAGCATTCTGAACGGCCGGAAGGGGAAATAATTTCCCAGATACAACCTGCACCGGACAGTGAAGTGGTGCCAAGTGAGGCGCGAGTCATTTTTGAAGTGAGCACTGGACCAGAATTGATTCAACTGAATAACCTCCGTGGCATGGACGAAGACCAGGCTAGAGAATATCTGGAAGGTGAAAACCTCGAAATGGAAGTGATTAACGAGGCATCGGAAAACGTCCCGGCTGGAAATGTTATTCGTCAAGAACCTGAATCAAATACCGAATTGGAAAAAGGCTCGACTGTCAAGGTGTATTTGTCTACTGGGCCCAAGGAAATGCCACCTGCCACCCAATCTGTCAGTTATACGGTCGAATATTTACAGCCAGGGAATGAGAACCAGACCGAGACCCACAACGAAGGGGAATCACCTGAAGGACAGAGAGTTCGGATCTACGTGGACGATATGAATAATAACTTGTCAGAAGTGTTTTATGAAGAAGTTATTACAGAAGACAAAGAGTTCACGTTCGAATTGACCATTGCACCAGACGAAGAAGCAGAATACATGATTATGAGGGATGATGAAGTCATTACCACTGAAGTCGTACCGTATGAAGAGGGTGAATGAATTGGCGGAAGGAAGAATTATCAAGGCATTAAGCGGGTTCTACTATGTCCAGGCCGGTGGGGAAGTTTATCAGTGCAGAGGACGAGGAGTCTTTCGAAACAGAAAAGTCACCCCGCTTGTCGGAGACTTTGTATCCTTTGATGAAAATGATGACGGCGGTGGTTATATCATGAATATAAAAGAACGTGAAAATGAGCTGGTACGACCGCCAATCGCTAATATCGACCAAGTCATCATTATCACTTCTGCTGTTGCTCCGGGTTTCAGCTCCATGCTTCTGGACAGGTTTCTGGTATTGATCGAAAATAAGGAAATTACACCAGTTATCTTCATAACTAAAATGGATGCTGCAAAGGAGCAAGAGAAAGAAGAAATCCGTCAATACGCAGAAGACTACCAGGGTATCGGTTATGATGTGGAATTATTATCGGCCAAAGACAGCCAAAACCTGCCAGTCTTGGATCATTATTTCCAAGACAAAGTCACCGTGTTTGCTGGACAGTCAGGGGTAGGGAAGTCTTCCCTGCTTAATGCACTGCACCCATCCCTTTTACTGGAGACGGGTGAAATCTCTAAAAGCCTGGGAAGAGGCAGACATACTACAAGACATGTGGAGCTGGTGACAGTCAGGGGAGGACTGGTTGCTGATACGCCCGGATTCAGTGCCCTCGAATTTGCAGAAGTGGAAGAAGAAGAGCTAGCTGATTGTTTCCCTGAGATGAGGGAGCGAAAGAGACTGTGTAAATTCCGGGGATGCCGGCATCACAAGGAGCCGAAATGCGCCGTGAAAGAAGCGGTGGAAACGGGAGAGATAAAATCCTACCGGTATGAACATTACCTTCAGTTCCTTGAAGAAATACAAACTAGAAAGCCGAGGTATTAAGAATGACAAAAATAGCACCATCCATATTATCTGCAGATTTTTCCAAGCTTGGGGAAGAGATAAAAAACGTAGAAAAGGGAGGAGCCGACTACATCCATGTAGATGTCATGGATGGCCATTTTGTTCCCAATATAACCATAGGTCTTCCGGTGGTGGAAGCCATCAAACCAGTAACAGATCTGCCTTTGGATGTCCATTTGATGATCGAGAATCCGGACGAATATATTCCTTCTTTTGCTGAAGCCGGCGCTTCCATTATCACCGTACACCAGGAAACTGCAAAACATTTGCACCGCTCCATCCAGCAAATCAAGAACCATGGAGTGAAAGCAGGAGTAGTGATCAATCCGGCAACACCAGCCGAAACCCTGCTGCCAATACTTGAAGAGATCGACCTTGTTCTCATTATGACTGTCAACCCGGGTTTTGGCGGGCAGTCATTCATTGAGAATACGATACGTAAAATTGAACAAGTCGCAGAATGGCGGAAGGAAAGAGATTTGGAATTTGAAATTGAGGTCGACGGAGGTGTGAATATTCACACGGCAAGAAGGTGTACGCAGGCTGGTGCGGATGTGTTGGTTGCCGGCAGTGCCGTTTTCAACCGCAGCAATCGACATGAAGCGATCAGAGAAATAAGAGAAGCGGCCGAGGAGAAATAGCCGATGACAATAGTAGGTATAGTCGGTAATGGGCCACCGGCTCTATGTGCCGACTTGGCAAACTTCGCCGACCATATCGATATCTGGATAGGGGCTGATCGAGGAGCTTTAACACTTATGGAGCAACAATTGCCGCTACATTATGCAGTCGGTGATTTTGATTCCGTAGAATTCGAACAGAGGGTACGTATTGAAAAGGCAGCAGAGGTTTTTGAGGAGCATCCCTCAGATAAGGACGAGACTGATTTGGAGATAGCTTTGCTCCAGGCTTATGCGCTACATCCTCAGACCATTTATTTGTTTGGCGTAACTGGTGGTAGACTTGATCATGAGCTTGTCAACATCCAATTGCTTTATTCGATTATCAAAGAGGGCGCTAGAGGAGTAGTTGCAGATAAATCAAACCTGCTGGAAATGAAGTTCCCTGGAAACCATCAGGTGGAAAATACGGCTGAATTTCCGCTCGTTTCATTTATTCCATATTCCCGGAAAGTACATGGGCTTTCTCTGTCCGGTTTCAAGTACCCTTTGACAAAGCAAGATATTTCTTGGGGATCCACCCTGTGCATCTCCAATGAGCTTATTTCAAAATATGGTACTTTTTCCTTTGATGAAGGCATATTATTACTTGTAAAGAGTCGTGACACGATTCCTTTCTAGGTTTGCTTTGTTATTAGAGGAGGGTGCACTCATGAAATTTTATACGATTAAACTCCCTAGATTTATTGGTGGATTTGTCAAAGTTGTCATCGGTACATTTAAGAAAGATAAGTAAAATGGATTGGGCTTTTGTCAAGTACTTTTGTGGCAAAAGCTTATTTTTTCCTGATATGTTTACAGGATATAGAAAAAGCACCCTGTTACAGGGTGCTTTTTCTATGAAATGACTAATGCTTATATTATACGCGCTCTACTTTACCTGATTTCAGGGCACGAGCAGAAACATAAACACGTTTTGGTTTTCCGTCTACCATAATACGTACTTTTTGCACATTAGCTTTCCAGTTGCGCTTGTTGGAATTCATAGCGTGGGAACGCTGATTTCCGCTGCGGGTTTTACGACCGGTAACAACACATTTTCTGGCCATGATAATCCCTCCTACTCTTACATGTGTCATTTTTGATACTTACTTAATTTATCACATGTGTTGGCAGATTGCAATTTATTTTTGATGAAGTATAAAGATAAATAGCTTGACAGAATATCCGTTATCGTCCATTGTAATAAGGGATAAATTTACTGGGATTGGTCTCTGCTTTTAAAATGAGACGCCATGTAGTAGAATATGTCTATACAACAGTCGAGTTCAAGGAGGATTAAAATGTCCATTGAATTAAATACGAATGATGGTCAGGTGACCATCACCAATGAAGTGATTTCCACCATAGCCGGTGGTGCTGCTGTGGAGTGCTATGGCATAGTAGGGATGGCATCAAAGAGCCAAATCCGTGATGGAATAGCCGAGATGCTCAAAAAGGAAAACTACTCCAAAGGGGTAGTAGTTCGTCAAGAGGACAATCATCTCCATATAGATATGTATATAATTGTGAGCTATGGAACGAAAATATCAGAAGTGGCCCATAATATGCAGTCACAGGTGAAGTATACACTGAATCAGTCGCTTGGCCTGGAGATTGATTCTGTGAACATATATATACAGGGCGTGCGTGTAGGAAAAGACTAGCGTGGGACAGTCCATTCAACGGCGCACAGGATTGATCCGGAAGAAAAGAAGACTTGCTGCTGTGTGTCGGGAATCTGGCTGCCGTCCTGACTGCCTATAAGATACATACAACATAGAATGACGACGTTTTTTGTGAACAAAGGAGGAAACATAGTGACGGTTCAACGATTAGATGGCAGTACATTTATACAAATGGTCCTTTCTGGAGCCTATCATCTTTCAAATAATGCTGAAAAAATAGATGCACTTAATGTCTTTCCAGTCCCAGATGGGGATACGGGGACAAATATGAATTTATCGATGACTTCTGGAGCAAATGAAGTGAAAAAATTGAACAGCAATGATATTTCCGAAGTAGCGAACTCCTTTGCCAAAGGTTTGCTGATGGGGGCAAGAGGAAATTCAGGGGTCATCCTGTCACAAATTTTCCGTGGCTTCAGCAAGGGGATGGGCAAGAAAGAGGTACTGACGCCAGAAGACCTTGCAGAAGCGTTTGAGAGCGGTGTAACCACTGCGTATAAGGCTGTTATTAAGCCGGTAGAGGGGACGATCCTGACGGTTGCAAGAGAAGCTGCAGAAGAAGCTTCGAGAGTTGCCGGAACGGAAAAGGATGTAATCGCTTTAATGGAAAAAGTGCTGAGTGCGGCGAAGGCTTCTCTTAAACAGACACCTGAACTGCTTCCGGTTCTGAAAGAAGTAGGGGTCGTCGATTCAGGGGGTCAGGGCCTTGTTACTATTTATGAAGGCTTTTTGGCTGCATTGAAAGGGGAGGAACTTCCAGCTGTAGACTCGGATATCGATATGGAAGACATGGTTAGTGCTGAACATCATAAAATCACCCAGGATTTTATGGACACATCGGAAATAGTATTCGGCTACTGTACGGAATTCATGGTCAAATTTGAAGAGGACAAACTAGCAGATCACTCCTTCAGTGAAGAAGAGTTCCGCAATGAGCTCAGTGAGCATGGCGATTCATTACTGGTTGTTTCTGATGATGATGTCGTCAAGGTGCACATCCATGCTGAATACCCGGGTACTGCCCTTACAATCGGTCAGAAGTACGGGAGCCTAATCAATATGAAAATAGAAAACATGAGAGAACAGCACACCGCCATTGTCGGAGAGCGCTCCAAGGAAGAAAAAGCAAAGGAGAAGGCGGAATATGGGATTGTTACAGTTGCCATGGGCAGTGGGTTGAAGAACCTCATGGAAAGTCTTGGAGCAACAGTAGTGATCGAGGGCGGTCAAACCATGAATCCGAGCACCCAGGATATTACAGAAGCAATTCAACAGGCGAACGCGAAAAAAGTTCTGGTCCTGCCAAATAATAAGAACATCTTGATGGCAGCAGACCAGGCTGCTGAACTTGCTGAGTGCCAGGTAGAAGTTGTGCCGACTAAGACGATTCCACAAGGGATCAGTGCTATGCTTGCTTTCCACCCGGAAGCAGATATTAAAGAGAATAAAGAAGCGATGGCTGAAGCGGGAAAACAGGTGAAGACAGGTCAAATAACCTACGCTGTACGAGATACGCAAATTGATGGGCTGACGATTGAGAATGGGAATTTTATGGGTATACTGGATGGAAAGATAGAATCCTCCAATAAAGATAGGTTGGAAACCGTTAAATCACTGCTAGAACAAATGATCGATGGAGAAGATGAAATCCTCACGATCCTCCAAGGCGAGGATGCAGAAGATAGGGAAGTAGAGGAATTAATAAAGTATATTGAAGAAACATATGAAGAAATAGAGGTTGAACATCATAAGGGCAGCCAGCCTATTTATTCCTATATATTCTCTGTGGAATAACATCCCGTTGTTGTCTGTATACTTAGGTCTGTGTAAAAGTCAACGTGCTTCATAGGCCTATTCTGGTTGAATTCCCTTTCTCCCCTGCAAAAAAAGGATTTTCGGTAAGCAACATAGGCTTCCGAAAATCCTTTTTTATAATCCTATCGCTTTTATGGTTAAATCGAATAAAAATAACAGGGAAATGACCATCAGCGTTGGTGACAGATCCTTCAGTCTTCCCTGGGCCAGCTTTATGATTGGATAGGCAATGAATCCAAAAGCCATACCGTCTGCAATACTGTAAGTGAATGGTATCAAGACAACGATCAAGAATCCGGGCATCGCCTCAGCCAGGTTATCCAATGGAATGTGACGGAGGTTCTGTGCCATCAAGATGCCGACTATAATCAAAATCGGACTGATTGCAGTATCTGGTATGATTGAAATCCAGGGTATTATGACGATGGTTCCTAGAAACAACAGGGCAGCGGTAATGGCTGCTTTACCAGTCTTTCCCTTTGATGCAATGACTGCTGCATTTTCTGCAGCTGAAACAGTAGGCGAAGTACCGAAGAAAGCACAGGTCAACGTAGAGAAAGATGTAACCTGATAAGCACGCTTGTACTGCTCGTGCCGGTCAAGCATTTCCAGTTGCCCATGGAGAATTCCCATATTCTCGAAAATCAGGATAATCGCCAAAGGGAAAACAGCCAACCAGAACGATAATTCATTTATCGCTGTAAAGGAAGGTATGAACAACAGTTCCCCTGGGTTGATTTCCAAGGTGGTACCTGCACTCATATCAACTGTACCAAACAAATAGGCAATGGCCGTACCTGCAACCATGGTAATGAGAAAGTTGGCAGGTACATTCCGGATAAACAAGAAGATTGCCAGGAATAGCGTGATAATCCCAGCGATCACGATGGGAGAGGTGAAATCCCCAATTGCTATAACTGAACTGCTCCCACTCACGACCAATCCCATTTTTTCCAGTCCGATCAGGATTAGAAACAGCCCCAAGCCAGCAGTAATTCCATGCTTTAAGGTATCAGGGATGGCATCCCGTAGAAGTACCCCAAGCCTGCTGAAAGCAGTGATCATGAAAATAATCGCTGCAATCAAAATAACTGTCAGCCCTTCTTGATACGTAAGACCTGATCCTATTACAATTGAATAGGCAAATAATGCATTGATCCCCATACCGGGAATTAAAATCAGAGGCAGTTTAGCAAACCATCCCATTATCAGGGTACCTAGAAAACTGGCGAGGATCGTTGCCATCATTCCCGCTTCCAGTGTTATCCCAGCCTCACTTAATATCGAGCCATTGACGACAACAATATAGACCATTGTCAGATAGCCGACAATTCCGGCCGTTAGTTCGTCCTTAAGATTCCCTTCAGGCTGAAGATCATTGTTCTTCTTGCTGTAAGGCATGTAATCTCCTCATTATATATTGTTGTCCCTCTCCCGCCCAATTGTATAAAGAATTATACAATCCACAAATGATTATTATACGATTATTTGTTATAATTTACAATAGACAACTTGAATATACAAACCAAGAACATCAAGGGTTATGAGGTCTCAGGCACTTGATGGGCAAGGCTTGTTTTGCATTATAAGGATAGAGAGAGTGATCAAAAATGATCGGCGAATACATAACAGAAATAAAAGGTATAGGAGACAAGCTTGCTGGGGACCTGGCAAGTTTGAATATTTATACGGTAGAAGATCTGCTTCACTATTTCCCGAACCGTTACGATCAGTATGAAATCAAGCCGCTAAGTGAATTGGTCCATGAGGAAAAGGCTACTGTCGAGGGAAGGGTCATCCATGAGCCTTCCCTCGCTTTTTATGGAAGAAAAAAATCAAGGCTCACATTTACCGTGGATGTAGAAAATGTGGCCGTCAAAGCTGTTATGTTCAATCGGGCGTTTGCCAAAAAACAGTTAAAGGCTGGCGATATTGTCACGCTTGCCGGGAAATGGGATGCACATCGGTTGCAGCTAACGGTAAGCAATTATAAAAAAGGAGCAGCAGAGACCCAGCAGGATATCCAACCGATCTATTCCGTAAAAGGGGACTTGACCAACTATAAACTAAAGAAAGCAGTAGAAAATGGTTTCAAGGATTTCTCCCACCTCATTCAAGAAATATTGCCGCAGAGATATCTACAGGCATATAAACTGCCAGAAAGGAAGACGGCGCTGTATACGATGCATTTTCCTGCAAGCAGAACAGCTTTAAAACATGCGCGAAGGAGATTCATCTATGAGGAGTTCCTCCTGTTCCAGCTGAAAATGCAAATGTTGAGGAAAATACAACGGGAAGCAACACGTGGCAATGCCCAGCACTACTTGGAGGAAAAAGTAACCAGCTTTATGAATCACCTGCCATTTACTTTGACAGGAGCACAAAAGAAGTCCCTCGAGCAGATACTGAAGGATATGAGGTCTCCCTATCGGATGAACCGGCTGCTTCAGGGGGATGTAGGGTCTGGGAAAACAGCGGTGGCTGCTATTTGTCTGTTTGCAGCCATTACTGCATCCAAGCAGGGGGCCTTGATGGTTCCGACGGAAATACTTGCCGAACAACATTATGAATCATTGTCTGAGTTATTTGGAGACGATGCCCGCATTGTTTTGTTGACAGGATCAGTAAAAGGGAAGAAACGGAAGGAAATATTGGAACAAATCGAAAAGCAAGAAGCGGACATCGTTGTCGGCACACATGCCCTTATACAGAATGATGTCTTCTTCCAAAATCTTGGATTGGTAATCGTTGATGAGCAACACAGGTTCGGCGTAGAACAACGGCGAATCTTAAAAGAAAAAGGGCTGGACCCTGATGTTTTGTTCATGACAGCTACACCCATCCCCAGGACGCTTGCTATTACAGCTTTTGGAGATATGGATGTTTCTGTCATTGATGAGATGCCTGTCGGCAGGAAAGAGATCGAAACATATTGGGCGAAAGAGAATATGCTCGACAGGATCTTGGGGTTTGTGGAGAAACACATCAGACAAGGTGAACAGGCTTATGTCATCTGTCCGCTTATCGAGGAATCAGATAAGTTGGATATTCAAAATGCGGTAGACCTCTATCACCAGTTGGAAGAATTCTACCCTCCCGAAATCAAGGTAGGTCTTATGCATGGACGGCTGCGTACAGAGGAAAAAGAAGACATTATGAAGAAATTTGCAGCAAATGAAATACAGATCCTTGTTTCCACGACGGTAGTGGAAGTTGGAGTAAATGTTCCTAACGCAACCACGATGATCATCTATGATGCGGAACGTTTCGGTCTTTCTCAGCTCCATCAGCTGAGGGGTCGTGTGGGAAGGGGCGACAAGCAGAGCTACTGTATTTTAATAGCAGACCCAAAAGGAGAGACAGGGAAAGAGCGGATGAGGATTATGACAGAGACTACCAATGGATTTGAACTGTCGGAAGAAGATTTGAAGCTCAGGGGACCAGGAGATTTCTTCGGGAAGAAGCAGAGTGGAGCGCCGGAATTCAAAGTGGCTGACATGGTTCACGACTACCGGGCATTAGAGACAGCTCGGAAAGACGCAGAAGAAATCATCGAAGGTGGCCTTCTCGACCAAGACATCGACTTCCAGCCACTGAAGAGTTGGCTGGAAGAGCATTTTTCTATGACGGATAAGCTTGATTAAATGGAATGCTTGCATATTTAAAAAGCGTATTATATATTACTACTAGTACCAAGTCATAATTCAGTTATTCTTGGAATGTACGGACGCTTTACCAGTTCACCTGCACAGATTAGCTGTACAGCGTATTCTCTCTGTTCAAAGGAAATAATATTCGGTTAGGAATAGTTAAAATGGGGTCAGACATGAAAAAATCTAAAACAGAACGTCAAAAGTTGCTGAAGGAGACGATTGAAGAGACACCGTTTATCACCGATGAAAAGCTGGCAGATATGTTCGACGTCAGCATACAGACCATCCGCTTGGATCGAATGGAACTTTCTATTCCCGAGTTGAGGGAAAGAATCAAGCATGTTGCCAGCAACCGCTGGAATGAAACGGTAAAAGCTCTGCCCATGGAAGAAGTTATTGGTGAAGTGATCGATCTTGAGCTCGACCATCGAGCCATATCCATTTTGGATATTCGGCGGGAGCATGTCTTTTCCCGAAACAACATTGCCAGGGGCCATCATCTCTTTGCACAGGCCAATTCCCTCGCTGTTGCTGTAATCAATGATGAACTGGCCTTAACGGCTAAATCAGATTTGAAGTTCACCCGGCAGGTGAAACTGGCTGAACGCGTAGTTGCAAAGGCTAACGTAGAGGGGACTGATGAAAAAGGATTCACTATGGTGAAGGTAGATAGTTTTGTAGAGAATGAGAAGGTATTCAGTGGAACTTTCTATATGTATCAGTCAAATGATCAAAAAGGGGAATGACTTATGAGATTGGCCATAGATGCCATGGGAGGGGACCATGCCCCGAAGGAGATTGTACTTGGGGCAGTGGATGCTGTTTCCAAGATGGACAACCTCTCCATTACTTTAATTGGTGATGAAGAGGAGATTAATAAATATACAAAAGAACATGAAAAGATCAAAATCCTACATACTAAAGAGGTCATTACAGGGGAAGATGAACCGGTAAGGGCTGTACGACGAAAAAAGAATGCATCCATGGTGCTCATGGCCAAGGAAGTAAAGGAAGGAAGGGCCGATGCCTGCATCTCTGCAGGAAATACAGGCGCCTTGATGAGTGCAGGCCTATTTGTTGTAGGGAGAATACCTGGGATTGACCGCCCTGCCCTGAGCCCCACCCTGCCGACAGTCGATGGGAAAGGTTTCCTGCTGCTTGATGTGGGGGCGAACGTGGATGCAAAACCTGACCACCTGCTTCAGTACGCTGTGATGGGGTCCATCTATACAGAGCATGTCCGGGGAATTTCCAACCCGACTGTAGGTCTGTTGAACGTTGGAACAGAAGACGGCAAGGGAACAGAACTGACTAAAAAAGCCTTCCAGCTATTGCAGGAAGCACCGGTAAATTTTACTGGTAATGTTGAAGCTAGAGATATACTTGCTGGTGCAGCGGATGTAGTCGTTACCGACGGTTTCAGCGGGAATGTAGCATTGAAAACGATTGAAGGTACAGCCTTAACCATGTTTTCTATGCTCAAAGAGACATTCATGTCATCCACGAAGTCAAAAATTGCAGCCGGAATGGTAAAGAAGGATCTGAAGGGTCTTCAGAAGAAATTGGATTACTCGGAATACGGAGGTGCCGGACTGTTTGGACTGGCTGCCCCTGTTATCAAGGCACATGGCTCATCCAACTCTAGAGCCATATATAATGCCATCAAACAGGCCGGCCACATGGTGGAATATAAAGTGGCCGATACGATCAAGTCGACGATGGAATCAGTTCGGCAGGAGAAGGAGGAGACTAGCGAATGAAGAAGATAGCATTTATGTTCCCTGGTCAGGGTTCCCAGACAGTTGGAATGGGCAAGGATTTCTATGATAAGTATCCTTCCATCCAAGAACTATACAAGGAAGCCGGTGAATCCTTGGATATGGATATTGCCCGCCTGATGTTTGAGGGACCAGAAGATACGCTGACCGAAACGGAGAATGCCCAACCGGCACTGTTATTGTCCAGTATAGCTGCCCATACACTCCTATTGAAGGAAGAGGTTCAGCCTGTAATGACCGTCGGGCACAGTCTGGGGGAGTATAGTGCATTGGTTGCATCTGGAGCCCTTACTCTTGAAGAAGCACTTCCTCTTGTCCAAACAAGGGGGCGGCTCATGGAGCAGGCCTTTCCAAAAGGAAAAGGAACCATGGCCGCTGTCCTCGGACTGTCCAAGGAAGAAGTAGAAGAGGGCTTGAATGAAGTGACGGATATTGCAGACCTGGCAAACTTGAACTGCCCGGGACAGATCGTAATCTCAGGGTCTGTGGAAGGAATTGAGCAGGCTGGAGAGGTCCTTAAGGAAAAAGGGGCCAAGCGGGTGATGCCGCTGAATGTGAGCGGTCCATTCCATTCTCGTCTAATGAAGCCGGCAAATGAAGAGTTTTCCGGATATTTGGAGAAGGTGGATATCAAGGGTGCCAATATCCCGTTGTATGCTAATGTGTCCGCACAGCCGGTAACAGATCAAAAAGAAATCAAGGATCTCCTGGTCAAACAGCTGTTTTCCCCTGTACGATTTGAGGAATCAATCCGGCATATGATTGATCAAGGCGTTGAAGCATTTGTCGAAGTGGGAAGTGGCAAGGTGCTCAGTGGTCTTGTACGGAAGATCAGCCGGCGGACACCTACCTTTGCTGTTCAGGATGCAGATTCGCTTGACAAATTTATTACATGGTACAGGGAGGATTCTTGATGTTGGATGGAAAAAATGCTTTGGTTACAGGTGCTTCACGTGGGATTGGTCGCACAATTGCCCTGGAGCTGGCGAGCAAGGGGGCGAACGTCGCCATCAATTACGCTGGGAATGAAGAAAAAGCCAAAGAAGTTGCTCGGGAAGTTGAAGGGCTCGGTGGCAAGGCAGTGACCATCCGGGCTGATGTCGCTGATGAATCCGAGGTAAAAGAGATGATCAAGCAGGTGACGAAAGAGTTCGGCAGCCTGGATATTTTGATAAATAATGCTGGTATAACCAGGGACAACCTGCTTATGCGAATGAAAGAAGACGAGTTTGACCAAGTTATTAACACCAACTTGAAAGGCGTATTTGTCTGTACGAAAGCTGTGACAAGACAGATGATGAAGCAGAAAGCTGGTAAAATTGTCAATGTAGCTTCTGTAGTTGGCGTGAGTGGCAATCCTGGGCAGGCAAATTATGCTGCCGCCAAAGCCGGAGTGATCGGATTTACAAAGACAACTGCCAAGGAGCTTGCCAGCCGGAATATTCTAGTGAATGCCGTGGCACCGGGTTTCATAACAACCGATATGACCGACTCGTTGACAGAGGACCAGAAACAGGAAATGCTGGCGATGATCCCCCTCAATAGATTGGGCACGCCAGAGAGTGTTGCGAATGTTGTCCGCTTCCTTGTTTCCGAGGAAGCAGATTATATTACCGGACAGACCATTCATATCGACGGAGGAATGGTGATGTAATCGATATCGGTGCATAGTAACTTGAAAGGGGGTGAATGAAGATGGCAGACGTATTTGATCGAGTTAAAGCAATTATTGTTGATCGTCTTGATGTGGAAGAATCCCAAGTAACGATGGAAGCGTCCTTCAAAGAAGACCTGGAGGCAGACTCACTGGACGTAGTTGAATTGGTGATGGAGCTTGAAGACGAATTTGATATGGAAATTGCGGATGAAGAAGCTGAGAAAATAAATACAGTTGGTGACGCTGTAAACTACATAAATAGTTTACAATAGTCTAACACCTTTTATTACTTGAAAGTCTCGCACTCGCGGGGCTTTCCGTATATTGGAAGAAGCGGAGGTGACGCCAGTGGATGCTCGGAAACTGGAAGAGCAGTTAGGTATCACTTTTAATGACTATCAATTGCTGAGACAGGCTTTTACCCATTCATCCTATGTGAATGAGCATCGGCAGGAAAATTATGAGGATAATGAACGACTCGAATTTCTTGGGGATGCGGTCCTCGAACTTGGAGTTTCTCAGTACCTGTTCCGGAAGAATGCAACTATGCCGGAAGGGGAGATGACGAAGCTGCGTGCAGCCATCGTCTGTGAACCTTCCTTGATGAATTTTGCCCGTGAGCTCGGTTTCGACTCTCATATTCTTCTTGGTAAAGGAGAGGAACAAACGGGGGGAAGAGGAAGACCCGCCTTGCTGGCAGATGTATTTGAGGCTTTCCTTGGAGCACTGTATCTCGACCAGGGGTTTGATATATCCTTGAATTTCCTGGAGGAGCATGTCTTTCCTAAAATCAATACAGGTGCTTTTTCGCATGCGATGGATTATAAAAGTCAACTGCAGGAACTGATCCAGCAGTATAAGAGCATGGCCGTCGAATATAAGATTGTAAAAGAGATCGGCCCGTCTCATAATAAAGAATTTGTAGCCCAAGTCTTTATAAATGATGAAGTTTCAGGAGAAGGCATAGGCAGAACCAAAAAAGAAGCGGAACAACGTGCGGCTAAAAAGGCCCTTGATAAATATCATGACTAGAGCAGAAAAGCTGGCATTTTATAGAATGCCAGCTTTTCTGCTCTAAATGATTTTCCTTCCTACCCTTTTCTTACGGTCCGCAGTTCCTCAATGAAGGCCTGAGTCTCTGCTGCACTGAGACTGCCCTTTTGCTGTACCATATCATACATGAACTTCAAGTCATCGTATTTTTCGAGATCATAATCCTCAGGGTCCAACAGCGTACGGTTCACTACGTTTAATTTATCCGCAAGACCATCCAGTATAATTTTCATGTTTTCTTTTGACGCATTTTCTAAAGTCATGCCAGCACTCCCTCTGTACTTCTTTTGTCTCTGACTTTATGATAAAATAAATGCGGTAAAAAGCCAAATAATTTTTAGAATTTAATGAGAAGATGTTGGTAATGCGACGGTTTTTGTAAATAAATAGGAGAAATGTATATGTTTTTAAAACAACTGGAAAGCGTAGGATTCAAATCTTTCGCCGAAAAAATAAACGTTGATTTTGTTTCCGGTGTCACAGCGGTTGTAGGACCAAATGGCAGCGGCAAGAGTAATATTACCGACGCCATACGGTGGGTGCTTGGCGAACAGTCGGTAAAGTCCCTCCGGGGATCTAGAATGGAGGACATCATCTTCCAAGGTAGTGATACAAGGAAGGCACTCAATTTCGCAGAGGTTACGTTAGTTCTTGATAATCATGACCAGTCCCTGCCTCTTGAATATGAAGAAGTCAGTGTAACCAGGAGAGTTTATCGGTCAGGTGAAAGCGAGTTCTATATCAATAAACAATCATGCAGATTGAAGGATATAGTGGATTTGTTCATGGACTCCGGGCTTGGCAGGGAAGCTTTCTCCATTATCAGTCAAGGGAAGGTGGAAGAAATCCTGAGCTCCAAGCCAGAAGAAAGAAGGACGATCTTTGAAGAGGCTGCGGGCGTATTGAAGTATAAACAGCGGAAGAAGAAAGCGGAGTATAAACTGGAGGAAACACAGGAAAACCTGAATCGAGTGGAGGATATCATCCATGAAATTGAAAAGCAGGTAGGTCCGCTCGAACAGCAGGCGAACGCAGCCCGGCAATACTTGGAGTGGAAAGAAGAACTGAAGGAAAAGGAGATAACCCTCTTAGTCACCGAGATTGCAAAGCTTCATGGATCCTGGAAAAACTTGTCGGCCGAACTTGAACAGGAAAGGAAAATGGAACAGCAGCTTAAAAAGACCATCCAACAGAAAAGTGAACGAATTGAAACGGAAAGAAAAACATTGAAGAATTTGGATGATGATATTGATTCGCTGCAGACCAAACTGTTGAAGGCAGCTCAGAATCTGGAAAAGTTCGAAGGGCAAAAACAGCTCTTTGAGGAACGGACCAAGCATTTTGGGGAACGGAAAACAGAATTGGAGGCAAACAGACAGCAGACAGCAGAACGGATCGGGAATCTACATGATCAGGTAGTGAAAGAGAACAAGAAATTGGCGGACCTTGATACGGCCAGAGATAAGACCAGAGAGAAAATCCAGCAGCTAAGAGCGCAGCTGAGGGCCGGAAAGGAAAGCATTGCCGAACAAATAGAAGATAGAAAATCGGATTATATTGAATTGCTTAATAAACAGGCAGCTAAGCGGAACGAAAGACAGTCTGTACAACAGCAACTGGAGCAAATATCCGGAAAAAAATCAATGCAGGCCGAGAAATTCAAAGGGTTGCTTTCTTCGCGTGAAGAACTGGAAGGTCAGTTGCAGCGTGTCCATTCGGAATGGCTGAAGCAGGACAGATTGGTGAAAGGCAAGAATGCAACAATCGTCCAGCTGAAAAAAGACTTGGATACGAAACGATCAGCTTTTGAGGAAGCCCAGGCAAAACTGTTTCAAGGCTATCAATATATTGAGAAATTGAAATCTCGGAAGGAAATGCTGGAAGAGATGAAAGAGGACTTCCAGGGCTTTTTCCAGGGAGTGAAAGCAGTACTGAAAGCAAGGGAGGACCAGACACTCCATGGAATCCACGGAGCAGTTATTGAACTGGCCAATGTGCCGAAGGATTATATTACAGCCATTGAGACTGTGCTTGGCGGACAGGCACAGCATATTGTCGTTACCGATAATAAGGCCGCAAGAAATGCAATAAACTGGTTGAAAAAAATGAAGCAAGGCCGTGCCACATTCCTGCCCCTCGGTTCCATCCAAGCACGATTTGTCACCCGGGACATGCTTGCCAAAGTACGATCACACTCTGGTTTTGTGGGTGTTGCTTCAGACCTGGTAAGCATGGAAAACACATATAAAATTGTTGCCGACCATTTGATGGGGCACGTCCTGATTGCCAAGACCCTCAAAGACGCCAATGATATTGCAGCAAAGACCAAGGGCAGATACCGGGTAGTCACGCTGGAAGGAGATGTGGTAAACCCGGGCGGTTCCATGACAGGCGGAGCAAGTAAAAAAACAAATCAATCTCTGTTTTCCCGAGAAAAAGATTTAGAGGAAGCAACTAATAAACTGGCTGATTACCAAAGCAAGGTGGAAGATTTCGAACGGAAGGTACAGCAGCAGAAAAGGCAGATCGGAGAACTGGAAAAGCAGTTGGATACAGAAGAAGCGGATTCATCTGCTGCCCGTCATTCCTTGAATAAACTCGAATCCTCCTACAAGGAGCTGGAAGTGAAAAAGAACTCACTGGACGGAAACCTTTCCATTTATGATCAGGATAAGCAACAATTTGAGCAGGATATCAAACAGCTCGTTAAGCGTGAAGAGAATCTCGTACAAGACCTGGAAAAGCTGGCTAGTGATTTGGAGGCCGCCGAACAGGAAATAAGCCGATTGACTGAACAAGAAGCCGGTTTTCAGGAAAACAAAGAGAATATACAACAGGAACTACATGATAGGCAGGTAGAATTGGCAGAGCAGGAAGAGCGCCGAAAAAACCAACTGGAAAAGACGAAGACACTCCAATTGCAACTAGAGGAAATGGAAGCACAGTATGATGAATATTCACAAGAGCTGCGAAACTTGAATGATGTGAATGAGACACCTGTGACAGAAGAGGAACTGGAGAGAAGCATTCAGTACAATAAAGTACAAAAGCAGCAGACAGAAGAAGATATTGAACATAGGAAACAGGAACGAGGCCAGCTTACAAAGGAGATGCACATCCAGAAAAATCGATTGAAGGAAGAAGAAGTCAGGCTTCAAGGTATAACCAATTCCATTCAGCAGAAGGAAGTACATGTGAACCGATTGGATGTTGAATTAGATAATCGACTGACCAGATTGGAAAACGAATATATGATCACCTTTGAAAAGGCCAATGAATCCTATCCGCAGACAGATGATATAGCATCTGTACAAGCAGAGGTCGATCGGCTGAAGCAAAGGATTGAACAGTTGGGGACCGTCAATTTGGGGGCTGTGGAGGAATATCAACGAGTCCGTGAGCGGTATGATTTCTTGACGGAGCAGAGGGACGATCTAACAGCAGCCAAGGGTACTCTTCATACTGTCATCGCTGAGATGGACGAAGAGATGAAGAACCTTTTCCAGGGGACATTCAATCAGATCAGAGAGGAATTCACCGAAGTATTCCAACAATTATTCGGCGGGGGACATGCAGAGCTCCAGCTTACAGATCCAGAAAGCATTCTTGACACTGGAGTGGAAATCATTGCCCAACCGCCAGGGAAAAGACTGCAGCATCTTGGGCTACTCTCAGGTGGAGAGCGTGCCTTGACGGCAATAGCTTTACTATTTTCCATCCTGCGCGTCCGTCCGGTGCCATTTTGCGTGCTGGATGAAGTGGAAGCAGCGTTGGACGAGGCCAATGTTGCCAGATTTGCAAAATATGTAAAGCTGTACAGTGAAAAAACCCAGTTCATTGTCATTACCCACCGCAAAGGCACCATGGAAGAGGCCGATGTATTATATGGCGTAACAATGCAGGAATCCGGTGTTTCCCGTCTTGTATCTGTCAGGCTGGAGGAGACACAGGATCTTATTGAAACATAAGGAGGAAATGACGAATGAAGTTTATGGATAAATTGAAAAGCAGATTCACTCAATCAGAGGAAAATGAAGAGACATCCACGAAGTATAAAGAAGGAATGAAAAAGACCCGCAATTCGTTTACTGGGAAAATCAATGACTTGATTGCGCGCTACCGGAAAGTCGATGAGGAGTTCTTTGAAGAATTGGAAGAAGTACTGATCTCCGCTGATGTTGGGGTAACAACGGTGATGGATCTTATTGAAGAACTGGAAATGGAAGTGAAACGGCAGAATATCAAAGACACAAAAAATATGAAGGACGTCATCTCAGAGAAACTCGTGGAAATCTATTACGAGGAGGAAGAAGAAGAGCCTGAAACACTGAACCTCCAGGAAGGGGAACTGTCTGTTATATTGGTAGTGGGAGTCAACGGTGTTGGAAAGACAACATCCATCGGGAAACTTGCGTATAAGATGAAAGAAGAGGGCAAGAAGGTCGTGTTGGCTGCCGGAGACACCTTCCGTGCTGGTGCCATTGAACAGCTTGATGTATGGGGGGAGCGCGCCGGAGTCGATGTCATCAAGCAAGGAGCGGGGAGTGACCCTGCTGCAGTAATTTTTGATGGTATCAAGGCAGCCAAATCGAGAAATGCAGATGTATTGATCTGTGATACAGCAGGCCGCCTGCAAAACAAGGTGAACTTGATGAATGAACTGTCCAAAGTCAAGCGGGTAATTGAACGGGAAATTCCGGAGGCACCTCATGAAGTGCTGCTCGTATTGGATGCTACAACGGGGCAAAATGCCCTTCTCCAGGCTAAGACATTTTCTGAGGCTGTTGACGTGTCCGGCATTGTATTGACCAAGCTTGATGGTACAGCTAAAGGTGGCATCGTACTGGCCATCCGGAATGAGTTGAAAATACCGGTAAAATATGTGGGTCTTGGTGAGCAAGTGGAAGACATGCGTGAGTTTGATGCACAGGCGTTTGTCTATGGTCTGTTTGCCGATATGTTGGAAGATGAAGAGTAAGGAGCTAACTTGACAGTATGACAATTACTCCGTTATGATTAAACGTAAAGTGAATTCACTTAACAAGGGGTGGAAGGATTGCTGGAAAAGACGACACGTATCAATTATCTATTTGATTTCTATCAAGCACTGCTTACACCCAAACAGCGGAATTATATGGAAATGTATTATCTGGAGGATTATTCACTTGGTGAAATTTCCGAGCTATTCCAGGTTTCCCGCCAAGCTGTGTATGACAATATACGGAGAACAGAAGCAATGCTGGAGACATATGAAGAGAAACTCCACCTATATGATAAGTTTGAAAAGCGTTCCAACCTTATGTCTAAACTCCAAGACAAGGTAAAGGACGATGATGCACAGGAGATTATCAACCAATTACAAGAATTAGATTAGGGGGGCACCTTCTATGGCATTTGAAGGACTTGCCGAACGATTGCAGGGAACGATCAAGAAAATTACAGGCAAAGGGAAGGTATCAGAGCAGGATGTAAAGGAAATGACTCGAGAAGTCCGCCTGGCCCTATTGGAAGCCGATGTGAATTTTAAAGTCGTTAAAGACTTGATTAAGCGTATCAAGGAACGGGCTGTGGGACAGGAAGTGATGGAAAGCCTCACACCTGGCCAACAGGTAATAAAAGTGGTGAAAGAAGAACTTACGGAACTGATGGGCGGGGAGCAGAGCAAGATTGCCGTTGCTGACCGCCCGCCTACTGTAATTATGATGGCTGGTCTTCAAGGTGCGGGTAAAACAACGACCACTGGAAAACTTGCCAATCATCTAAGGAAAAAACATAATCGCTCCCCCTTGCTGGTTGCTGCAGACGTCTACCGGCCTGCTGCGATCAATCAGCTGGAGACATTAGGCAGCCAGTTGGAAATGCCCGTGTTCTCCATGGGGACTGAGGCGAATCCAGTGGATATTGCCAAACAGGCAGTAGAACGTGCGAAAGAAGCACATCATGATTATGTGATAATTGATACTGCAGGTCGCCTGCATGTGGATGACGACCTGATGGATGAACTGCAACAAATCAAGGATGCTGTAGGACCACAGGAAATATTTCTCGTGGTCGATGCCATGACCGGACAGGACGCTGTCAATGTAGCAGAGAGTTTTAACCAACAGTTGGATATCTCCGGTGTCGTCCTCACAAAACTGGATGGAGATACTCGTGGTGGTGCAGCGCTTTCGATAAAGACTGTTACAGACAAGCCGATTAAATTTGCTGGTATGGGCGAGAAATTAGACCAGCTTGAACCCTTCCATCCGGAACGTATGGCTTCCCGTATTCTCGGAATGGGTGATGTACTGTCTTTGATTGAAAAGGCACAAACTAATGTGGATGAGAAGCAGGCGAAGGATCTGGAAGAAAAAATGCGTAATATGTCCTTCACTTTCGATGATTTTCTCGAGCAAATGGGGCAAGTGAAAAATATGGGACCGCTGGATGAACTGATGTCGATGATCCCGGGTGCCAACAAAATGAAAGGGCTCAAAAATGCTCAGCTTGATGAGAAACAGCTGGCCCATGTAGAGGCAATCATCCAATCCATGACCAAAGCAGAGCGTCAAGATCCGAGCTTAATGAACGCTAGCCGCAAAAAGCGTATCGCCAAGGGGTCGGGGACATCTGTTTCCCAGGTCAACCGCCTCCTGAAGCAGTTCGAGGAAATGAAGAAAATGATGAAGCAGATGACCAATATGCAAAAAGGGAAAAAAGGAAAAGGAATGAACTTTCCATTCATGTAATGGAAAAACACTTTACAGACACAAAAGTTTCTGTTAGAATCTAAACTTGTGATAAACATTTATTGGAGGTGCAAGACATGGCAGTGAAAATTCGTTTAAAGCGTATGGGGTCCAAAAGGAATCCTTTCTACCGCATTGTAGTTGCTGACTCACGTGCTCCACGTGATGGTCGTTCTATTGAGCAGATTGGAACGTATAACCCTGTAGTTAATCCAATTGAAGTTAAAATAGATGAAGATAAAGCTCTTGATTGGATGACAAAAGGTGCTAAACCAAGTGATACAGTCCGCAATCTATTTTCAAAAGAAGGCATCATGAAGAAATTCCACGAACAGAAAAACCAATAGTAAAGTGGTGTGATTTCGTGAAAGCCCTGATTGAAACAATTGTAAGGCCATTGGTTGATCACCCGGATGATGTCGCTGTATCGGAAAGAGAAGAAGATAAAGGAACTGTCTACCATCTGACGGTACATCCGAATGATGCGGGAAAGGTGATCGGCAAGAATGGACGGGTTGCCAAGGCAATACGTACGGTGGTTTATGCCGCCAGAAGCAGGGAAAACCAACGAATTTATTTGGATATTATGTAAAAGGGAAAGAGGTGAAGACCTCTTTCCCTTTTACACATAGTTCTTCTGTTCGCTCCTGATATGCTGTGAGGTGAGGAAAATATCGTGAAAATAATCAAGAAGGTTCCTGTCAAACAAGTTGTCACTGAGAATAGCAAAGGAAAAATCCATGAGAACTTCCAGAAGACAAAAATGCGGCTTGAACAAGAGTGTCAACAGCTCAGATTTGAACAGAGGAAGCTGCAAAATAAACCAGGTGTGTCCAAACAGGAGGTACATCAGCGTTTTCAAAAGGAAATAGATGAAAGAAAAGATAAAATGAAGCTGATTGATTTTAAAATAGACCAGCTGGACATGCTGGAAATGGGCAGTGAAATCACCGAGACAGAAGTTGAAGCTCTTGTTGAGGTGGAAATTGGAGCGCATTGGGAACAAATCACTCAGGAACATGCCATCATCATCAAGGATGGTGTGGTACATCGAATTGACAAGTAGCAGGTGATAATATGACCAACATGTATAATATTGGAAAAATTGTAAACACACACGGTATACGCGGCGACCTGAAGGTCTTGCGCATCAGTGATTTTGAAGAGCGTTTTATGAAGGGGCAGACTGTATATATGGAAGGTGAAAGTGCGAGCGATGGTATGCCTGAATCTTTCACCATCAGTTCCCATAAACAGCATAAAGGATTTGATCTGGTAAGGTTGGAAGGGTATGAAAATATTAATGATGTAGAGCAGTTCAAAGGGAAATTCCTGAAAATATCGGAAGAACAGTTGACAGATTTGGCAGAAAATGAATTCTATTATCATGAAATCATCGGCTGTGAGGTGTTTACCGATAATACTGGAGACAAACTCGGGGTAGTAAAGGAAATTCTCTCCCCGGGTGCGAATGATGTCTGGGTAGTCAAACAGAAGAAAGGGAAAGACATCCTTATCCCTTATATTGAGGATGTGGTCAAGGATGTCGATGTGGAAGCAAAAAAGGTGGTAATCGAACCGATGGAAGGACTGCTTGACTAATGCAAATTGATATCTTGACGCTTTTTCCAGAAATGATTTCCGGTGTTTTTAATTCTTCCATTCTCAAAAAGGCACATGAAAAAGGAAAGTATCAATATAATTTAGTGAACTTCCGAGACTATACCACAAATAAACATCAAAAGGTTGATGACTATCCGTATGGAGGGGGCGCTGGAATGGTGCTGACCCCGCAGCCGGTGTTCGATGCCGTAGAGAGTGTAACCAGGCAAAACAGCACGAAACCACGCATTGTTCTCATGTGTCCCCAAGGAGAGCCATACAGTCAGAGCAAGGCTGAGGACCTGGCTAAAGAAGAACATCTCATTATCATTTGCGGGCACTATGAAGGGTATGATGAAAGAATCCGTGAACATTTGGTTACCGATGAAATTTCTATTGGTGATTATGTCCTGACAGGTGGAGAACTTGGAGCGATGGTTGTTGTGGATAGTGTTGTCCGTCTGTTGCCTGACGTTCTCGGCAATGAATCTTCTGCCCCGGAGGACTCTTTTTCTACTGGCCTTCTTGAGCATCCACAGTATACACGCCCAGCAGACTTCCGGGGGATGAAGGTGCCGGATATTCTATTGTCAGGCGATCATGCAAAAATCGCCGCATGGAGAAAAAAAGAGTCTTTAAGAAGAACATACCAACGCAGAAGCGACCTGTTGGAGCAATTCGATTTAACGGAAGAGGACCAACGGATGCTGGAAGACATCAAAAGGGAGCCATAAGATTTAGATTGCATAAATGATGCAGGAATCGGTTGAACTATCTGAGTGATTATGGTATATTAATTGTTGTGCTCAGGGAGATTCCTGAGTCGTAGAAACGATGTTCCGCTGTTCCATAGAGAAGCATGAACATTGGTTTGGAAGGAGTGAAACAAATGCAAAATCTTATTGCAGACATCACAAAAGATCAGCTACGTACGGATCACCCTGACTTTCGCCCTGGTGACACGTTAAAAGTGCACGTGAAAGTTGTTGAGGGTACCCGCGAGCGTATCCAGGTGTTCGAAGGTGTTGTCATCAAACGCCAGAACGGTGGAATCAGCGAAACATTCACAGTAAGGAAAATTTCTTACGGTGTAGGTGTGGAGCGTACATTCCCACTGCATTCACCTCGGGTTGATAAGATTGAAGTTACCCGCCGTGGTCGTGTACGTCGTGCGAAACTGTATTATCTGCGTAATCTTCGTGGAAAAGCAGCTCGTATCAAAGAACGTCGCTGAACCATGTAATTTGATAAAAATTGCGGAAGGAAAGGAGCTTGTTCATACATATGCACAAGCTCCTTTTTGTATACTTAAACAGATATCATGAAAAGTTGAATGACGAAGGATTGCTGGATTACAATAGTTTAGAGCAAAATTGCAGTTGCCGGAGGGGAACACATGGCAGATAAAGAAAAGAGCGGAAAGAGTGACTGGTTTGACTGGGTTAAAGCATTACTGATTGCGTTCGGCCTAGCATTTGTGGTTCGGATGTTCTTCTTTGCCCCCATCGTGGTGGACGGACCATCTATGCTGCCTACCCTGGAAAATGGAGATCAAATGATCGTCAACAAATTTATTTACCAGGTTAGTGAGCCGGAACGTTTTGATATCGTAGTATTCCATGCATCAGCACAGCAGGATTTTATTAAGCGTGTCATCGGCCTGCCGGGAGAGCACGTCGCTTATGAAGACAATGTGTTATATATAGACGGTGAACCTGTAGAAGAACCATTCATGGAGGAGAAAGAAGATATGTATCAACTGCATACAACGGACTTTTCCTTGGAAAATCTCCCAGGAGACCATGAGACTGTTCCGGAAGGGCATCTGTTGGTTTTAGGAGATAATCGTGGCAACTCAACAGACAGCCGCATGCTCGGAGTCATTCCCATGGATGAAATCGTCGGTGAAGCCAGTTTAATTTATTGGCCTTTAGACCGAATACAATTAGTCGGAGAGTAGGGTGATATAATGGCTATACAATGGTTTCCCGGTCACATGGCGAAAGCTAGGCGGGAAGTGGAAGAAAAATTGAAGTTAGTGGATTTTGTAATGGAATTGGTAGATGCCAGAACACCGGTGTCTTCGCAAAACCCCATGCTTCAGCAAGTGTTGCAAAACAAACCGAAAATGATCGTAATGATGAAGAAAGACCTTGCTGACCCAAAGCAAACTGATAAATGGATCGCCCATTTCGACAATCATGGAATTCCTGCTATTGCGGTAGATGTAAACCAAAAGTCGGATATCCAACGGGTCATACAGCTTGCGAAGGAAATGGGTCGCGAAAAGATGGAGAAACTTAAGAAAAAGGGGATACAACCTCGTCCGTCGAGGGCAATGATCGTCGGTATTCCTAATGTAGGCAAGTCTACGTTGATCAATCGTCTGGTAAATAAAAAAATCGCAAAAACCGGGGATAAACCGGGAGTGACTAAACAGCAACTATGGATCAAAGTCAAAAAGGATTTTGAACTGCTGGATACACCCGGTATCCTATGGCCTAAGTTTGAGGATGAACAAGTAGGGTACAGGCTTGCTGCAATTGGTACCATCAAGGACCAACTGCTCTCACTTCAAGATATTGCAGCTTTTGCCATAAACTATATGCAGGAAGCTTATCCCGATGCACTTAGAGAGAGATATCAGATCGAAGCCGATATGGAAGATATGTGGGATGTCTTCACCTCCATCGGCAAGCAGCGTGGAGCATTGGAAAGCGGGGGTGGCGTCAACTTTGATAAAGTGGCGGATATTATATTGAGGGACCTTCGTACAGGAAGACTTGGCCGAATGACATTGGAAACTGTATAATTTTCAGGCATGCATCGTTGATGGATGCCTGTTTATCTTGACCTTACATAATCAATCGCTACATGGAAAGACAGGTGCATTATGGAAAAGCAATCGATACGTGTATTAAAAGAATTATTGGCTGCCGGGGAGTTGGACGACCAGAAGGTCTGTGAACTGAAAAGTGACACCAGGAAAGGTGTCCAACAACTCGTGAAAGCGTATGAAAGAGAAAAACAGACGGAACTTCAGCTGGAGAATAAATTTCATGAAATGGGTTTGTATGAGAGAAAGGCCCGGGCAGCTGGCAAAAGATACATAGCGGGAATAGATGAAGCAGGCAGAGGCCCCCTTGCTGGACCGCTCGTGGCTGCAGCTGTCATACTCCCCGAAAATTTTAAATTGCTGGGATTGAATGATTCTAAACAACTAACCGAATCATCAAGAACAGTGTTTTGTGAAATGATCAAGGAACAGGCAGTTAGTTATGGCATCTCCATCATCAGCAATGAGGAAATTGATAAGATCAATGTACACGAAGCGGCCAAACAGGCAATGGTAGAGGCGGTATCTCAACTCGAACCTGCTCCGGATCACTTGTTAATTGATGCAATGGAACTGGAGGGATATCTTTACAGTTCGGAGTCGCTCGTAAAAGGAGATAGTAAAAGTATTTCTATAGCTGCAGCGAGTGTGCTTGCCAAAGTGACACGAGATGAGAAAATGAGAGAACTGCACAAACAATATCCGATGTATGACTTTGCGTCAAACATGGGCTATGGAACCAAGCATCATATGAAGGCGCTACAGGAACACGGGAGCACACCTTTTCATCGAAGGTCTTTTGCTCCAGTCAAAGATCTGAATGGATGAAAGGATCAGGAAAAGTGGGAGAAAATCCCAGAGAGAACGATTACAAATAGTTTTTTCAATAAGTTGTGAAATGTGCAGTTTTTTTATACAATAGGTATGCACGAATATGGATAGGAGGATGTAGGATGAATATTCATGAATATCAAGGCAAGGACGTATTGCGAGAATTTGGTGTAAACGTTCCCAATGGGTATGTTGCACATAGTGTCGATGAGGCGGTGCAAGCAGCAGAAAAGCTCGGCAGTGCTGTTACAGTAGTAAAAGCACAAATCCATGCTGGCGGTCGCGGGAAAGCCGGTGGGGTTAAGATTGCGAAAAATTTGGATGAGGTTCGTACATATGCTGATGAGATTTTGGGAAAAACACTGGTTACTCATCAGACTGGTCCGGAAGGAAAAGAAGTTAAGCGCTTGCTGATCGAAGAAGGAAGTGATATCCAGAAGGAGTACTATGTCGGTGTTGTCCTTGACCGCACAACATCCCGTGTAGTCATGATGGCTTCTGAAGAAGGCGGTACAGAAATTGAAGAAGTGGCTGCTGAAACTCCTGAGAAAATTTTCCAGGAAGTGATCGATCCTGTAGTTGGTCTATTACCTTATCAGGCTCGCAGACTTGCATTCAATATCAACATCCCGAATGAACTTCTGGGACAAGCTGTTAAATTCATGACAGGCCTATATACTGCATTTGTGGAAAAAGACTGCTCTGTTGCAGAAATCAATCCACTGGTGACTACTGGCGATGGAGAAGTATTGGCGCTTGATGCCAAGTTGAACTTTGACGACAATGCTTTGTTCCGTCAAAAGGACGTCCAAGATCTACGTGACTTGGATGAAGAGGATGAGAAGGAAATCGAAGCTTCCAAATATGATTTGAGTTACGTAGCATTAGATGGGAATATCGGCTGTATGGTTAATGGAGCTGGTCTCGCCATGTCCACAATGGATATTATCAAACATTCCGGCGGAGAACCCGCAAACTTCCTTGATGTCGGGGGCGGTGCAACTGCAGAAAAGGTTACCGAGGCATTCAAGATCATCTTGTCTGATTCCAATGTAAAAGGAATATTTGTCAATATTTTCGGTGGTATCATGAAATGTGATGTTATTGCTGAAGGAGTAGTTGAGGCAACCAAGCAAGTTGGTTTAGAACTACCGCTCGTTGTGCGACTTGAAGGTACGAATGTGGAATTGGGTAAAAAGATTCTTGACGAGTCTGGATTGAATATCACTGCTGCAGGGTCAATGGCAGACGGTGCCGAGAAAATCGTTTCCATGGTGAAATAATATCTATACTTTTAATTATTACGGACAAAACGTACAGTTCATATAGAAAGGACGGACGAAGATGAGTATATATATCAATAAAGATACAAAAGTGATTGTCCAGGGGATTACTGGTGGTACGGCAAAATTCCATACAAAACAAATGTTGGATTATGGAACCAAGATAGTTGGCGGTGTTACACCTAAAAAAGGTGGCACTAAAGTGGAAGGGGTCCCTGTCTTCAATACTGTACAAGATGCAGTAGACGAGACAGGTGCAACCGCATCTGTCATATATGTTCCAGCTCCATTTGCAGCAGATGCCATTATTGAAGCTGCCGATGCTGAGATTGAGCTTGTCATCTGCATTACGGAGCATATTCCGGTAATGGACATGGTAAAAGTGAAGCGTTACTTGGAAGGCAAGAATACAAGACTTGTAGGACCGAACTGTCCTGGAGTTATTACTGCAGACGAAACAAAAATCGGTATTATGCCCGGGTACATCCATAAGAAAGGGCACATTGGCGTCGTTTCCCGTTCTGGTACCCTGACATATGAAGCAGTACACCAGCTGTCGGAAGCAGGATATGGTCAAACTACTGCGGTAGGCATCGGTGGTGACCCGGTCAACGGCACAAACTTTATTGATGTACTGAAAGCATTTAATGAAGATCCTGAAACAGAGGCAGTTGTCATGATCGGGGAAATTGGCGGAACTGCTGAAGAGGAAGCCGCAGAATGGGTGAAGTCAAATATGTCCAAACCGGTTGTCGGCTTCATTGGTGGTACTACTGCTCCCCCAGGAAAGCGGATGGGCCATGCGGGTGCCATTATTTCCGGCGGGAAAGGTACTGCAGATGAGAAGATTCGAGTGATGAACGAGTGTGGCATCAAAGTTGCTGAAACTCCGGCAGTTATCGGGGAAACAATGATTACTGTGTTGGAGGAAAAAGGACTAAAGGAAAAATGTAAAACACATTAAGACCATAGTGAACCGGGCCTGGGAAAAGGCCCGGTTCACTATACTTCCCCAAGGTTGGTGAATGATTTGGAACAGATACGCAAAAATTTAATAGTATTGCATCGATGCAGAGGTGTAACCAGGAGAGTAATCCGGCGAATCCTTCACACAGACCCGTCTTTACAACTTCTTCCAACCCTTTCCCCTCAAGAGATTTCCAATTTCTTTACCTTGCCCTATAAGAATGCTTCCCTACTATATACTGACTATCACCATGATCAATTGTGGTATCAAGTAGAAAGAGATGAACAAGACTATGAAATCATCACCATGGTTGACGAAAACTACCCCCCTATGATAAAACCAATTAAAGACAAGCCGCTCGTTCTATATACCTTGGGAGATACTAGGCTTCTTACACATCGCCCGTCATTGAGTGTCATTGGGACGAGAAATCCTACTATGGAAGCTCCAGCTAAAATGAGATTTATTCTAGAGCCATTGATCGAGCGTGGCTGGTTGGTCGTCAGCGGGATGGCCAAGGGTATTGACAGCCATGCCCATCGATTGGCTCTTTCCCATCGAGGAAAGACGATAGCAGTGCTTGGAAGTGGCTTTTGGCATATGTACCCCAAAGAGAATAAAGCGTTATTTGAACAGATAGCACATAAGGGTCTCTTGGTATCAGAGTACCCTCCTAATAATCCCCCTAGGAAATTTCACTTTCCAGAGAGAAATCGTATTATTAGTGGTTTGAGTTCTGGGACCCTAGTCATAGAGGCCACCGAGAAAAGTGGTACACTGATTACCGTAGGTCAAGCACTGGATCAAGGCAGGGAGGTATATGCCTTGCCTGGTTCTCCTTTATGCCCCCAGACCAAAGGCTGTCACCGTATGATCCAGGATGGAGCAAAATTGGTGATGGAGCCGAAAGATATTTTGGAAGATTGGCAAATACACCAGAGGGATTTTTCACTTTAATAAAATAGTTGGAAAACGCTTACTCTACTGAATAGTTTTTTCACATATGTTTGACAAATGTTTCGTATCTATTTAGTATTAGTGACGATTTATTAATTTTTATTGCAACCTCATTTTGGGAGGAAAGATCATGTCAGATTATCTGGTAATCGTTGAATCACCCGCAAAAGCGAAAACGATTGAACGATACTTAGGAAAAAAATATAAAGTTAAAGCCTCCATGGGCCATATAAGGGATCTGCCAAAGAGTCAGATGGCTGTAGACGTTGAAAATGAATATAAGCCGAAATACATCACCATACGTGGAAAGGGAGACATACTCAAAGAGCTCCGATCTGCTGCGAAGAAAGCCAAAAAAGTTTATCTAGCTGCCGACCCTGATAGAGAAGGGGAAGCAATTGCATGGCATCTGGCGCATGTTCTTAATATTGATGAGAATTCCAAATGCCGGGTTGTTTTTAATGAAATCACAAAAGATGCCGTGAAAGAATCCTTTAAACATCCCCGCTCGATTGATGAAGGGCTGGTCGATTCACAGCAAGCCAGAAGAATCCTCGATCGACTGGTCGGATATAATATCAGTCCATTACTTTGGAAAAAAGTGAAAAAAGGATTGAGTGCAGGACGTGTTCAGTCTGTTGCATTGAAAATGATCATCGACCGAGAGAAAGAAATTGAGAATTTTAAGCCGGAAGAGTACTGGTCCATTGATGCTGAATTTCTCAAAGACAAGGAATCATTCAAAGGGAATTTTTATGGAATTGACGGCAAGAAGAAAGAATTGAAAACAGAAGATGATGTCAAGGAAATTACGAAGAAATTGGATACAAAGGAATTTCTTGTGGACAAGGTAAAAAAACGGGAGAGAAAGAGGAACCCTGCACAGCCGTTCATCACCTCATCTCTGCAGCAAGAAGCAGCAAGGAAATTGAACTTCCGAGCAAAGAAAACTATGATGGTTGCCCAGCAGCTATATGAAGGGATAGATTTAGGAAAGAAGGCGGGAGGCACCACCGGTCTTATAACTTATATGCGTACAGACTCCACCCGAATTTCTGAAACAGCCAAAGATGAGGCAACCACATATATAGAAGAAAAATACGGCAAAGAATATCTTGGCGGAGCAAAAAAAGCTAAAAACAGCGAGGGAGCACAAGATGCCCACGAAGCTATCAGGCCCACTTCAGCCCTGCGGGACCCTAAGTCATTAAAAGATAACCTATCCAGAGATCAATATCGATTGTACAAATTGATTTGGGAAAGGTTTTTGGCCAGTCAAATGGCCCCTGCAATAATGGATACCATGACAGTCCATTTGACAGCTAACGGAGTGGAATTCAGAGCTACCGGCTCCAAGATAAAATTCAAAGGATTTATGAAGGTATATGTGGAAGGAAATGATGATAATAAGAAGGAAGAAGACAAACTGCTTCCTGACTTGGAAGAAGGCACGAAAGTACAAGCGAAAGAAATCACACCAAATCAGCACTTTACACAGCCTCCTCCAAGATATACCGAAGCACGACTTGTACGGACGCTTGAAGAATTAGGGATCGGCCGACCTTCTACCTATGCTCCCACTTTGGACACCATCCAACGTAGAGGGTATGTAAGCATAGACAACAAACGTTTTCTTCCAACAGAACTTGGAACGATTGTGAGCGGCCTGGTAGAAGAATTCTTTCCAGAAATCATTAGTGTAGAGTTCACCGCGAAAATGGAAGAAGATCTTGATTCAATTGAAGAAGGAAAAAGCCAGTGGATAAAAGTCATTGACAATTTTTACCAAGGTTTCAGTAAACGGTTGGAGACAGCTGAAAAAGAGATGGAAAAGGTAGAAATAAAAGACGAGCCTGCTGGAATAGATTGTGAGGAATGCGGGCATGAAATGGTCTACAAGATGGGACGTTATGGAAAATTCCTTGCGTGCTCAAACTTTCCTGACTGCAGGAATACCAAGCCTATTCTCAAGGAAATTGGAGTCAAATGCCCTAAATGTAAAGATGGGAACATCGTAGAAAGGAAGTCCAAAAAACGCCGCACTTTCTACGGCTGTGATCAATTCCCTGATTGTGACTTTGTTTCTTGGGATAAACCTATTTCCCGGCCATGTCCTAAATGTGATTCCCTGCTAGTGGAAAAACGCAAGAAAAAAGAAACACAAATCCAATGTACTAATTGTGACTATGAAGAGAGCGCACAGAATTAGAAGCTGCCCGGAACCCCGGGCAGCTTTTTGAATTTGCGGAAGGAGCCCCATGGTTTGATTTACGGAGATTAGGGAAGAGGTGGAATAAAGGAGGGGATAAGGATGGCAGAGAAAAAACAATACTTTGTAACCATTGATACGGAAGAGATTCGGGAAGTGTCTATTCCTGATAGTGGCATTGAATTTGAAATCGAAGCAACCGAAGGACAGGTGGAAGAGCTGCGCCACCTATTTATAAAACGCAATCAAAACGCAGTGAATGCTTCCAATTATGTCCACAAGCCATTCGATGAGTGGGGTGCAGATGAGGAAAGGGCTTCCTATAACAAACACATGGTGGAAGTCTATCGAAAAGTATATGAGTTGGGTACCAAAGAGACGAAAGAAAAAATTAGTGAATTAGGAATAATAAACTAACTATTTGGCCATACCTTTAGTATCATGTTTTCACAAACTTTTCACAGTGATCAATTTTGTGGAAGTGTAGGAAAGGGAGTTTATTGACTATTGAATTTGAAACAGATATAATAACGCATTGGTAAGGTAACTTACTTGACACCTTAGTGTAATTTGCTGGTCTTGTCGTTTTGTATGAGTAATAGAAAACGATCATTGGACTTTTAAAAAGCAAGGGATAGATCAGCAAGTCTAGGCCCAATTCAGAATTTTATTGCAATTTTGTTAAATCTATTGCAGCTGTAAATTATGTGTGTTATGATTTATTAGCTAATTGAGGTGTGAAGATTGAATGATTATATGGAACCATCCAAACAATTCGTTGAATATTTGCAAATAGAGAAGAATGCTTCACCTTATACTGTAAAGTATTATCAGAATGATCTGGAAAAATTCTTTTTGTTTCTATCGGCAGAAGGAATTGATGGTCTGGAGCATGTGGATTACCGGGTGGTCCGATTATTCTTGACCGGTCTGTACCATCAACGTTTAAGCAGGAGGTCTGTTTCCCGTACGATTTCTTCATTAAGAAGTTTTTATCGTTTTCTTCAGAGAGAAGAAAAAATCACCACTAACCCGTTTATGCATGTAAGCCTTCCTAAACAAGATCAACCGATACCGGGATTCCTTTATGCCGAGGAGTTGGAGAAACTGTTTGAGGTCAGTGATCTGACAGACCCACTGGGACAACGTAATCAGGCGATCTTGGAAGTGCTATACGCTACCGGGATCAGGGTGAGTGAATGCAAGAACCTCTCGCTTTCCCATATCGATTTCACGATAGGCACTCTCTTCGTAAAAGGAAAAGGCAGAAAGGAACGCTATGTTCCATTCGGCAGTTTTGCGTCGACTGTCTTGGATACCTACATAAGGGATGGAAGGGAACAATTGATGAAAAAAAGAGGCGTAGCAACAGATACCGTTTTTTTGAATGCCAGGGGAAACCCGCTGACTGAGCGAGGGATCCGGCTGATTTTGAATAAGATGGTGGAACGCGCTGCGTTAACTGTTCATTTGCATCCGCATAAACTTCGGCACACGTTTGCAACACACATGCTTAATGAAGGTGCAGACTTAAGAACAGTCCAGGAATTATTAGGTCATGAGAATCTTTCTTCTACTCAAATTTATACCCATGTAACTAAAAATCATTTACGGGATGTTTATTTAAACAGCCATCCTCGTGCATAGAATGTACTACGGAAGGGGTGAGGTGATTGGCGAATGAGATGCATGCAACCACCATTTTTGCCATTCGGCATAAAGGGCAAAGTGCGATGAGTGGTGACGGCCAAGTGACTTTAGGTAACTCGGTCGTAATGAAGCATAAAGCCAAAAAAGTAAGAACTCTATACAATGGCCAGGTTCTAGCAGGATTTGCAGGTTCCGTGGCTGATGCCTTCACTTTGTTTGAAAAATTTGAGGCGAAACTAGATACCTATAATGGCAATTTGACGCGAGCCTCCGTTGAGTTGGCGAAGGAATGGCGGAGCGACAAGGTCCTCCGTAAACTGGAGGCAATGCTTATTGTTCTGAACAAAGAAAAGATGTTTCTGTTATCTGGTACGGGAGAGGTAATAGAACCTGATGATGGGATTCTTGCCATAGGTTCAGGCGGCAATTTTGCATTAAGCGCCGGAAGAGCTTTGGCAAGATACTCTAGTGACCTTTCCGCTAAGGATATAGCTAAAGCCGCACTGGAGACAGCGGGCGAAATCTGTGTGTTCACGAATGATCAAATAACCTTAGAGGTACTTGATTGATGAGGAGGCCTGGTGCAACCATGGGGATCAATTATACTCCAAGGCAAATAGTGGAACAATTGGATAAATACATCATTGGCCAGAAGAAGGCGAAAAAATCTGTGGCAGTAGCTCTGCGCAACCGATACCGCAGAATGCAGTTGGATGAATCCATTAAAGAGGAGATCGTCCCTAAAAACATTCTGATGATCGGTCCGACAGGGGTGGGTAAGACAGAAATTGCAAGAAGGCTGGCGAAATTGGCTGGAGCCCCATTCGTAAAAGTGGAAGCAACCAAGTTTACAGAAGTGGGCTATGTCGGCAGGGATGTCGAGTCCATGGTGCGTGATCTTGTTGAAATGTCGGTCCGCATGGTGAAAGAAGAAAAGATGGAAGAAGTTAAGGGTAAAGCAGAAGAAGCTGCTAACAAGAGACTTGTTGAGTTATTGGTCCCACAGGCGAAGAAGCAGAATAATGTCAAAAACCCCTTCGAGATGCTGTTTTCCAACCATGATGCAGATGAGGATGGTACTTCATCAGATGGAGATGACGAAATCCGAAATAAACGCAAGAGGGTGGAACACCAATTGGCTCTAGGTGAACTGGAGGATCATATGGTCACCGTGGAGATCGACGATGTTCCTCCTTCCATGTTTGATATGCTGCAGGGGTCGGGTATGGAACAAATGGGCATGAACATGCAGGATGTCTTCGGTCAGTTCATGCCGAAAAAGAAAAAGAGCCGAAAGCTTCCGGTTTCGGAAGCGAGAAAGGTTCTTACCCAACAGGAAGCAGCGAGGCTTGTTGATATGGAAGAGGTTTCCCAAGAGGCTATTCAGCGGGCAGAACAGTCTGGCATTCTCTTCATTGATGAAATAGATAAAGTTGCAGTGAAACAGGAGAACTCAGCAAGTGTGTCCCGCGAAGGTGTCCAGCGGGATATTCTGCCGATAGTGGAAGGGTCTACTGTAGTCACCAAACATGGTGCTGTAAAGACAGATCATATGTTGTTCATTGCTGCCGGTGCATTCCATATGGCGAAGCCCTCTGACCTCATACCTGAATTGCAAGGTAGATTCCCTATACGTGTAGAACTTGAAAAACTGGCTGTGGAAGATTTTCAGAGAATACTAAGGGAACCTTCCAATGCACTGCTCAAACAATATCAGGGTCTTCTGAAAACGGAAGGTATAAATGTTATTTTTACAGACGAAGCTATAGAAAGATTAGCAGAGGTTGCCTATGAAGTGAATCAAGAGACAGATAACATAGGTGCAAGGAGACTTCATACCATTCTAGAAAAACTATTGGAAGATTTATCATTTGAGGCTCCGGATATTAATATGGAAGAAATAGAAATAACCCCAGCCTATGTAGATGAAAAATTGAGCAATATCGTAAAAAACAAAGACTTAAGCCAATTTATACTATAACTCAAAGAAATGAATGGAGGATTATCATGGATTTATTACAACGAGCAAGAAAAATCAATGCAATGCTGCAAGGAGCCACAGGGAAGTCGGTGAACTTCAACGATATGTCAGGTTCTCTGAGGGATGTTATTAAAGGAAACGTCTATATTGTCAGCAGAAGAGGAAAGTTATTAGGATTCGCGATCAATCAGGAAATTGAAAATGAACGAATGAAAAACATGTTGGAAGAGAGGCGTTTTCCAGAGGACTATATCCAAGGGTTATCCAATATCCATGAAACTACTGCCAACCTGGATATAGACAGCCCGCACACTGTTTTCCCTGTAGAGAACCGTGAATTGTTCCAGAACGGCCTTACAACAATTGTACCTATTATCGGCGGAGGAGAGCGCTTGGGCACATTGGTCATCGGACGAATCAATGAAAGTTTCAATGATGATGATCTTCTTCTCGCTGAATATGGTGCAACTGTAGTTGGTATGGAAATCCTTCATGAGAAAACAGAAGAGATCGAGATGGAAGCTCGAAGCAAGGCAGTTGTACAAATGGCAATCAGTTCACTATCCTACAGTGAACTAGAAGCAATCGATCATATTTTCGAAGAATTGAATGGCAATGAGGGGCTGTTGGTAGCTAGTAAAATCGCAGATCGTGTGGGAATTACCAGGTCTGTCATCGTCAATGCTCTCAGAAAACTGGAAAGTGCTGGAGTGATTGAATCCCGTTCCTTAGGAATGAAGGGAACTTATATCAAAGTGCTTAACAGCAAGTTCCTTGTTGAGTTGGAAAAACTGCGTTCCAGGTAAGTTCTTAATGTCCATTGGAAAGAAGGCCAGAGTTGCTCTCTGGCTTTTTTTACTGTCTTCTTGCCATTGGGCACTATTCAGGGGTATAAAACGGGTTCAGGTATATTAGTAAGGAACAGATTATCCATAAATACCTGTTTATACTTGATTAAGTAAAAACAGTGTGGTATATTAACTCTTGGTGTAAATGCTCTGTCCCTGTCAGAGGGCGAGCGGAAAATACACACGTTCAGTTATTTGTACAGCAGGTGCCATGTTCCTTGAACTGGTTGCTATGCAAAGATGATCTGGACGGAGGAAAAAACCATTTAGGAGGAATTTTTTATGGCAGCAATATCCATGAAGCAACTGCTTGAAGCTGGTGTGCATTTTGGACACCAGACACGCCGTTGGAATCCGAAGATGAAAAAATACATCTTCACGGAGCGTAACGGCATTTACATCATCGACCTGCAAAAAACAGTGAAAAAGGTTGATGAAGCTTATAACTATGTTAAGGAATTGGTGGCAAATGGCGGCACAATTCTTTTCGTAGGTACGAAAAAACAGGCACAGGAGTCTGTACGTGATGAAGCGACCCGTGCTGGTATGTACTATATCAACCAACGTTGGTTGGGAGGTACATTGACAAACTTCCAAACAATCCGCAAACGTATCAATCGTTTGAAGGATATTGAAAAAATGGAAGAAGACGGCACATTTGAAGTATTGCCGAAAAAAGAGGTAGTTGACTTATTGAAAGAGAAAGATCGTCTTGTGAAGTTCTTGGGCGGAATCAAGGAAATGAACAAGCTTCCTGATGCTCTGTTCGTTATCGATCCCCGCAAAGAGCGTATTGCGATCGCTGAAGCTCATAAATTGAACATTCCAATCATCGGTATGGTTGATACAAACTGTGATCCGGATGAAATTGACTATGTCATTCCATCCAATGATGATGCTATTCGTGCTGTGAAGCTTTTGACTTCTAAAATTGCTGATGCCGTTCTCGAAGTAAAGCAAGGCGAAGAAACAGCTGAAGTAGAAGCAGATGCAGACACAGCTGAAGCTGGCCAAGAGGCTGAAACGGAATCAACTGAAGCATAATACTTTTTAAAAAGGTGAGGGTGATAAGAGGATAAGAGCCTTTTATCACCCTTTTTCAAACAAACTTTTGAAGGAGGAATTATATATGGCAATCTCAGCCAAAATGGTTAAAGAACTGCGTGAAAAAACTGGTGCAGGTATGATGGACTGTAAGAAAGCCCTGCAAGAAACGGATGGCGACATCGACAAAGCAATTGATTATCTTCGCGAAAAAGGCATCTCTAAAGCTGCCAAAAAGGCGGACCGTATTGCAGCAGAAGGTTCTGCACATATTGAAGTGGATAACAATACAGCAGCCATCATCGAAGTGAACTGTGAAACTGACTTTGTAACAAAGAACGAGCAGTTCCAACAGCTTCTCTCCGAACTTGGCAAGCATATTCTTTCCCAAAAGCCGGCATCAGTAGAAGAAGCACTACAACAAAAGTTGCATGGTGAAGGTGAAACTTTGGAAGCTTATTTGAACTCTGCAATTGCTAAAATTGGTGAGAAGATTTCCCTCCGCCGTTTCGCTGTAGTGAACAAAACAGATAATGATGCCTTCGGTGCCTACTTGCATGCAGGTGGACGTATTGGTGTCCTTGCTCTGCTTGAAGGAACGAAGGAGGAAGCAATCGCTAAAGACGTTGCAATGCATATTGCAGCTGTAAACCCTCAGTATGTTTCCCGTGATGAGGTTGCTGAAGAGGAAGTAAACCGTGAGCGTGAAGTCTTGAAAACACAGGCCCTTAACGAAGGGAAACCAGAAAAGATTGTCGAAAAGATGGTGGAAGGCCGCTTAGGCAAATTCTTTGAAGGTATCGTGCTGCTTGAGCAGGACTTCGTCAAAGATCCGGACCAGAAAGTGAAAAAATATGTAGAAGATCAAGGCGCCAGCGTTAAATCCTTTATCCGCTATGAAGTAGGAGAAGGAATGGAAAAACGCGAAGAGAACTTTGCTGATGAAGTGATGAGCCAAATCAAAAAATAAATAAAAAAAGAATAGGGGACATGCAATGTTCCCTATTCTTCCATAATCAGGCAAATTTCTGAATTCCCTGGCTTATTTTCAGCTGGAGAACTCAGTGTCTACAAATTCATTTCCATGGAGGTAATTATGACAACAGCTCGTTACCGGAGAATTGTGCTAAAACTTAGTGGAGAGGCCCTCAGTGGTGAGCAGGGATACGGGATTGAACCCAAAATCATCCAATCCGTGGCCAATCAGGTGAAAGAAGTTGCTGAGATGGGGGTTGAGATTGCAATCGTCGTCGGTGCGGGCAACATCTGGCGTGGTAAGGTTGGCGGCGAGATGGGAATGGACCGTGCAACCGCTGATTATATGGGAATGTTGGCAACCGTCATGAATTCTCTTGCATTGCAGGATGGCTTGGAAAATATCGGTGTAGAAACCAGAGTGCAATCATCCATTGAAATGCGTCAGGTGGCAGAACCTTACATAAGAAGAAAAGCAATCCGGCATCTGCAAAAAAAACGTGTAGTAATATTTGCAGCTGGGACTGGAAACCCATTCTTCTCAACAGATACAACAGCCGCACTCAGGGCTGCTGAGATTGAAGCAGAAGTGATTCTGATGGCGAAGAATAATGTAGATGGTGTCTATACCGATGATCCGAAAATCAATAAAAATGCCGAGAAATATGATAATCTATCCTATATGGAGATGCTTAATGAGGGTCTGGGTGTCATGGACTCTACTGCTTCCTCATTATGCATGGACAACGATATCCCGTTGGTGGTATTCTCTATTACTGAAGAGGGTAATATTAAAAGGGTTGTTGAAGGCGAATCAATCGGAACTACGATAAGGGGGAAATAGTCATGTCAGAAGCAATCATGAAACAAACGCGCGAAAAGATGGAGCAGGCAGTTCAAGCCTTCTCTCGAAACCTTGCTACTGTAAGGGCGGGAAGAGCTAATCCAAGTATCCTGAATAGTGTCTACGTGGATTACTATGGAGCCTCCACACCATTGAACCAATTGGCCACCATTTCCGCACCAGAAGCAAGGCTGCTGATGATTACTCCATACGACAAATCCGCACTTCCTGAGGTGGAGAAAGCTATTCAGAAGGCTGACCTTGGTTTATCTCCGAACAATGATGGCAACGTCATCCGTATCAACATACCGGCACTGACGGAAGAAAGGCGCAGAGATTTAGTGAAGCTCGTCGGAAAGTACGCGGAAGAATCTCGTGTGCAAATTCGTAACGTCCGTCGAGATTCCAATGACCAGTTGAAGAAAGCCGAAAAAAGCGGGGATCTTACAGAGGATGAATCGCGGTCTTCCCAGGATAAAGTACAAAAAGAGACGGACAGCCACATCGCTCAAATCGACCAACTCGCAAAAGATAAGGAAAAAGAGATTCTGGAAGTATAATTCATAAGAATGCTCAATAAGCTATAATAGTCCTCTTATTACTAAGGGGGCTATTATTTTCTTTCTGTACCTCAAATTTGCCCTTGAAAATCATTTTGTATTCTGGTGAGAAAATAGATATAATTAGTTAGGGTTTTAATGATATAATGGTGATTCATACAATCTTCTAAGCCCCTTACCCATGTGAATGGAGAGTTGGCTGATGGATTGCAAAGGGTAAACAACAGCATTCGGAGGACAAAATATGTCAATGAAACTTCCTTTTTTTAAGAAAAAACAAACGGAACAAAGTGATGAGCAAGACCCAGGCAGTACGCCCGATCATGTTGCCATCATTATGGACGGGAACGGACGATGGGCAAAGAAGAGAGGGCTCCCTCGCATAGCGGGCCATAGGGAAGGTGTTAAAGCAATAAATAGAGTGGTTCGGGCGGCAGCCCAATCCCATGTCAAAGTACTTACCTTGTATGCTTTTTCTACCGAAAACTGGAAGAGGCCAGCCTCAGAAGTAGATTTTCTTATGAAACTGCCGAAGGAATTCCTTCATGTCTATCTGCCTGACCTTATGGAAAACAATGTACGGATAGAAACAATCGGAGATATCCAAGCACTTCCCGAGTATACACAGGAAGCAGTTACATACGCCAAAGAACAGACAAAAGATAACAATGGATTATTATTGAATTTTGCTTTAAACTATGGTGGTAGATTTGAAATCATACAGGCCGTCAAAAAGCTCATGACCGATTTAGAACACTCTGCAAACACCATAGATTCATTAGATGAAAAAATGTTTTCGGACTATCTATTTACACAGGGGCTCACAGATCCGGACTTGCTTATCCGCTCGAGCGGTGAACAGCGATTGAGTAATTTCCTGCTTTGGCAGCTAGCTTATACCGAACTGTGGTTTACTGATACGTATTGGCCGGACTTCGATGAAAATACATTCAATGCGGCCCTTTTAGAGTATCAGCAGCGGAAAAGGCGATATGGAGGTATTTAAGGTGATGAAAGGTTTATGAAACAACGTACAATCACAGCATTCGTGGCAATACTCATTTTACTGCCATTTGTCATCTATGGAGGCTGGCCATTTGTCGCCTTTGTCTATATTCTAGCTACCATAGGGTTGGCCGAATTAATGAAAATGCACGAAATAGAGTTGACTTCACTGCCGGTTGTTTTGGCAGCAGGGTTGTTATGGTTGATCCTGTACCCTCAATGGAGCGGTTCGGCATGGATGAGCCAGACAGAAATCATCATGTTGTTCGTTCTATTACTGTTATCCTACACGGTACTGGTTAAAAACAAATTCACTTTTGATGACACAGGCTTTATCTTACTTTCAGTCCTTTACGTAGGGACGGGCTTCTTATATCTTATCAAAACACAAGATGCGGGGCTTGATTACTTATTGTTTGCTCTATTCATCATCTGGGCAACAGATACAGGTGCCTATCTGTTTGGCAAGAAATTCGGTAAGAAAAAGCTTTGGCCACAAATAAGTCCCAATAAGACTGTTGAGGGAGCTTTGGGAGGAGTCTTGCTTGCGTGTTTCATTGCAGCAATATTCCAGCTGGTTCATCCATTTTCTTTTCCCATGATGGTCGTAATAGGTGCTACTGTTCTTGCTTCCATCTTTGGCCAGATAGGAGACTTGGTAGAATCTGCTTTTAAACGCCATTATGGTGTCAAAGACTCTGGAAAACTGCTTCCTGGCCATGGCGGCATTCTGGACAGGTTTGACAGCCTGCTTTTTGTACTTCCCTTGCTTCATTTCATAGGGTTTATTCAGTAACTGGATGGGTGGAATTCTTATTCGGAAAGATAAGCATATTTTTGTTATGGATTCAGGATTACCCGCACTTATACCCTCTAGGAGGTGTAACAGTTGACTACAGTGATCGCTTTTATACTCATGTTCGGCCTGCTTGTTTTTGTGCACGAGTGGGGACATTTAATTTTTGCAAAGCGTGCAGGTATGCTTGCGCGTGAATTTGCCATCGGATTTGGTCCAAAAGTATTCTCCTTTACGAGAAATGAAACGTTATATACCATTCGTCTGATTCCTGCAGGAGGGTATGTGCGTGTAGCGGGGGAAGATCCGGAGATTATTGAGTTAAAACCCGGACATCATATTGGCTTGGAATTCAACGAAACAGGTAAAGTGGAGAAAATCATTGTTAATAACAAGTCCAAGCATCCAAACGCCAGACCGCTTGAGGTTGAGAGAGTGGACCTTGATCATGAACTGGTCATTGAAGGTTATGATATTGATGAAGAAAATCAGAAGCTCCATTTTGACGTAGACCCTAAGGCCTTTTTCGTGATGGATGAGAGAGAGACGCAGATTGCCCCTTATGACCGCCAGTTTGCTTCCAAAACCACAGGCCAACGGGCAATGCAGTTGTTTGCCGGGCCAATGATGAATTTTTTGCTGGCAATTCTACTCTTCATAGCTATCGGACTCGTGCAGGGCATACCGGTGGATGAAGCGAAGATGAGTGAAGTACAACCGGACACACCGGCAGAAGAAGCTGGATTCCAGCCAGGTGATGAAGTGGTTGAAATTGAAGGAAACACGGTGTCAACATGGGAAGAATTCACTTCAATTGTAAGGGAAAATCCAGGCAGGGAACTTTCCATGACCATACTAAGGGATGGGGTGCAGGAAGAAATCACCGTAGTGCCTGCTGAAGTCCCAATAGAGGGTCAAGATCCAATTGGCCAGATAGGAGTCTATCAAGCTTTTGAAAAATCTTTCCTTGGAACATTTGAGTATGGTTTCACACAAACAGTCGATACGACGAAGACCATTCTGACGAACCTCATGATGCTTATTACCGGCCAGGTTTCCATTGAACTCCTCTCAGGCCCGGTTGGTATATACGATGCCACCGATCAGGTAGTGCAGACTGGCCTCATGAATTTCCTCATGTGGACGGCCATATTAAGTGTCAACTTGGGAGTAGTCAACCTCGTACCCCTCCCGGCTTTAGACGGCGGGAGGCTGATGTTCGTAGGATTGGAAGCCGTCAGAGGAAAACCGATTTCTCCTGAAAAGGAAGGTGTCTTCCATTTCGTCGGGTTTGCTTTGTTAATGCTGCTGATGATCATCGTTACTTGGAATGATATTCAGCGCCTGTTCCTATAGAAGCAAATAGCAGAAGGATTTTATAGAAACCCTTGTCTTTTTCCTGGCAAGGGTTTCCATCATTACAGCTGTGTTTCGCAGCAGGAGGGGATCGTATGGATATTTCAAAAAAGGAAAAAATGGACGTATTGTTGGAACAGCTGCAAATACCCCATGAATATAGGCAAGAATTTTTTGATGGAGCATATCTGGATAAGCTTCAAGTTCATAAGAGTAAGAGAACCTGGCATTTTCATATTCATCTGCCCCGGGTACTCCCTGTAGAAATTTACCATCTGCTTTTTGGAAAGCTGAAGGAAGAATTCCAGCAGATGGCCACTGTTGATTTGACCATCGAAACAGACGATAAAAATTGCGGAGAAGACATGATATGCAGCTATTGGAGCAGCTTTATCCAATCACTCACCAATCTCTCCCCGGCATACAAAGAACTTGTCCACGAACAGAAACCTTCAGTAAACAATAATAAAATTATGTTAACTGCCAGGAATGAAGCAGAGGCCACAGCACTCAAAAAGCGGTTGGAGGACAGCTTTCGCCAGTACTGCAGCAAGATTGGTGCAGCGTCTTACTCGTTGGAAGTTTCAGTGAAGGCGGACCAGGCAGATATCCTGAAATTCAAAGAGCAAAAGGCGTTGGAAGACCAGCAAGCTGTATTAAAGACAGTCCAGGAAAAAGAAAAGAGAGATAAGAAGAAATCTGCCAATGAGGATAAACCTCTTATGCTTGGGTACAAGATTCAAGATGAATCTATCCAAATGGAGGAAATCCTAGAAGAAGAGCGTAGGGTTACTGTACAAGGCTATATATTTGATGCGGAAGTCCGAAAGCTTCGTTCCGGAAGGAGTCTCCTGATCATCAAGGCTACCGATTATACAGATTCCCTACAAATAAAAATGTTCTCCAAAGGGGAAGAAGATGCGGAAAAATTTGACGCAGTCAAGAAAGGAATCTGGATAAAGGCAAGAGGCAGTATCCAAACAGATATGTATACAAACGAACTTGCTATGATGGCCAACGATATACATGAGGTGAAAGTAGAAACTCGTAAAGACCAAGCAACAGATAAACGGGTAGAGCTGCATGCCCATACAACCATGAGCCAGATGGATGCAGTGGTTTCACCTGGAGCATTGGTGTCAAAGGCTGCTGAGTGGGGGCATAAGGCTGTCGCCATCACCGATCATGCCGGCGTTCAAGCTTATCCTGAGGCACATGCAGCAGGAGAAAAGAATGGGATAAAGGTTCTCTACGGGTTGGAGGCTAACCTCGTAGATGATGGGGTTCCGATTGCCTACAATGAACAGAACCGTGATCTGGCATCTGATACTTATGTAGTATTTGATGTGGAAACCACTGGACTTTCTGCTGTCTATGATACGATCATCGAATTGGCAGCAGTTAAAGTACATGAGGGGGAAATAGTCGACCGGTTTGAATCCTTTGCCAACCCCCATCATCCGCTTTCTCAAACAACCGTAGATCTTACAGGCATCACAGATGATATGGTCAAGGATGCACCGGAAGTGGAACAGGTATTGAAGGACTTCCACGAATGGATGGGAAATGATATTCTTGTTGCCCATAATGCAAGTTTTGATATGGGCTTTCTTAATCAAGGGTTTAAACGGATTGAATATGATAAAGCCACAAATCCGGTGATTGATACCTTGGAATTGGCCAGGTTTCTGTTACCAGAATTAAAAAACCATCGATTGAACACACTTTGTAAGCAGTTGGATATTGAATTGACCCAACATCACAGGGCCATCTATGATGCGGAAGCAACTGGCTATTTGTTGTGGAAGCTTGTTCAGCGGTTGTTAAACAAAGATATCCACAATCATAGTCAATTGAATGATCATATGGGAGAAGGGAATGCCTATCAGCGTTCACGACCATATCATTGTACCCTGCTGGCTAAAACGCAAGAAGGCTTGAAAAATATCTATAAATTAGTATCCCATGCCCATATCGATTATTTTTACCGAGTTCCGCGGGTGCCTCGTTCCTTGCTGCAAAGGTTCAGGGAAGGCGTGCTAGTAGGATCTGGCTGTGACAAGGGTGAAGTTTTTGAAACAATGATGCAGAAATCAGCAGAGGAAGCTGAACAGGCAGCAGAGTTCTATGACTATATCGAAGTCCAGCCGCCTTCAAATTATGTTCACCTGGTAGAAAAAGACTTGGTGCAAAATGAGGCCCAAATACTGGATATCCTCTCTAAACTGGTAGAGATGGGCAGCAGAATGAATAAGAAAGTTGTTGCTACTGGCAATGTGCATTACATTGAGGATCATGATAAAATGTACCGCCAGATTTTGATTGCGTCCCAGGCAGGTAATCCGCTGAACCGCCAGACTTTGCCGGATACGCCTTTCCGTACTACCGAAGAAATGCTGGAAAGTTTTCAATTTATAGGAGCAGATAGAGCAAGGGAAATTGTTATTGATAATACAAACGCCATTGCAGACGAGATCGAGGATATTTCCCCTGTGAAGGACGGATTGTATACACCAACGATTGAAGGTGCCGAACAGGAAATCAGAGACCTGTGCTACAATCGTGCCAAGGCTATATACGGAGAGCAAGTCCCTAAGATTGTAGTAGACAGGCTTGAGAAAGAATTGGAAAGCATCATTGGCAACGGTTTTGCTGTCATCTACTTAATTTCGCAAAAATTGGTGAAAAAATCATTGGATGATGGTTATCTTGTTGGTTCTCGGGGCTCTGTAGGATCTTCTTTCGTTGCAACGATGACGGAAATATCAGAAGTGAACCCGTTGCCGCCCCATTATGTCTGTATGGGTTGCCATTACAATGAGTTTATTACAGATGGCTCGGTGGGAAGCGGTTTTGACCTTGCAGATAAAGCTTGTCCTAACTGTGGAGAAGAGTTGACAAAAGATGGACAGGATATACCATTTGAGACCTTCCTTGGATTCAAAGGGGATAAAGTTCCGGATATTGATTTGAATTTCTCTGGCGCTTATCAACCGACCGCCCATAACTATACTAAAGAACTGTTCGGGGTGGACAATGTCTACCGAGCAGGGACAATTGGAACCATCGCGGAGAAGACAGCCTATGGGTATGTGAAAGGTTATGCTTCGGACCACCAGCTTGTTTATAAAAATGCCGAAGTTGATCGTCTTGTCCAAGGATGTACCGGTGTAAAGCGAACTACCGGACAACATCCGGGCGGTATTATTGTTGTTCCTGAAGATAAGGAAATATTCGATTTCACACCTATTCAGTATCCGGCGGACGACCGCACCAGTGAATGGAGAACTACCCATTTTGATTTCCATTCCATTCATGATAACCTGTTGAAATTAGACATACTCGGACATGATGATCCCACAGTCATCCGTATGCTTCAGGATCTCAGTGGGATAGATCCGAAGACGATACCGATTGATGATCCGGAAGTGATGAAAATATTCTCTGGTACCGAATCGCTTGGCGTCACCCCCGGTCAAATCAATTGTAAAACCGGTACATTGGGTGTGCCGGAATTCGGCACTCGATTTGTACGACAGATGTTGGAAGATACAAAGCCATCCACCTTTGCTGAACTGGTTATCATTTCCGGTCTTTCCCATGGAACGGATGTATGGCTGGGGAATGCCCAGGACCTCATCAATGATGGGATTTGCGAACTGCCAGACGTTATCGGGTGCCGTGATGATATTATGGTCTATCTGATGCATAAAGGGCTTGAGGCTTCACTTGCTTTTAAAATCATGGAATTTGTGAGGAAAGGCAAAGGGCTGCAAGATGAATGGATTACTGAGATGAAGAATAACGGTGTACCTGATTGGTATATTGAGTCCTGTAAGAAAATCAAGTATATGTTCCCGAAAGCCCATGCTGCGGCATATGTGTTGATGGCTGTCCGTATTGCTTACTTTAAGGTGCATCATCCTATTCTCTTTTATGCTGCCTACTTTACTGTCAGAGCGGGAGATTTTGAATTGGATACCATGGTAAAAGGATCCGATGCCATCAGAAAACGGATAGAAGAAATCATGTCCAAAGGCAATGATGCATCACCTAAAGAGAAAAGTTTGCTGACTGTGTTTGAAATCTCCTTGGAGATGTCTGAGAGGGGTTATTCGTTCAGCAAGGTGGATCTCTATAAATCCAGCGCCACGGAGTTCATCGTAGAGGGAAATCAGTTGATTCCACCGTTTAATGCAGTGGAAGGGCTGGGTACTAATGCAGCATTAAACATTGTCAAAGCTAGAGAAGAAGGAGAGTTCTTATCTAAAGAAGACCTCCGTGAACGGAGCAGAATATCCAAAACAGTATTGGAGTATCTGGATAATCATGGCTGTTTGGAAGGAATGGCTGAGAAAAATCAATTATCACTTTTCTAATTTGACACTATTCCAACCCATTCAGTTCATCTTGTGCAGCCCTTTCTGTTTAAATCAACAGAAGATAGTGTGTTATAATACAACATGCGTTTAGTATATATGATTGGATGTCTGTTGAATCCATAGAGAATAACATGCTGAAGGATGTGGCTGTAATGAGGGAAAAAAGTTTCGAACCTGATAATGATATGAAAGAATTCTTCTTACAAAACAGGGAGGATTTTGAGAAAAGGCTGTTATCGGAAGCAGTCAATGTAAGGGATAAAATTGAAGAGATCAAGCTGATCGGAAATATCAATCTCATTGAAAATGCGCATAAACTGGCACTCTATGTAGTCGAGCAAAAGGAGCAGGAAGTCGTTGATTTTGCCAAACAGGAAGGTATTGCCTGGGCAAAGAACCAATTGACCTTAGCATTCAAACTCGAATGGGTGCAAACCATCCGCAGGACGATGTGGTACTTCCTTTCTAAATTTGATGAAGAGAAAGAAAAAGGATATAACGGGGACCAATTCTATGAAATGGAATATAAAATAAATTCACTTATAGATGAATTTTTCAAGGGATTTTTTATCCATTATTCCAAATATAAGGATGAACTGATAGAATCCCAACGAGAATTGGTGGATAATCTGTCTGTTCCGATCATTCCCATCTCATCTTCTGTCAGTATCCTTCCGTTGATCGGAACGATTGATCCCTACCGTGCTACAATCATAGAAGAAAAAGTCCTGGTAGAAGTAGGTAAAATGCGTGTGGGAACCTTGATTATGGACCTCTCTGGTATAGCGGAGATGGATATAGAGGCTACACAACACTTCCTTAAACTCTTGGATGGACTCTCCATGATGGGATGCAGGGCGGTCGTTACCGGTTTGAGACCAGAAGTGGTAACAAGCATCCAGGAAGTGGATATGGACTTTAGCAAGAAAGTGGAAGCTAGGGGAACCCTGCAAAAGGCCTTGGAGAATTACTTCCGACAGGATATATCTGAGCAAACCGGAAATATAACGGATTTGGTTTAAAGGGAGATCATGTAGGATATAATAATAGCAACTCCCAAGCTTGCATCATGAAAACCGTTATGATATAATTTTTTTGGTAAGTAATGATACGAACGGCTAAAGAGTGGGCAGACACCCACTCTTTCTTCATACCTCGACCTGACTTTGAGTTATCCTTCCCCCTTGCCACATCTCCAGGCAGGGGTTTTGTATTGTTTAGGTGGGAATGTACTGCTTGTTTGGGTAATGGAATCAGATGACAATGTTGAATTGAAGGAGGATGTATATTGAGTTCTCAAGTAGTCAATACAACCGAAGAATTAATCCAGCCAATCCTCACGGAGAAAAAGCTGGAGCTGGTTGATATAGAATATGTGAAAGAAGGAAAAAACTGGTTTCTCCGTGTCTATATCGATAAACCAGGTGGAGTGGATATAGCAGAGTGTGGAGAGGTTTCCGAAGAACTTAGCAATAAGCTGGATGAAGCCGACCCTATTAAGGATGCTTATTTCCTTGAAGTTTCCTCTCCGGGTGTTGAAAGGCCATTAAAGACGAAAGAAGATTTTGCTGCCAATATTAGCAGCAATGTGTATGTCAAGTTGTATGAACCAATCGATGGCAATAAGGAATATGAAGGGATTCTTTCCAGTTTTTCTGATGATACGGCAATAATTGAATACAAAGTGAAGACAAAGAAAAGCACGGTGGAGATTCCATTTGATAAGATAGCAAAAGCGAGACTTGCTGTTACGTTTTAAAGGGGGATAATAAAAGTGAGCAGTCAGTTGTTTGACGCGATTGATTATTTAGCTAAAGAAAAAGGTATTGATAAAGAGGTCTTGATGGAAGCACTTGAAGCTGCACTCATTTCTGCATACAAGAAAAATTTCAAATCTGCAGGCAATGTCAGGGTTGAGCTTGACGAAGATTCAGGCAAAATGGCTGTTTATTCCAGAAAAACGGTGGTAGAAGAAGTGGAAGATCATCAATTAGAAATCTCTTTGGAAGAGGCCAAGAAAATTGACCCTAATTACGAAGTGGACGATATCATTGAAGTAGAGGTAACTCCGAAAGATTTTGGCCGGATTGCAGCACAAGCAGCAAAGCAAGTTGTGACCCAACGTGTTCGTGAAGCTGAACGAGGTGTGATATTCAGTGAGTATTCCGATCGGGAAGATGATGTGATGACAGGAATCATCCAGAGGAAGGATTCCCGCTTCATCTATGTGAACCTTGGAAAGATTGAGGCCAAATTGGCAGAGCCTGAGCAGATGCCAACAGAGGAATACAATATCCATGACCGTTTAAAAGTGTATGTGACCAAGGTTGAAAATACCAGCAAAGGTCCACAGATCTACATCTCCAGGTCACATCCCGGTCTGTTGAAGCGTTTGTTTGAAATGGAAGTTCCTGAAATTTATGATGGAATTGTAGAAATCAAGTCTGTTTCCAGGGAGGCAGGCGACCGATCCAAGATATCCGTCCATGCACCTGACCCGGACATAGATCCGGTCGGATCCTGTGTGGGGCAAAGGGGCCAACGAGTCCAGGCGATCGTCGATGAATTGAAAGGTGAAAAGATTGATGTCGTCGAATGGTCAGAAGACCCGGTGGTATATGTTTCCAATGCACTCAGTCCCTCCAAAGTAGTAGAAGTCCTGGTCGATGAAGAAGAGAAAGCCACCACAGTAATTGTGCCTGATTATCAGCTTTCCCTTGCAATAGGAAAACGTGGCCAGAACGCTAGGCTTGCTGCAAAGCTGACAGGGTGGAAAATCGATATCAAAAGTGAGTCAGAAGCCAGGGAAGAAGGCCTCTTGACAGAAGCTGAATCAGAAGTGGAGGAGACTTATTCTGACAATGAAGAAGATTTGTTTGAATAAGGAGGAAGTCTTATGGCAAAGAAAAAGAAAATACCTCAACGCAAATGTTTAGTCACTAATGAAATGAAACCGAAGCAGGAATTGATTCGGATTGTACGTAATAAAGACGGCGAAGTGTTTGTTGATCCGACCGGTAAAAAGAATGGGCGTGGAGCCTATCTATCGAAGGATTTGGATGTCATTGCCGAGGCGGAGAAGACGAAAGTGTTGAATCGGCAACTGGATGCAGAAGTAGATGCTTCCATTTATGAAGATTTAAGACAGCTCACCGGAGACCGTGTCGAGAATGAAAAATAATTATTTAAATATTCTTGGATTAGCCTTTCGTGCAGGAAAGTGTTCCACTGGAGAGGCTGTAATGAAGGATATAAGACAGAAGAGGGCGAAACTGGTCATCCTTGCCGATGATACAGGGCCCCAGACAAAAAAGAAGATTACGGATAAATGCAAGACATATGGAATACCGGTCGAGGTAGTGGATGACAGGGAAACTATTTCACACGCGATCGGCAAGTCCCAAAGAGTAGCTGTTGCCATTTTAGATGCAGGTTTTGCGGATAAAATTAAATCGCTGCTCGGGTAATAATTTCGGGGGTGAACGTATGAGCAAAATGCGAGTATATGAATATGCCAAAAAAAAGAATATAGCAAGTAAAGATGTGATCAATTATCTGAAAGAGTCAAAAATAGAAGTTTCCAATCATATGTCAACAATATCAGATGACACAGTTGCCAAGCTGGACAAGAAATTCAGCCCTGAACCTGCGGGTAACGGAGAAAAGAATCAGCAGCAGGGAAAGAATGGTAAGGATTCCAGGCCTAACAACCAGCAGAATAAAAAAGGCGGAAAGCCGGACAATAAAGGGAAGTCAGGCAATCATTCTGGCAAACAGAATAAAAAGGGGAAGGGCCAGCAGAAAAACAACCAGCGCAACAATAAAGGTAGAAAAGACCAATCCACCACCAGTGCCCAGAAACCTGCTTCCAAACCGACACCAGAGAAAATCACTTATAGCGGTACATTGACGGTCAGTGAACTTGCCGAGAAACTGAACAAGGAATCAGCTGAAATCATCAAGAAACTGATGTTCCTGGGTGTGATGGCCACTAAAAACCAAGACCTCGAAGACGACGCTGTAGAACTGATATGCGAAGAGTTCAATGTGGAAGTAGAGAAGGAAATAATTCTAGAAGATACCGATTTGGATAAATACAGGGAAGAAGACGATGCGGACAACCTTGTGGAGCGTCCTGCCGTTGTCACCATCATGGGCCATGTCGACCATGGTAAAACCACATTACTTGATTCCATCCGACATACAAAGGTAACAGCCGGTGAAGCAGGAGGAATTACACAACATATCGGTGCTTACCAAATTGAGAATGATGGAAAGCGGATCACGTTCCTAGATACACCAGGCCATGCTGCGTTTACCAGTATGCGTTCCCGTGGTGCTCAAGTGACTGATATTGCGGTATTAGTAGTTGCTGCAGATGATGGTGTCATGCCTCAGACAGTAGAAGCCATCAACCATGCTAAAGCAGCTGAAGTACCTATTATCGTCGCAGTTAATAAGATGGATAAAGAAGGAGCAAACCCAGATCGGGTGATGCAGGAATTGACTGAATATGAATTGATACCCGAAGATTGGGGCGGCAGCACCATATTTGTCAATATGTCTGCCATCAAAGGTGAGGGGATTGATGATCTGCTGGAAATGCTTCTGCTTGTCTCTGAGGTGGAAGAGTTGAAAGCAAACCCCGATACACAAGCGTTTGGCACTGTGATCGAAGCCCAGCTCGATAAAGGAAGAGGATCTGTAGCAACGCTTCTTGTACAAAATGGTACACTGAAGGTAGGGGATTCCATCGTTGTCGGAAATACGTTCGGTCGTGTACGGGCAATGGTCAATGATCTTGGACAAAGGGTGAAAGAGGCTGCTCCATCTACTCCGGTTGAGATCACCGGGTTGAATGATGTACCACAGGCAGGGGATCAATTCTTGGTATTTGAAGACGAGAAAAAAGCTCGACAAATCGGAGAAGCCCGCCAACAGAAACAAATAATGGAAAACCGTGGGGAACAGACAAAAGTGAGCCTTGATGACCTCTTTGAGCAGATCAAGCAGGGAGATATGAAAGAAATCAATATCATTATCAAGGCCGATGTACAGGGGTCAGCAGAAGCACTGGCCGGTTCTCTGCAAAAGATCGATGTAGAAGGTGTAAACATCAAGATTATCCATTCAGGTGTCGGAGCGATTACCGAGTCTGATATCATCCTTGCTTCTGCATCAAATGCCATTGTCATCGGCTTCAATGTCCGTCCGGATGCCAATGCCAAAAAAGCGGCTGAATCGGAAAAAGTGGATGTTAGACTGCATCGGGTCATCTACACAGCCATCGAAGAGATTGAATCTGCAATGAAGGGTATGCTTGACCCTGAATTTGAAGAGAAAGTGATTGGCCAGGCAGAAGTACGGGAGACTTTCAAAGTTTCCAGAATCGGTACCATTGCCGGGAGTTATGTTACAGAAGGAAAGATCACAAGAGATTCCGGTGTAAGACTTATCCGTAATGGTGTAGTCCAGTATGAAGGTGAAATAGATACCTTGAAGAGATTCAAGGATGATGTGAAGGAAGTTGCTACAAACTACGAGTGCGGTATTACCATTAAAAACTTCAATGATATCAAAGAAGGCGATATTATCGAGGCATTTATCATGCAGGAGATTGCACGCTAATGATCCTGTACGCAGAAGTGGAATGTATGTTGTATGAGGGGCATTCCTTGAAGCAAAAACGGTCAGTGATCAAACGCTTGTTTTCCAAGCTTAGAAAAGATTTCAATATATCACTGACAGAAATGGATTATCATGATCTATGGCAGCGGACTAAAATTGGCATAGTAACCATCTCTACAGATGGCACACATGCCGAAAAAGTCATTCAAGAAGTGTTGAGGGTCATTGATTCTTATCCGGAGATGGAAAGAACCCTTACAAACACGGAGCGCCGCTGACCTACAATTCCATTGGTCGGAAGGGGACCTCCCCTTCATTGATCAATCATAAGGTAAATGGAACCAGTATTCTCGAATGAATGAGGTGAAAATGTTGGCAGATTTGCGTGCGAACAGAGTCGCAGAACAGATGAAAAAAGAGTTGGGAGAAATCCTTACTAGAAAAATTAAAGACCCCCGAGTAGGGTTTGTTACAGTAACAGATGTAGAAGTAACCGGAGACTTACAGCAGGCCAAAATCTTCATTTCTGTCCTGGGCGATGATCAGCAAAAAAAAGATACACTTCTGGGTCTTGCTAAAGCTAAAGGGTTCATCCGTTCAGAGATCGGCCGACGTATTCGACTGCGGAAGACACCTGAATTATCTTTTGAATTTGATGAAGCGTATGCTTATGGCAATAGGATTGAATCCATTCTGCGAGATCTCAATAAATAGGGACATCTGAATCTGACCTTAGGTTATATAGGGTCAGATTTTTACTGCAACTACTACATTTTGGAGGCTGATGATATGCACGGTATTCTGCCTTTATGGAAGCCGAAAGGGATGACCTCCCATGATTGTGTCGTACGAATTCGGAGATTATTCAAAACTAAAAAAGTGGGGCACACAGGTACGTTGGATCCTGAGGTAGAAGGTATTCTTCCTATCTGTATTGGGCAGGCTACCAAAATCGTTCCTTTCCTGACCGATACAAAAAAGACATATATTGCGGAGCTTAAGCTCGGTTGGTCAACAGAGACGGAAGACGATCAGGGAGAAATCATAGAAAGAAAGCCAGTGACCGATTTTCCCACTGAAGAAACGGTGGATAATGTGCTACAATCATTCAAAGGAGAGATTACTCAGATACCACCGATGTATTCTGCCGTCAAGGTGAACGGCAGAAAACTGTATGAATATGCCAGGAAGAATTTAGAAGTGGAACGGCCAAAAAGGAGTGTAACCATTTTTGAAATAGAGAGAATTTCTCTGCAAGAAGAGAAGATCCGTTTCAAGGTTGTCTGCTCCAAAGGTACATATATCCGTACGTTGTGTGTCAATATTGGTGAAAAACTTGGATATCCTGCCCATATGTCCGATCTTTGTCGCACCCAGACAGGTTCATTTGATGAGAAAGATGGCTTAAGTTTCACGGAAATTGAAGAGGCTGTTATGAATCAGAAGGAAGAACAGCTGCTTTGCCCCTTACTCAGGGGGGTAGACCATCTTGATGAACTGCAAGTAGACGAGAGTATCAAGAGAAAGGTGGAAAACGGCAGGAAATTAGAAAAGCCCGAGCAACCGATAAAAACGGATCCTTTCAGAGTTATGCATGGCCGGGAATTACTGGCAATCTATCAAAATCACCCAGAGAAGAACGGACAAATCAAGCCGGTCCGGGTCTTTCAGGTGTGAAAAAGCAGGTGAAAGATATTGAGAACGTTTGAATTGAAATATCCTCATTCTTTTGAACAAGGAGAGCTGCCAGAAACTGTGAGTGCCGTCGGTTTTTTTGACGGTGTTCATCAAGGACATCAAAAAGTTATTGAAACGGCTGTTATTGAAGCCCGGGAGAGAGGGATGGAAAGTGCGGTCATCACGTTCCACCCACATCCATCAGTAGTGTTGAAAGGGGCAGACCAGGTAAAATATCTGACCACCTTAAAAGAGAAACAAGAAATAATGGAACAGATGGACGTCGACAGGCTGTATATCATCCGTTTCAACAAGGAATTGTCCTCCCTCTCTCCTCAGCAGTTTGTAGATCATTTTATTATCGGTTTGAATATTAGACACATGGTGGCTGGTTTCGACTATTCATTTGGCCATAAAGGTCAGGGAAGCATGGACAACCTGGAAAATTATACAAGAGGTTTCTTTACCCATACCACCGTTGATAAGGTAACCATGGATTCAGAAAAAGTAAGTTCCTCCCGGATCAGGAAACTGTTGGTATCAGGAGAGATGGAACAGGCGAATGAACTACTGGGAAGGCCTTTCATCTTGGAGGGTCTCGTGATACATGGAGACCAACGTGGAAAAGAAATTGGATACCCTACAGCCAATCTGCAAGTCGACCATGATTCCCTGCTGCCAAAACCAGGGATTTATGCAGTAAAGGTGAACTATAAAGGAGCAACTCATTACGGGATGGCCAACATTGGGACCAACCCAACCTTCACGGCAGAGAGGGAAGATTTATCCATCGAAGTGAACATTCTTGATTACGATAACGACCTCTATGGAGAAATGCTGCAGGTTGAATGGTACAGGTATATCAGGGAAGAAGAGAGATTCAATGGGGTAAAAGAACTTGTGGAGCGTATTGCTCAGGACGAGCGTGAAATTCGTTCCTTTTTCGCCGCCAATGGAATGGAATGAAAGAATTCCAGCTTTCCCCTTGCATTTCCGTACAAAACAAGGTAAGATTATCAAGGTAGAACCATCGCTTGGCAAATCGCAACTCCGGCGTTTGCTAGGGGAGTGGGGATAAGACAGATTGATAGGAGGTGAACCAGATGGCAATCACACAAGAACGTAAGAATGAAATCATCAATGAATACAAGGTTCATGAAAATGACACTGGTTCTCCAGAGGTACAGATCGCTGTACTTACTGAAGAGATCACAACATTAAATGAACATTTGCGTGTTCATAAAAAAGACCACCATTCACGTCGCGGTCTTTTGAAAATGGTTGGTAAGCGTCGTAATTTGCTGAACTACCTTCGTAAAAAAGACGTTACCCGCTACCGTGAACTAATTAAGAGCCTCGGCCTACGTCGATAAGCAAAAAGCAGGAGAAATCCTGCTTTTTTTAATATGTATACATCCCAGCCTACATAAAATTTACATTTTAAGTTATAAACTATAAAATGGGGTGGAGAATGTTCTACTGAAAGGAGCACGTTGATTAATGTCAGAAGAAAAACGCTTATTTTCTACAGAAATCGCCGGTAAGACGTTTACCGTTGAAGTTGGCGAATTAGCTAAACAGGCGAATGGTGCCTGTATGATCCATTATGGAGATACCGCTGTGCTATCCGTTGCTACAGCCTCCAAAGAACCAAAAGACCTGCCATTTTTCCCATTGACTGTAAATTATGAGGAGCGTCTTTATGCGGTCGGGAAAATACCTGGAGGATTCATCAAACGAGAGGGGCGACCAAGCGAAAAAGCAATCTTGTCATCGCGTTTGATCGACAGACCAATCCGTCCTCTCTTCCCTGATGGTTTTCGAAATGAAGTACAAGTCATTTCCACTGTAATGAGTGTAGATCAGGATTGTTCCTCCGAAATTGCAGCAATGATCGGTTCTTCTATTGCATTAAGCATCTCTGATATACCTTTTGAAGAGCCTATTGCCGGGGTACATGTCGGCAGGGTTGACGGAGAGTTCGTCATTAATCCGACAATAGAGCAGGAGGAACAGAGCGATATCGAGTTGACTGTGGCAGGAACCAAGGATGCTATCAATATGGTGGAAGCCGGTGCTGACGAAGTGCCCGAAGAAGTGATGCTTGAAGCCATTATGTTCGGCCATGAGGAAATCAAAAGGCTGGTTGCGTTCCAAGAGGAAATCGTCCAAGCAGTCGGTGTTCCTAAATCACCGGTAACTTTGGTCGAAACTGACGAAGAGATCGCCGCCCAGGTGGAAGCCCAAGCAAAAGATAAATTGCCTGAGGCAATCCGGGTGAAAGAGAAACATGCAAGGGAAGAAGCAATCAGCAATGTGAAAGAAGAAATTCTTGACTCTTATGAAGAAGAGGAAGAGGATGTTATCAAACAAGTGAAAAATGTATTGGATAAAATGGTGAAAGAGGAAGTGCGCAGGCTCATTACCAAAGAAAAGGTAAGACCGGATGGACGTGGCCTCGATGAAATCCGTGCACTGTCATCCAGAATCAATGTACTTCCCCGTACGCATGGATCAGGTCTTTTCACTAGAGGACAGACACAAGCATTGAGCATATGTACCCTGGGAGCCTTGGGTGATGTTCAGATTCTAGATGGATTGGATCTGGAAGAGTCCAAGCGTTTCATGCATCATTACAACTTCCCACAATACAGTGTTGGGGAAACAGGACCAATCAGAGGACCGGGACGTCGTGAAATCGGCCATGGCGCACTTGGAGAGCGGGCATTGGAGAAAGTAGTTCCAAATGAAAAAGAATTCCCGTACACCATCCGTCTCGTTTCCGAAGTGCTCGAATCGAACGGCTCCACTTCACAGGCCAGTATTTGTGCAAGCACCTTAGCTATGATGGCTGCCGGCGTTCCAATTAAAGCACCTGTTGCCGGAATTGCTATGGGTCTTGTCAAATCAGGAGAAGATTATTCTATCCTGACTGATATTCAAGGCATGGAGGATGCCCTTGGCGATATGGACTTTAAAGTGGCCGGTACAGAGAAGGGTGTCACCGCATTACAAATGGATATCAAAATAGACGGACTGTCAAGAGAGATACTACAGGAGGCATTGCAACAGGCTAGAACGGGCCGCCTGCAAATTCTTGAACATATGCAAGGGACCATCGAACAGCCAAAGGCTGAACTATCCGAGTATGCGCCAAAGATTTTGACGATGCAAATCAATCCGGATAAAATCCGTGATGTCATTGGACCAAGCGGTAAACAGATCAACAAGATTATTGATGAAACAGGTGTGAAAATCGATATAGAGCAAGATGGTAATGTATTTATCTCTTCCACCGATGCAGATATGAACAGAAAAGCTCAGAAAATCATTGAAGACCTCGTTCGCGAAGTAGAAGCTGGTGAAATATACCTGGGTACTGTGAAGCGTATCGAAAAATTCGGGGCGTTTGTCGAGTTGTTCAAAGGAAAAGACGGACTCGTCCATATTTCCGAATTAGCGGAAGAACGCACCAATAAGGTGGAAGATGTTGTATCCATCGGTGATCAGATTAAAGTTAAAGTCAAAGAGATCGACCGCCAAGGCCGGGTTAATTTGTCACGTAAAGCTGTGCTGAAAGAAGAGAGAGAAGAAGCAGAGAAGGCCCAACAATAAAATGTCTTAAAAACAAGAAGCTGGATTCCAGTTTCTTTTTTTATTGGGATTTATAACGGTACATGGGGCAGGCTGTACCTTTTAAGAGGCTTCTCTAAAGCAAATACAGCAACAATCGAAGACAATAGATGGCATACCTTGTCCCTTCCTTACATAAAGTTTAACAGGAGGGGATAGCCATGCGTCATCTTTCAAAAGCTGTTCATTTGCTGGTGTTTATCATTATTGTGGCTTTAGCATTTGATATAAACCACAATCCCTTTTTCGTTTCAGAATTTCCTGCCATATCAACCAGCATGTCTGCTGAGGATCCTTTATATCAAGAAATACAGGAAAAAAGCAGAGAATTGGCCGAAAAGCCGCAAGACGCCTACATAGATCAAGTTTGGCATAAGACACCAGGTAGAAATGGATTGGAAGTAGACATACAGGCATCCTATGAAAAGATGAAGGAAAAGGGCTCTTATGATGAGGCACTTCTGGAATACAAGCAGATTCCTCCGGCTACGAAATTGAAGGATTTGCCCGCCTCTCCTATATATAGAGGCCATCCGGACAAAGAAATGGTTGCATTCTTGATCAATGTATCGTGGGGGACGGAACATATTCCCGATATTCTCCGGGTACTAAAAGAGAATAACGTAAAGGCTACATTCTTTATCGAGGGAAAATGGGCAAAGGAAAATGCAGGGTACGTGAAAATGATTCATGAACAAGGACATGTTGTTGGCAACCATGCGTATAATCATCCTGACATGAGAAAGCTCTCCTCGGGAGATATTGCCGAACAGATTTCCAGAACCAATGACATCATCAAAGCGACAATTGGTATTTCTCCAGAATGGTTCGCGCCGCCTAGCGGCAATTATACGGATGAAGTGGTCAGGACTGCACATCAGATGGAAATGGAGACGATTCTGTGGACCGTGGACACGATTGATTGGAAGAATCCATCTGTTTCTGTTATGATAAACCGGGTAAATGACAGGATTCATAGAGGGGCCACCATTCTGATGCACCCGACTCCGGCTATTGTGGAAGGACTGGAACCGTTGATCAAGAATATTAAAGGTAGAGGTTATAAGATCGATACGATTGATAAGCTATTAAGAGAAGAAAGATAGGGTATCTATATGTAGGAGGGAAACTATGATTGAAAAACATACAAGCAAAAACGGTCTTCGAATAGTGATGGAAAATATACCTTCAGTACGCTCGGTAACTATAGGTATCTGGGTCCTTACCGGCTCAAGAAATGAAACAGATCGCAATAACGGGATTTCTCACTTTCTAGAGCACATGTTCTTCAAGGGAACAGATAAAAGATCTCCTCAAGAAATTGCCGAAGCTTTTGATTCTATTGGCGGCCAGGTGAATGCCTTCACTTCCAAAGAATATACGTGTTTCTACGCAAAGGTGCTTGATACCCATAAAGAGTATGCACTAGAAATACTGGCTGATATGTTTTTCCATTCTTCTTTTGATGAAGAAGAAATGGAGCGGGAGAAAAAAGTAGTATATGAAGAAATCAAGATGTATGAGGATACTCCGGATGATATTGTCCATGATCTCTTAGCCAGAGCTTCTTATGGCGAGCACCCGCTTGGGTACCCTATTCTAGGTACGGAAAAGCAGCTGAAGTCCTTTACAGCCGACACATTGAGGAACTATATGGAGGAGCAGTATAGACCTGAAAATGTTGTCGTCTCTATTGCTGGAAATGTCGATCAGCCATTTTTAGAAAAAGTGGATGGCTATTTTGGTTCATACCAAGGAAATAAGACGAGCTCGGCGTTGGTAAAGCCAGATTTCATCGCTGAAAAAATTGAACGGAACAAAGATACAGAACAGGCACATCTTTGTCTAGGATATGACGGATTGGCAGTGGGGGATGAAGATGTATTCAGTCTTACCGTCATGAATAATGTGCTCGGCGGCAGTATGAGTTCTCGTTTGTTCCAGGATGTCCGTGAAAAAAGAGGATTAGCCTATTCTGTTTTTTCCTATCACTCATCTTTTCTTGATAATGGTCTGTTGACAATCTATGCTGGTACTGGAAAAGACCAACTCCCTTTGCTTCAGGATACGATGGATCAGACGGTCGACCATCTAATCGAAAAGGGACTTACTGACAAGGAATTGACGAACAGCAAAGAACAACTGAAAGGGAATTTGATGCTCAGCTTGGAAAGCACCAACAGCAGGATGAGCCGTAATGGAAGGAATGAGATGTTGTTGAACCGTCATCGGAGTCTGGACGAGATGGTAGAAGAGATCGATGCAGTGGACCATCAATCCATTCAACGTGTAATAGAGAGAATTTTCAAGCAATCTCCTTCCACGGCGTTGATTGCTCCGAAAGCTGATTAAAACCTGTGTACCTGCACAGGTTTTTTTTATCGAGGAAGAAAATGAAACGAAAGAATGACTGGCTTATTACTGCATATACATAGGAAGAAAACGACCAAAATGGGGGATAATCATGCGGTACAAAGAGGTCAGCGGCAAGGAAATCGTCAACATTAATCAGGGGGCCAGGCTGGGCATACTGGGACAGACGGACCTGGAAATCGATGAGAATACGGGCCAAATCTTAGCTTTGATCCTTCCTAATTACAAATGGTTCGGACTCAAGAAAGAAGGAGAAGAAAGAAAGATTTACTGGAATTCTATCCGGAAAATCGGTGATGACATGATTATGATCGAATTGGATGAATAAGCGATACTCCGGCAGCAACAGGGCCGGAGTTTTTTAGTTATTGGATATAGCCCCATAGTTACGGCATTTTTAACAAAACATTATCACTCTCCGCGTGGAAATTCATAAGCTATAAAGAAATATTAAAGGCTGAATGTCTGGAGGGGTCTCATGACGATGAAACATAAAATAGCTGTAATAGGCGGAGATGCCCGATATCTCGAATTAATCCGTCAGCTTCAGGAACTACCCGGCACCGATATTATACTGGTGGGCTTCGATAAATTGGAACAAGGATTTACTGGTATGAAGCAAATGGATTTTACAGAATTGGAGCAAGATCAGTTGGACGCTGTCATCCTACCTATAACTGGAACCGATACAGAAGGAAACGTTGATACGGTATTCTCTGACCAGCATATTCAATTAACGGAAGATTGGATGAAAGATTTGAAGAAGGATGCTGTAATATTCAGTGGCATCGTGAATGATTACTTGAGGAACGCTGCTGAGCTAGCGGGCATATCATTAATACCGTTATTGGAGCGGGATGACGTAGCCATTTACAATTCCATCCCGACTGCTGAAGGGACTATTATGATGGCCATTGAACACACGGACTATACTATCCACTCATCGAGAGTGGTTGTGGTCGGTTTTGGAAGAGTCGGCCAGACTGTAGCCAACAAATTTGCCGCTTTGGGTGCAGAGGTAAGTGTAAGCACCAAAAGCAGTAAAGATTTGGCCCGAATAAGTGAAATGGGTCTGAAAGCTGTACCATTGGATAATCTGAAGGAAACTGCCGAGAATTGTGACCTTCTTATCAATACCATTCCCGCCCCTGTAATAACGAGGGAATCCATTCAGCACTTGCCGCCGCACGCCCTGATATTGGATTTAGCTTCCAAACCGGGGGGAACTGATTTCGATTATGCGAAACAGCGTGGAATCCAGGCCATCCTTGCAAGGAGTCTTCCAGGGATCGTGGCACCAAAAACGGCTGGGAAAATATTGGCCGATGTTATCAAGCAAATATTATTGGAAGAAAGGAGATCCATATGGAATTGAAAGGCAAGCGGATAGGTTTTGGATTGACCGGGTCACATCATATGCATGCCAAGGTCTTTCCGCAGATAGAAAAAATGATTGCCGATGGAGCAGAGGTCATACCAATAATATCCAGTACTGTAAAAAATACGACCACTAAGTTCGGAAAACCCCAAGATCATATCGACAAACTCGAAAGAATCACAGGAAAAAAAGTAGTTTCCACCATTCCGGAGGCAGAACCATTTGGTCCCAAAGACCCGTTGGATTGTATGGTGATTGCTCCACTTACTGGTAATTCCTTAAGTAAACTGGCGAATGCGTTAACTGATTCTCCCGTCTTAATGGCCGCTAAGTCAACGATCCGTAATCAGCAGCCTGTCGTATTGGGCATCTCCACCAATGATGCTTTAGGGCTCAATGGAGTAAATTTGATGAAACTGATGGCGACCAAATTCATTTATTTTATTCCATATGGCCAGGATAACCCCTATGATAAACCGAATTCATTGGTAGCTGATATGGAGAAATTGCCGGAAACTGTCGAATTTGCGCTAAAAGGAAAACAAATTCAGCCTGTAATCATTACTCATAATGCCTAATATATGATAGAATAATATGCTAAGAACTGATGATTTTGATTTTTCATAGGAAAGGGAGTTTTGTACATGACAGAAAAAACAACATTTAATATAGCAGTAGTGGGGGCTACAGGTGCAGTTGGACAGAAGATCATCGACCTTCTGGATGCTAAGGACTTTCCAATTAATGAACTGAAACTATTATCTTCTGAAAGGTCAGCCGGGAAAAAGATAAATTTCCAAAATAAAGAGTTAACAGTAGAGGCTGCAACACCGGAAAGTTTTGATGGTATTGATATTGCCTTATTCTCTGCCGGCGGTTCCGTTTCAAAGAAATTGGCGCCTGAAGCAGTGAAACGCGGGGCAGTAGTGGTGGATAACACAAGTGCTTTCCGTATGACCGAAGATGTACCGTTGGTTGTACCTGAGGTGAATAATGAGGACATAGCCAAACATAATGGAATCATTGCCAATCCGAATTGTTCGACCATCCAGATGGTAGCTGCTTTAAAACCGATCAAAGATGCCTTTGGCCTTGACCGAGTCATTGTTTCTACGTACCAGGCAGTGTCCGGTGCCGGAAATGAAGCCAACAAAGAACTGGAAGAGCAGTCGAAGGCGAAGCTGAACGGGGAAGAAATGAAGGCGGAGCTTCTGCCGGTAAAAGGAGAAGAAAAGCATTACCCGATCGCATTTAATGCGCTTCCGCAAATTGATGTATTTGAGGAAAATGGATATACGTTTGAAGAAATGAAGATGATAAACGAAACAAAGAAAATCATGCATGCTCCTGAGTTGAATGTAGCAGCCACTTGTGTAAGATTGCCGTTTTTCACCTCTCACGCAGAAAGTGTATATATTGAAGTAGAAAAGGATGGACTTGAAGTGGCTGACCTATGGGAAGCACTAAAGGGAGCAGATGGTGTTGTTTTGGAAGATGATCCGGCAAGTCAAACATACCCGACTCCTTTAAGTGCTGAAAACAAAGAGGAAGTATTTGTCGGCCGGGTGAGAAAGGATCTGGATCAGAAGAACGGCTTCCATCTATGGGTAGTATCCGACAACCTGCTGAAAGGAGCTGCATGGAACTCGATCCAGATTGCACAGAGTCTGATTCAAAATAAATGGCTGTAAGGTAGTGTTATAATGCAGATATTAGTACAAAAATTTGGTGGTACTTCTGTAAAATCAGAGGAAAACAGAGAACATGTCATCAAACATATTAAAGCTGCATTACAGGAAGGATATAAGCTGGTGGCGGTGGTATCTGCATTAGGAAGGAATCCTGATCCCTATGCTACAGATACGTTGCTTGGATTGGTTGATTACCCTGCCCATGCAGCCGGAAACCGGGAAATGGATCTGCTCATGTCCTGCGGAGAGGTCATTTCGTCAGTAGTTCTGTCGAATGAACTGCAGAAAGAGGGGATTCGTACGATGGCATTAACCGGCCCGCAGGCAGGCATATTAACTAATGAGGATTTTACTCGGGCAAAAATAAAAAAAGTTAATCCGTCACGTATACTGCAAGAGTTGAAGCAAAATGATGTGATTGTCGTTGCCGGATTCCAGGGAGAGTCGATCGGCGGCGAAATAACTACCATTGGCAGGGGCGGCAGCGACACGACAGCAGCTGCTCTCGGTGCCGCCTTAGATGCCGAATATATCGATATCTTCACGGATGTTCATGGAATCATGACAGCCGACCCTAGAGTCGTAGATGCAGCGAGACCGCTTCACGTGGTCACCTATCAGGAGATTTGCAACTTGGCCTATCAAGGTGCCAAAGTCATACATCCAAGGGCAGTGGAAATTGCCATGCAGGCTGATATACCAGTAAGGATAAGGTCCACTTATACGGAAGATGAGGGAACCCTTGTCACTTCCTCCCTTCATAGGAAGGGGCATATGCAACCTGGGGATGGAACCGTTACAGGGATTGCTCATATGACTAACATTACACAGATTAGGGTACCGGCAAAAAAAGAAGAAGCATATCATCTGCAACCGGCGGTTTTTAAAGCGATGGCCGCTTCGGGAATTTCTGTTGATTTCATCAATATTTCGCCTCGTGATGTCATTTATACTGTTCCCGATATCTATACAGAGAAAGCGGTCGGCATACTGGAAAATTTAGGGTTTCAGCCGGTTGTAACTGAAAATTGTGCGAAGGTATCAGCAGTTGGAGCTGGGATGGCAGGTATTCCCGGAGTAATTTCTAAAATGGTGCAGGCATTAACCAATAAGGGAATACAGATCCTGCAGTCTGCTGATAGCAGTACCACAATATGGATTCTAATCCATGATAGAGATTTGAAGAAAGCAGTCAATGCGCTGCATGATGTGTTCGGCTTGAGTATGGAGAAATCGAGAAATGCAAAAGAAGGGTGATATGCAATGGATTTCGGCAAGGTTTTGACAGCAATGGTTACACCATTCAATGAAGAAGGTAAAATGGACTTGGAAAGAACCACCATTCTAATTGAGTATTTATTGGAGAATGGGACAGAAGGTCTGGTGATCAATGGAACAACCGGTGAATCACCGACTCTTTCTATTCAGGAAAAAATCGACCTATTTAAACACGTGGTCAAAGTAGTCAACAAAAGAGTTCCTGTCATCGCTGGAACAAGCAGCAATGATACGTATGCCTCCGTGGGGCTGACCAAAGAAGCGGAGGCAATCGGAGTAGACGCTGTCATGATTGTTGCACCGTATTATAATAAACCGACACAACGGGGAATGTATGAACACTTCAAAACAATTGCTGAGGCAACTACTCTTCCTGTTGTGTTGTATAATATTCCTGGACGTTCTGTTGTCAAAGTGGACGCAGAAACAATTGTAGAATTGAGCAAGATCGATAATATCGTTTCGCTGAAAGAGGCATCAGGTGACTTTGATTTAGCTTCAGAGGTCATTCAAAATACACCAGATGATTTCACGGTTTACAGTGGTGAAGATGGGTTGACACTTCCATTGCTTTCCATCGGGGCTGATGGGGTGATCTCCGTAGCATCCCATGTGGCAGGGAATGAACTACAGCAGATGGTCAAGGCTTTTACTAATGGCGACTATAAAACGGCTGCAGCACTGCACCGTCAATTGCTTCCTCTGATGAGAGGTTTGTTCAAGCAGCCATCCCCGGCGCCTACCAAAGCAGCTCTTCAAATGAAAGGCGTGGATACAGGCGGAGTCCGTCTACCACTGCTGGATTTAACCGAACAGGAAAGAGGAGAATTGAAACAACTGCTTGATAGCTAAAAAATATCGGCTGAGAGGCCGGTATTTTTTTATATTTAAATTTTTACTTTCGTCTCGGAACCAGCGCTTTATAAAAAAGCGCGATGTACTCTCTGCATGAAGCCGATATGATACGCACATACTAAAAACATATTGATTTCAATTTAAAGGGAGTTGTTCGCAGATGAATAATGAAACGGATAAAAAGGAAAACCCGAACCAAGATCAGAATCAGGGGGATAAGCAGAATTCCTCTGCCTTAGTACAAAAAATCCAGCAACTAGGTTCATCTAATGTAGCACAGGCGCCGGATTCCAATATTCATGTTCTAACCATCATTGGCCAAGTGGAAGGTCATGTACAGCTTCCTCCTCAAAATAAAACGACAAAATACGAACACTTGCTACCCCAATTGATCGCAGTAGAACAAAACCCGAAAATTGAAGGTCTGATCATTTTGCTGAATACAGTAGGGGGAGACGTGGAAGCAGGTCTTGCATTGGCAGAGATGATTTCTTCCATTTCCAAGCCGACGGTTTCCATCGTTTTAGGAGGTGGCCACTCGATTGGAGTGCCGATCGCTGTAGCCGCGGACCATTCTTATATTGCTCCAACAGCAACCATGACCATTCATCCGGTCCGCTTGAATGGTCTGGTCATAGGAGTTCCGCAAACGTTTGAATATCTGGATAAGATGCAGGACAGGGTAATTAACTTCGTAGTAAACCACTCCGATATCCCGGAAGAAAAGTTTAAGGATCTAATGTTTGCTAAAGGCAACCTGACCAGGGATATTGGAACCAATGTAGTGGGAACAGATGCCGTTGAATATGGTTTGATTGATGGAATAGGCGGAGTGAAGGAAGCAATGGAAAAAGTCAATGAGATGATAGGTACACAGGAAACAGCAGGAAATCAGGTGATCCAATGATCCATTATACCCCTCTCTCTGAGTATGACATCTATCCGCAGCAAGCAGAACAATTTACCAATAAACACCTGCTATCCATTCAAGGAAGGTCTGTTTACGCTGAGAGACAGCAAGATGGTTCTTATCAAGTTCTTCAACTGCTTTCAACAAATCCACAGGATTATATGGATGAAACGTTCAGCCCAGGCAGCATTATAGGATAGTCAAGCAAGTCACCTTACTAAAAATGAGCCAACCTAACGGAATAAAAATACACTTAGTCATTGCCATATGTGCAAACCATTAATATGTGGCTCAGTTGGAGTGCAAGGCCAACGGCTTATAAAGTCAGTCAGTTTATATAGGCACACGCGGTAAAGCCACTGAATGAAGTTTCACTTTATGGTATAATGACAATAATTGTATAGTGCGTAAACCCTTGCCAACTCAGGCAGGGGTTTACTGTTCTGTGATAAATGGCTATATGAAGTGAGGTGACTAATATGCCGAAAAAAAGGAAAAAACGTAAAAATAGAAAACTAAAACAATATGTGAAAATGGAAATGCTTGGATTGTTATTCGTCTTCCTTGCCATATTCGGCAGCGGGGCCAGTGCAATCAGTGATGGGGCAATACCAGGAGGGCTTGAAAACCTGTTCCGTTTCTTCTTTGGAATCTGGTACTTTACTGCTTCTATCACATTATTTATTACAGGCTTCTTTCTATTGATCAAACGCCGGCTACCTGATTTTGGCAGCAAAAAAATGATTGGGCTCTATATTCTTTTTACTGGAGTACTGTTACTCACACATATTCAGACATTGGAAAGCCTTCTGATTGACCCGTCTAGCGAGTCTATTCTTGGATCTACTTGGTATATTTTCATCTCCTATCTTGACGGTCAAGGGACTGCCACGCAGACAGGGGGAGGAATGATCGGGGCTTTGCTATATACTCTTTGTTTTTATCTATTTTCTTCTGCGGGTTCCCAAATTGTGGCAGCATTTTCCATCATTATCGGTTTCCTGTTTATGACTGAGATCTCTGTAGGCAAGATTTTCGGTATAATATGGGATAAGGTGAAAGGATTCTTCATCAACAATTGGCAGCAGTGGAAGGTGAAAAGGGAGGAACAACAATCACGTAATGAACCAGAAATATCGTCTCTACCTGCCACCGACCCTGCCACGGAAGAAACTGAAGAGCAGGAACCCTTTATACAGGATTTTACAGACGTGGCTTACTCTGCTCCAGAAACCGAGGAGAACCCGGTGACAGAGGCAGATGAAACCCCAGAAGATGATAACTCGGACGAGCGGGAGGATACTGCTCTATCACCGATGCCTATGACAGAAACAGAGAACCACGAATACGAGTTGCCACCTTCGAATCTATTAGCTGAACCCTCTTATAATTCACAACAGCAAGAGAAGTCCATGATACAAAGGACTGTAAGAAAATTGGAGAAGACGTTCCAAAGCTTTGGGGTAAAAGCAAGGATCACCAAGGTCCATGTTGGTCCCGCTGTTACGAAATACGAGGTCTATCCGGAAGCAGGCGTGAAAGTCAGTAAAATTGTCAACCTGCACGATGACCTTGCTTTGGCTCTGGCAGCAAAGGATATACGGATCGAGGCTCCAATCCCTGGAAAGTCTGCCGTCGGCATCGAAGTCCCGAACCAGGAAGTGGCAATGGTATCATTGAGGGAAGTGCTAGATAACAAATCAACTAAACAATCTTCCAAGCTGCAGTTTGCACTTGGAAGGGATATATCTGGAGACGCTGTAGTCGGAGAATTGAATAAGATGCCGCATTTACTGATTGCTGGGGCTACAGGAAGCGGTAAAAGTGTCTGTGTGAATGGCATTATCACAACAATCTTGATGAGAACCAAGCCGCATGAAGTAAAAATGATGATGATCGATCCGAAAAAGGTGGAGCTGAATGTATATAATGGTATCCCTCACCTGATTGCCCCTGTTGTAACCGACCCGAAAAAAGCATCCAGGGCGCTGAAAAAAGTGGTTTCCGAAATGGAAAGAAGATATGAACTATTTTCTGATACAGGTACTCGAAATATAGAGGGCTATAATGATTATATCCGAAAGTACAACCAGACGGTCGGGGAAGACGAGGCCCAACCTAATCTGCCTTACATTGTTGTCCTGGTCGATGAATTGGCCGATTTGATGATGGTCGCTTCCAATGATGTAGAAGATGCCATTACAAGGCTTGCACAAATGGCAAGAGCCGCCGGCATCCATTTGATTATTGCGACCCAGCGGCCATCCGTAGACGTCATTACAGGCGTCATCAAGGCGAATATTCCTTCAAGAATCGCCTTTAGTGTATCTTCTGCAACGGATTCCCGTACAATTTTAGATACGGGTGGTGCAGAGAAACTGCTGGGCAGAGGTGATATGCTGTACATGCCTGTCGGTAACTCCAAACCGACCCGTGTTCAGGGAGCTTTTCTATCGGACGAGGAAGTTGAGCGTGTTGTTGATCACTGTATTGACCAACAAAAGGCTGCTTATCAGGAGGAGATGATTCCAGAGGATACGAACGAAGCTGCAGAGGAAGTGGATGATGACCTGTATGAAGAAGCCGTGCAATTGATAACTGAAATGCAGAGTGCTAGTGTATCTATGCTTCAAAGACGTTTTCGCATCGGTTATACCCGGGCTGCTAGGCTCATAGATGCCATGGAGGATAGAGGGATTGTCGGACCTTATGAGGGTAGTAAGCCTAGATCCGTTCTAGTCCCCAGTAGTCCGGAGGAAAAATCCTCTTAATACACAGGAAAGTCTAAAAACCAGTATGCATGGATGGCTAGAGGCCTGCATACTGGTTTTGATTATATAATCGAGAGAATACAGAAGTATTTTCGTGTATTTATTATTTCTCTGAAAAATGCTATATTATTATAAGACAACTTCCGGTTGAACGTCTGATGTCTAATCAACAGGAAAGGAGGGGGAGTCTTTGTCGATTAAAACAGATGCAAGACACTTGTATCTACAGGTAATTGATGAGATTAAAAGAGATATAGAGAACGGAGTGTATAAGGAAAAAGAAAAGCTTCCTTCCGAATTTCAATTATCCAAACAGCTTGGAGTATCCCGTGCGACTTTACGTGAGGCACTCCGCATACTGGAAGAGGATAATGTGGTTACACGTCGTCATGGTGTAGGTACGTTTGTAAATGCCAAGCCGATATTTTCCTCTGGCATAGAACAGTTGAATAGTGTGACATTTATGATTGAACAATCCGGTAAAACTGCAGGGTCCCAATACCTGAGTACGGAAATACTTGGCCCTACGGACGAGGATTCCATGAGATTCTCGCCTGTCAAAGTGGAACAGCTGGCAAAAATTGAACGAATCAGGACAGCTGACGGACGTCCCGTCGTATTTTGCATTGATAAGGTTCCTGAAGGTCTGGTCCCGATTGAGTCTGTAAATAAAGAGGACTCCCTTTTCAAAGTTATGGAAGAACATTCAGGGAAACGAATAGAATATGCGGTCACATATATTGAGCCAATCAGCTATCACGACCGAATTTATGACCTGCTCAATTGTGAGCCGGATCAATCCTTATTGCTATTGAAACAGATGCATTATACAGCAGAGGATGAGCCGGTACTGTACTCTTCCAACTATTTTCGTTCCGATACATTCAGCTTCCATGTACTCAGAACGCGTAATTAATCCGGGGTATCATGCCGAAGACTTGCTATGAATTCATAGCAAGTCTTTTTTTTTTACCGTATAATGGATGCTAACTGGAAAAATTGTACAGAATAATGTTGGATTCTTATCGGACTGGAGGCTATGCAATGACAATAATTGAAGAACAGCGCATGAGCAGAAATGGTATCAACTTTCATTTTGTGGAGAGCAAAAAGTTCAAGACCATCCATTTTGCTGTAAAGCTGAAAGCACCATTAAAAAGGGAAACTATTACCAAGAGGGCACTGCTGCCATATATTCTGAAACAAGGAACAGAGAATTACCCCAGCAGGAAAGAGTTGCAACGCAGGTTGGATGAACTATATGGAGCATCTTTCTCCATAAATGGAGGGAAAAAGGGTGAAAATCATATCATCACTTTCCGGCTCGATATCGCGAATGAAAAGTTCATCCCTGATGGCAGCTCCATCGTTCAGGAAGGGGTCAACCTTCTCAGGGAAATCGTATTTGAACCGAACACTGACGGAGAAGCTTTTGAAAACAAGGCATTCCAGCGGGAAAAAGAAACGCTAAAACAAAAAATAAGCTCCGTTAAAGATGATAAAATGCAATATGCCAATATGAGGCTAATTGATGAAATGTGTAAAGATGAACCATATCAACTCCATGTACATGGCTATATGGAAGATTTGCAGACATTGACCCCTGAAAATTTATATGTGCATTATCGGGGAATGCTTGCACAAGACCAAATGGATATCTATGTCACTGGGGATTTCAATCCTCAAGAAATGCTTAACGAGATGGAAAAAGCTTTCTCACACAAGGAGAAGACTGAAAGCAGGCCGCCAGCTTCCGATAAAAAGGATAAGGATATCCAAGAGCCAAAGGAAGTAGTGGAGGAAGAGCAGGTTAATCAGGCCAAGCTCCATATCGGTTATCGGACGAATACGACGTTTGGTGACAAAGAATACCCGGCTCTTCAGGTCTTTAACGGACTTTTTGGAGGGTTCCCGAGTTCCAAACTGTTTATTAATGTACGTGAGAAGAATAGTCTTGCTTATTATGCTGCCTCAAGACTGGAAAGTCATAAAGGGTTGATGCTTGTATTCAGCGGGATAGCCCCAGGCGATTACGAGAAAGCAAGAGATATTATAAGACTACAGCTGGAAGCTATGAGAAAAGGCGATTTTACAGAAGAACAGTTGTCTGAGACAAAGGACCTTATTATGAATCAGCTACTTGAAACCATGGATCATCCGCAGGGAATGATAGAACTGCTTTATCAACAGGAAGCTGCATCTGTAGAGCGCAGCCCACAGCAGCTTATGGATGCGATTCAGAAAGTGACGAAAGAACAGGTTATTGAAGTGGCTGGGAAGGTACAGGAAGACACTGTTTACCTGTTGACGAGCAAAGGAGGGAGTTTAGATGAATAAGCACACGTATGAGTATATAAATGAAACACTGTACTCCGAAAAACTGGAGAATGGTCTATCGGTATATCTCTTGCCCAAACAGGAAATGTCCAAAACCTATGCCTTATTTACAACAGATTATGGCTCGATTGATCAGCGGTTCGTACCGATTGATAGGAAAGAAAAAATAACTGTGCCGGAAGGAGTCGCCCATTTTCTAGAACATAAGCTATTTGAGAAAGAAGATCGGGATGTGTTTGCAGATTTCACAAAGCAAGGTGCTTCTCCGAATGCCTATACTTCATTCACCAAAACTGCATACCTTTTTGCTGCAACAGATCATATCGAGAAAAATGTAGAGACACTGATCGATTTTGTACAGAACCCTTATTTTTCAGAGGAATCTGTAGAGAAAGAAAAAGGAATTATTTCACAGGAGATAAAAATGTATGATGATCAGCCGGACTGGCAGTCGTTCATGGGAACCATCAAGTGCATGTTCCATCATCATCCGGTCAATGTAGATATTGCCGGTACGGTCGACTCGATCACTTCCATCACGAAAGATGACCTTTACACATGCTATAACACGTTCTACCACCCTGAGAACATGGTACTCTTCATTGCTGGAAACTTTGATCAGGATAGCATGTTCGAACTGATTGAAGAAAACCAGAAGCGGAAAGACTTTCAGAAAATGGAGGAAATAGACAGGGAGTTTCCGGATGAGCCGAAAGAAGTAGTAAAGAGGGAAGAAAAAATGATTATGCCTGTATCTGTTCCAAAGTGTACTGTCGGCATAAAAGATTCTTCTACTGTCTTGGACCGGGATGAACTTCTCAAGAAAGACCTGCTGATCAATATGTTGCTGGATCATTATTTTTCTACCAGCGGAGATTTTTACCAGCAATTATATGAAGAAAATCTGATTGACAGCAGTTTTCACTTTGAAACGACCCTGGAGAAAAACTTCGGCTATACCTTGATTGGTGGGAATACGGAAGACCCTGAGCGATTCTCTGCCAAAATGAAGGAACTATTGCTATCCACGAACCAGGCGGAGTTGAATGCTGATGAATTCGACCGAATGAAGAAGAAGAAAATCGGCCAGCTCCTCCGGTCGATGAACTCTCTGGAGTTCATTGCAAGCAAGTATACGCATTATCATATGTTTGGTCTTGATTTATTTGAAATCATTCCACAAATTGAGCAATTGACACTTGAGGATGCCAATGGGTTTTTACGCACTTGGATGGAAGAAGACCGGATAACCGTCCTTACCATCGCAGGAGAATGAGCTGACGGTGAAGAAAAATGTATTAGTAGTCGGTGCTAGCGGTGATATCGGGATAGCGATCAGCCGGAGGCTTGCCGAAGAGGGATATCATCTGCTTCTTCATTTCAACCGAAACAGGCAGCCGATCGATACGCTGAGGGAAGAGTTGGAGGGAGAATCCGTTCTTGCGGTCATTCAATCTGACTTGTCGAGGGAAGAGGAAATCAAAAGGTTTCTGACAGAACTGGTCTTCCCAGTGGATCATATTGTGTTTGCCAGTGGAATGGCTCATTACGGGCTTTTTCAAGAAGCCCCTGAACAAATCATGGATGAAATGCTCATGCTTCATGTGAAGGCTCCTTGGATGATTACCAAGCATTTACTTCCTCGTATGATCCAGGACAAAGCTGGCAATATCGTCCTAGTCACTTCTATTTGGGGAGAAGAGGGGGCAAGCAACGAGGTGATCTATTCTTCGGTCAAAGGAGCTCAGAATGCGTTTGTCAAGGCTCTGGCAAAGGAAGCTGGTCCCAGCGGAATTCTCGTTAATGCCGTCAGTCCAGGGTTTATTGAAACGAAAATGAATCAACAGATCTCGCGTGAGGAAAGAGAGGCAATCATGGAAGAAATTCCTTTAAGCCGGGCAGGAAAACCGGACGAAGTAGCTCATGTCGTAAGTTTCCTGCTGGAAAAGAAATCCTCCTATATTCAAGGAGAAATTATTAAAATCAGTGGCGGATGGTAGATATAATTCTTCCTTCAAGCATGTATAAACCATTGGTTACTTCAAATACTATACATGATAATATTGAAGGAGGATAAGCTATGTCAGTGTTGGATAACTTTGATTCTTGGAAAGGCTTCTTAGCGAACAAGCTGCAACAGGCACAACAGCAGGGAATGAGCCAACAGACCATTTCCAATATGGCCGAAGAAGTCGGGGACTACCTGGCTCAGAATGTGGAAGCGAAGAATAGTGAGGAAGCAGTATTGAGAGAACTATGGAACGCTGCTTCTGAAGAAGAACAACAAGCACTTGCTAATACCATGATCAAAATGGTGCAGAATCAAGGAAACAACTAAACAACTTGGAAGGAGAAGCTGTATATTTCATACAGCTTCTCAGCTTGTAGAGAAACCTCGTGTTTTTCTACAAGCTTTTTTTCTTGCCTCCAGGAGCACAGACCATTCCCTTTCCGCGGACGAACGCCCGAGCCTCCTCGTAAAACTGTACTGCACCCCAATTATTGGACACCTAATCAATATTGGAGGTGCTTCAAATGCAAGATCAGTCT